>CAZVEV010000374.1:0-5178 GCA_964625865.1 uncultured Planctomycetaceae bacterium | reverse complement strand
GACCCCATTTTCAACCCGCCCGTGTTCCTACACTTCCAGAACGTCGCTGAGAACCTCGTCTCATGGTAGTATTCCTTCACGCACAAACGTTTCGTTTCCCTTATTATACTCGATCATTCCGGCCATTGGCCTGAGAAATCCCCCAGAAATATTGGCCGGGGTGGCAAGGGCCTTGCACGAGCCAAGGCCGCCAGCGTGGCGCGCATCCACCTCTTGTCCGCCTAACCCCGCGACAGTCAAACCGTCAGAGCGATGCCTTGGCTCGCCACGCGGTGTGGCGATACAAGGCCTGATGGTCCGCGGGCTTGTCAAATTCCGCATCCTCGGCCAGCTTCCCCGTTGGCGGACGCGACAGGTACAGCCGCCGTCCCCCCAACGCCGCACGAAATGCTCCCGGATCGTCGTCATAGGCCGGTATGCCTTCCCTCGGCAAACACACCGCCACACCTGAGGAAAGGTCCCCGAGACGCTGGACCACCCGTATGGCCTCGTCAGCCGTGCTGTCGGTGAGAATCACTCCGCCTGGTGCGGCCTGCCGTAACGCCGCGAGGGCGAACCGTTCGGCCGAGTTCTCGTCGTGTTTCCACGGAATCAGCCAGTAGCGGACCTCATCGCGGAACCGCTGTCGTTCGGGAAGGTCTACTCCCGCCTGGTCGGCCAGGGCAGGGGCCCAGGCGAGGATGACAGGCGCCAGGGCGACAGACAGGCCGCAGGCCACCATGCTCGCGTTGAGCCACCCTCGCGATCGTTCAGCCAACTCCGCCAGCCCCACCGCTGCGGCCAGGGCGACCGTCACCAGCGTCGGCAGGAGGAAGGTGAACTGGTCTGGTACGTTGTATCGCGCCACGAAGAGGACATGAATGACCGTAATGGCCCCTATCGCCGACGCCAGGGCCGGCCCCAAACGACGACGCAGTCGCACCCAGCCCACGATAGCCAGTGGCCCGAGAAGACTGACAAAGTTGATAGCCATCAATGCCGCGTTCTCCTTCGCGTGCTTCGACACGGCTGACACGTTCAAGACCTTTGTCCCGAAGTTCCCCACCAAGGCGGACTGGATCGCCCCGAACAGGTCGTCTGTTGCGGCGGCCTGATGTGCAATCATCGCCAGATACACCCCCGCCCCGAGACAGAACGCCCCAACCGCAGCGGCCAACGACCACGCAGGAAGCCGCCGCCGGGCCACCAGGACGATAGCCACCGTCGCGTACACCGGCAGGGGAAGCAGCGAGAAGTTGTGCACGCACCAGCCCAGCCCGTTGACCAGGGCCAGTCCGGCCAGCACGCCCCGGCGCGGGCGGCGAATCAGCATCACGAGCAACCAGATTTCCCCCGTCAGGCCGGCGACGGACCATGTGTAGACTTCGGCGATCGTCGACAGCCACCAGACCGTGTGGCAGACCGACAGCATCGCGGCGACGGCCACGCCTATCCACCGCTTGCCCGTCAGCAGCGTCGCCACGGCCATCACGTTGGCCAACGCGACGGCCATTCCCAGCCCGCTGAAGAAGTTCAGCCGTGCCGCCCACGGCCCGACCGGAATCGCGGTTACCGCTCGCCCGGCGGCAATGTACAGCGGATGGGCCAGCGCCAGCCCCAAGTCGCCATGGTAATCCCCCGTCAGCACGCGCCACTGGAAGTTGCCGCTGTCCTGCCAACTGACCCCCCGCTGGCATGTAGCGAGGTAGAGCAGCGAGAAGACCACGAGGCAGATCACCCACCATGCCGGGGTCGACCGCATCAGGCGGGTCCGGGCAGACGACGGGGACGATGGAGTCTCCAGCATGCGTGATGTTATCGGCATTTGCGGCGCAGGAGGCAAGCAAACTCCACGATCCGCGTACCGGCTGGCGCGTCAACCCAGGTGGACCCAAACGCCCTGCCGGGCAGACCGCTTCGGATTACGCCGTTGTGACTACTCGTTGCCCGGCGTGACGATGGTCGAATCGTCCAGGAAACCGTGCCAGAAGTCATTGTACGGGATGCGTCCGGCACGGCGATTACTTTCCTTGCCGTCGGGGCCTATGATGACCACCCTCACCAGGCGCAGCGGGTGGAAGCGGAAGGACCGTCCGACCTGCCCGCCGGCAGACGGGTCTTGGCCGGGCCCGGAAGGGTCCGGTACGGATTCCAACAAGAGGGCCTCACCCTGGAAGGGCGGCACAGGTCGCCGCAACAGGTCGCCTCGTCTTGATATTCTGCCGGCCCGCGCCTGCACCAGACCGGTTCGCTATCGCTCTACCTACTCAAGAGGGATGCACCCTTTTCGAGAAGATGCCGTGTTTTGGGCTTGCCACAGCGGGGGGCAGTCCCTATACTGTGCCGATCGGTCGAGATCGGTCAGCGCCTATCGGGGCTTGCCGGAGTATCTCGAACGCTTAGCTGCTTCTTTGGAGCCGGTTAAGGACAATCTGATCTCTGAGCGCGCGTAGCTCAATTGGATAGAGCACCGGTCTACGGAACCGGAGGTTGCAGGTTCGAATCCTGCCGCGCGTGTTCGTTACCCCTTACAAGGCCAGCCCCTTACGGCTGGCCTTCCGGTTTAGGGGAACGGAGGTCGGGCTTGCCTGGGCTTGCCGGTGCGCCGCTTGCGCAGCGATCTGACCATGAACTGCTACACCGGTCCCGTCCTGCTCGACGTGGGCGGGGCGATGAACTCGCTGCCGAATTTCTCATCTAGCCAGGGCGACTCGACCAACAGCACTGCCAAAGGCGCGTAGAGCATTAGATGATAGGAGCTCTGATTCCGCGTGACCGTGCGCCGGTGGCCCGGGGGTAAGGGGCCTCCGGGTCGTTCAGTCTTGAGTCCAAAGCAAGGTCAATGGGAATGAAGGTCAGTACGGAACCCAAAGCTCTGGCCATTGAGTAGGGCAATGGCGACAGGAACAGGTTCGGAGAATCAGGGCGGCGCCCATGACACCTGTGCAGGACCTACTTCTTCCGGGCGCGTTTTTGTCTTCGTTTGCGGGTGCGCTGGTCCAGGGGAGGCATGGGGCCGCCGTGTTGTTTGACCAGTTGGGCGCAGCGGCGGCGCATCTTTGACAGGATGTCGGCGTATCTGGCGTCGCCAGCGAAGTTGGTGAGTTGGTCGGGGTCCTTCTCCAGGTCGTGGAGGAACTCGTACGCGGGGTCCTGGTCGAAGTAGCGGGCGTAGATGTACCGCGTGTCACGCACGCCCTCCCATGTGATGGTCGGGTGCAGTTGGAGGTGTTCGCAGAAGAAGTCGTCGCGCCACTTGGGTTTCTGTCCGTTAACGATCGGTCCGAGGCTGCGTCCCTGGTAGCTGGCGGGAGGCTTCACTCCGGCCCAGTCGAGAAACGTGCTGGGCAGGTCGATGTTCAGCGCCATGGGCTCGACCACGCGGCCCCGTTGGGCTTTCTCCAGGCGCGGGTCGTGGATGATCATCGGCACGCGAAGCGACTGCTCGTAATGCGACCACTTGCCCGCGAAACCGCGATCACCCATGTAGTAGCCGTTGTCGGCCGTGTAGACGACGATCGTATTGTCCGCCAGCCCGCACTTGGCCAGCGCCTTGAGCACGCGCCCGATCACACCGTCCATACCCGTGAGCATGCGGAAGTACGCCCGCATATTCGTCTGGTACTTCTCGGGCGTGTCCCATCGCCAGTGATACCGCGCGCGGTTAATCGACTTCTTGAGGAAGTCGGGCTGGCTGTCGTAGATCTTCGCATCGCCCAGGCGCGGGAGGGGCATCTTCCGGTCCTCATACAGTCCGTCGACCGCCTTGGGCCAGGGGAAGTGCCCAATGCCGGGCCGCTTGTCGCCGTCCTCGGCGTGGGCCGTGTTGAAGCCGATCGACAGGCAGAACGGCTTGTCGGCCGGTTGCGACTGGAGGAACTCGACGGCGCGGTCGCCGATCAGTTCGGCTGCGTGGCGCTTCGTTCCGTCCGGCTGGGGCTTGAAGTACGGGCGGCGGAAGATCTGGTGATAGACGTCGAACTGATCGGCGGGATTGAACCCGGCGGCCCGCACGTGCCACTTGCCGATATAGCCCGTCCGGTAGCCTGCCTTGCGCAGCTCCAGCGGATAGGTCTCCCGCAGCGCCTCGGGCTTGACCTCCGGGGCGCGGGTCAGGACGCAGTGCGTCCGCCCGGCCGTGCCGGTAAGGATGTTCGCACGGCTGACCATGCAGATCGACGTGATGACGAAGGCGTTGGCGAACCGCACCCCGTTGGCCGCGAGGCGATCGATGTTCGGCGTCTTGACAAACGGGTGCCCCGCACAGCCAAGCGTGTCGTTACGCTGATCGTCGGCGAGAAAGAACAGGATGTTCGGCTTCTTGCGCGCCGGCCTGGGCGCCGCGGTCAACACTCCCGCTGCCGTGCCCGCCGCCGCCGCCATCCCGGCTAGAAACGTTCGTCGATTCATGTTCAATCCTCCCAAATGGGATCTTGCTGACTGATAAGAAACCTGATTCCGCGTGACCGCGCGTCGGTGGCCCCTTCGGCACAGCTCAGGACAAGCCGGGGGTGAGGGGTTTGCATGGCCGTTTGTTCTCGACATCTGGACTACGGCTCCAGTCTCATTCTGCGAATCTCAAATACACGCACGTTCGTCGCATCCGGGCAGGCGTGCCTTACAACGTCCGGTTCATCGTGTGTCCAGGGGAATGTGCCGCCGTACCTTAAAGCGATGATCTTGGGTAACATACTATACAGAGCATGAATACACAGCGAGTCGCAGGCGAACCGTTCCGTTGTGCCTGGGATGGAGAATGTGTCGCCCAAGGAATGGCAGGCTGCGCAAGTTCCCTTGGCCTCGACTATTCTCAGTTCTATAGGATAAGTGGGTGCTGACATGGCGACCTCGGTTGTTCAGTATTGATGGGACACTCTATTCCGCGTAACCGTGCGTCGGAGGCCCCTTCGGCAGGGCTCCCTTCGACAAGCTCAGGGTCACTCGACAGGGCAAGCCGGGGGTGAGGGGTTTCCACCAACGCACCGTTGCACTTCGGATGTGAATCCGCCCATCATTCATGGCGCAACACTAATCACTCTTCTGTTGTTTCTTCTTACTCTTCTTCTGCTTTTTTCTTGTTCCCATTCTTACCGGCTCCCCGCGGGATTCCGCGGGAAACCACTCGTCTAATTCCTGTCTCATTTTCTCCAGAACAGTTTTACGTCCGGGATCCGCGGTGCAGTGGGTCTTCTCGTGCGG
>CAZVEV010000373.1:0-5210 GCA_964625865.1 uncultured Planctomycetaceae bacterium | reverse complement strand
CAGGTCGATCGGCACGACGAACGGCTCGAGGTCCAGGTAGTCGTACGCCTGGATCAGCGGCCAGACGAACGCCGCCCCGCCGTGGACGCACCGGGCCGCCCCGCTGCCGGTCTTGCCGTAGATCACGAGGATCTTGTTGGACGGGCAGCGCTTGTAGCGATTGACCACGAGCATCACCATGCCGATCACGGCGACGGCAAGGATCAGGATAAGAACCAGACCAATGGGGAAGTCCTCATCGACTCCGGCATCGGCGGCCAGTATCCCCATATACGCCAGCGAGTGCAGACTCATTGTGACGACTCCTTCTGCTGTTGGGCTTCGGTTTCCTTCGGCGCGACCGGCTCGACCTCGACGCTCGTCTCGGTGAGCCTCCGCACCACGCGAACATGGCGGCCGGCCTCGATGGCCTGGTCACCGGCGCGGGCCTTGACGTGCTTCATCACGCCGCCCACTTTGGCTCGTATCTCACCCTGCCCGCCGGCAGGGATGTTCAGGTACACCATCGCGCGCGAGCCCACGCAACTGGCCAGGTCCGCCGTGCCGGTCTCGGTGAGCCTGCGGAGCAGGTAGAACAGCCCCGCGATGATGAACATGCCGATCAGGCCCCAGATCATCCCGTACGTGATCGACAACGTCACCGACACCCCGCTGTCCATGTACATCGCCCCGCCCCACGTGAACAGCGTGAAGAACGTGATGACCGAGCGGACGCCCAGGAGCTTGAAGCTGGCCGTGCTCTCGATCGCATCGGCCGCCGCGCCCTGCTCGAAATCGTCGTACGTCGCGTCGGATTCGAACGCGACCTCGGCGTCGACGTCCGCGTCGCCCGCTTCCAGTCCGCCGCCAACGTCGGCGTCGGCGTCCGCCTCATGCTCGCCCAGGCCGATCAACGCCGCGATGATCTGCCAGAGGAACAGCACGCCGAAGAACAGCGCCGCGTAGTAGAACGCCTTGTTCAGTGCGGTAAGGCTCGCCCACCATTCAGTCATCGGTCTGTCCCTTTCCCTTGCGCCGGTTTCCAGCCCCGGCGGTACGTGCGGTCCCGCGTCATGGCCCATACTCTACGCCCGGTCGAACTCCGTTGTAAAGGCCGATCCCGAGACATATCATGTTTTGCGGTCCGGGCGACGGGCACGACGTCGACGGCCCGGACCGGGCACCGGTGGTCGGAGCCCCCTCACAGGAGCCAGACATGACGAGATTGTCTCTTTGCGCGCTGATCGCGACAGCAGTCCTCGCAGCCGCCATAACGGGACTGTCCGGCTGCTATGGGGCGGGCGGCAACGGTCCGGCCGCGCCGGCGCGGCCGGGGGACCCGGAGGCAGGCCCCCTGCGCGATGTCGTGATGGACCCGCTGGCGGCGCGGCTGGCCTGCGAGTGCGTGGGCGGCTACGCCCAGAGGCCGTACGAGAGGCTCGGGGCGTTCCTGGCCGATCGCCTCGGCAGGGAGGTGACTCTGGCGTTCGCCGAGTCGCTGACGTCGCGAGCGGCCGGCGTGGGCGAGGGGGTGGACCTGGTGATCGGCAAGTTCTCGGTTGTCCGGTTCGACGCCCGGAAGCTGTCGCTGCCGGTGACGCCGATTGCGATGCTGACCGGCAAAGAAGGCACGGTCACGCAGACGGGGCTCTTCGTGGTCCGCACCAACGACAAGGCCAAGTCGCTCGTGGACCTGAAGGGGCGCAAGGTCCTCTTCGGCCCGGTCGAGGCCGACGAGAAACACTCGGCGGCGGTCGCAACGCTCGACGCATTCGGCCTGCCCGTGACGGGCGAACCGGCCATCCGCCCCGGCTGCGGGGCCACGGCGCTGGCGGTGGTGGAGAAGGAGGCCGACGCGGGGGTGATATCGAGCTACGCCCTGCCGCTTCTGGAAGGCTGCGGGAACATCGACAAGGGCACGCTCCGCGTGATCGATCAGACCGACCCGGTGCCCTTCGTAGCCGTCTTCGCCACCGACCGCCTGGACGCCGCGGCGCGCAAGAGCGTTCTCGGGGCCTTGCTGGCCCTGCGAGAGGACGCTCCCCTGCTAAAGGCGATGGAGTCCAAAGACGGGTTTGTGGAAGTCGGCCCGAAGGCGACCGGCTGGGCCGACTGGCGCGGTCCCGGCCGACGGGCCCGCAGCCCCTACGTGCCCGAACGCCTGCCCGCAAAGCCCCGCCTGCTCTGGTCGCGAATGCTCTCCGGGCCGGGCGTCAGCGGCGCCAGCGTCCGGGACGGGCGCGTGATCGTTGCAGACAAGGGCAACGGCGAGACGGCTGACGTGTGGCGCTGCCTGGACGCCGATACCGGGCGGGAACTGTGGAACATCTCGTACAACGCCCCGGCCCGAATGGACTACACCAACACGCCGCGCGCCAATCCCGTGATCCACAACGGCAGGGCGTACCTGCTGGGGGCGTTCGGGCACCTGCATTGCGTGCGGGTGGGCGACGGCAAGGTGCTTTGGAAGAGACACATGATCGCCGACTTCGGCGCCGAGTTGCCCACGTGGGGGTTCTGCGGCACGCCGCTGGTGGTCGACGAGATGCTGATCGTCGCGCCGGGGGCCGAGACCGCCTCGCTGGTCGCACTGGACCTGGCGACGGGCAAGGTGATCTGGCGCGCCGAAGGCGACCCGCCGGGGTATGGCAGTCTCGTGCCGGCCAGACTGGGCGGCGTCAGGCAGATCGTCGGCCACGATGCGGCCTCTCTCGGCGGATGGGACCCGGCCACCGGCAAGCGGCTGTGGACGCTCGTGCCGCCCGAGAGCGACGACTTCAACGTCCCGACGCCCATCGTGGTCGGCGACAAACTCCTGGTGGCCACGGAGAACAACGGCACGCGGCTGTACGGCTTTGACACAGCCGGCAGGATCGTCCCCAAGCCCGTCGCCAAGTCGGACGACCTGGTGCCCGACACGTCCACGCCCGTGGTGGTCGACGGCCTGGTCTTCGGCTCGTGCGAGGAACTGGTCTGCCTCGACCTGCGGGCCGGGCTCACGACGCTGTGGCGCACGGACAAGGCGCCGTTTGACACCTACTGCTCGTTCATCGCGGGGGATGGGCGCGTGATGGTGATGACGCATGAGGGCAGGCTTTGTCTGCTGAAGACCGATCGCAGCGGGAAGATGGACCTGGTCTCATCAGTGCACCTGTTCCCCAAGGTCCACGAGACCGAGCGGGCCGTCTGGTCGCACCCGGCCCTGGTTGACGGGCGCCTCTACGTCCGCAACGTGCTCGGGATCTACTGCTTCCTGCTGGAGTAGCGCCCGACCGATGCGGACGCTCAGTACATCATGCACTCGCGATAGACGTCGATGGCGTACTTGAAATCGTCGTAGTCCACGTTGGTGGATATCGAATGGTCCGAGCCGTACACGTAGCTGGCCCCTCGCTGCTTCATCCCCTCGATCAGGCCCGTCACCTCGCGGCGAATCAGGTCGCGGTCGCCGGATTCCAGTATGCGAGCGTCCAGCCCGCCGATGAACGTGAGCTTCTCGGCGTATCGTTCGGCGAAGGCCAGCGCATCGTTGCCCGCCTTGACCTCCATCGGGTTCAGTGCGTCGAAGCCGGCGTCAACGATCATCTCCAGGGCCGGCTCGGTGTAGCCGCACGTGTGCAGCACGACAGGCAGGTCGTAGGCGTGGAGGAACTCGACCATCTCCGCGTAGTATGGGAAGATCAGCTCGGACAGCGTCTTGGGGCTGCAGAACAGGCGATCCTTGTAGCCGAGGTCCTCGAACAGCCACGCCCCGTCGGGCCGGCCGGCCTCCTCGATCAGGATCCGCCAGTACGTCTTGTACATGTCCGTATAGACGCGGCAGTAATCGTGGATCCAGTCCGGGTCGTCCACGAGCGAGATGTACATCGTCGTGTCGCCCATCGAGCCGCGCATGTTTTCCCAGATGAACTGGTGGCCGTACGAGGTCCACAGCCCCTGGGCGCGGCGGCGGGCCAGTTGCTCGCGCGCCGCCTCGACGTCCACGCGCTCGCGGTCGACATCGAGCAGGTGCGGGCGGTAGTCGCGGTCCCACACGGCGCGGCTGGTCATGAGGAAGTCCACGTGCTCCGGCGTGCCGGACTTGTTCTTCCACCACTTCCGGGCCGCCCCCGATCCGTTGCGGACGACCTTCCACTCGTCAGTTTCCTCGAGGATCTCGCTGAAGCTGCGCTTGGCGTGCCAGTCGAACCACCCGCCGACGCCCACCATGTCGAACCCGAAGTGGTCGACTGTGTCGGCCGGCTTGCCTTCCTCATCGGCGTCCATGCCCTGGGTGACCCACTTGCGCAGCGTATCCGGCCAGGGCAAGTCGCGCAGGGCCACCCGCTCGGCCGGACGCTTGCGCATCAGGTTGTCGACGACCTGGCGAGGTGTTTGCATGAGACCGCTGATAACCGCCGTGAAGACAAGATGCAAGAGCCTTCCTTCACGCCACCGCCATTGCGGGAACGGTCGGCTGGCCACGGCGTCCCGGCCAAGCCCCGTAGCCGCATGCCGCGACCATAGGCGGTCTCTACCCCCTCGGCCGAGAGATCGTCGCTTAGGCCGCGGCCTCGTGCGTGCCAGGGGGTCCGGCTGGGGCGATACGGCGCACCGCGCGCGATCTGTCGGGAAACCCCGATGGCGCCGCTCCGCCCTCCGACGGAACGACGCCACCAACCGAGCACCAAGCTCCTCGGCGTCCCGTTACCGGCCGTCCGCTGCAAACCCGAGGGGGATTCCTCATGGTTCCGCGTGCCTTGGCGGGCCATGCTCCTCCTCATGGCCCACCCGACACTGCACCGCAACCGGCCGATGTTTCATGAGGACGCTGTACTGCAGGAAAGGCCCTTGCATTGACAAGCAAGGCGATGAGCGTATCTTGCAGGCCGGTTCCGATTTGTCTGAATTCTAGTACAACCGCGAGATATCCGCCAGATGTGCGGAGAATCAAGACGTAAGTCCTTGCCTTTCCATGCGGACGTGCAGAGGCTGGAGTCACCAACGGGACAGGACGCTTGGGCAAACCGGAAACCCGCAGACGATCACCAAACGAGGAAACGACAGGACACCAACGACAAGAAACGACAACGACAACGGCGCTATCCGCAGATTTCGCAGAATGGGGTATCCACTTCGCCCCGGTAGGTCCACGATGAGGTCGGACGCGTTCTCTTCTGGAGCCCGACGGGCTCAAAGTCGAAAGCCCATCTATGAGCAAACCTCTGTCAAGTCGGAAGCAGGATTGTAAA
>CAZVEV010000372.1:0-5219 GCA_964625865.1 uncultured Planctomycetaceae bacterium | reverse complement strand
CATCTCCTGCGGCGAGGGCGAAAGCGACCGGGGACCGGGCAGCCAGCCGGTCACGGGCACGATCAAGGTCGGCTTTGCCCAGATGGACTCCGAGAGCGACTGGCGACTGGCGAATACCGCGTCGGTCAAGTCCGAAGCCGCCAAGCGCGGGATCGACCTGGTGTTCACCAACGCCCAGGGCAAGCAGGAGAACCAGATCAAGTCGCTGCGGTCGTTCATCCAGCAGAAGGTCGACGTGATCGTGTTCTCGCCGCACGTCGAGAGCGGCTACGAGCCGATCCTCCGCGAGATCAAGGCCGCCGGGATTCCCGTGATCCTCACCGGGCGGACCGTCGACGTGACGGACCACTCGCTTTACGTGACGTTCATCGGAGCGGACTTTGTTGAAGAAGGGCGCCGCGCCGCCCAGTGGTTCGTCAAGAACACCACCGGCGATGTCCGCGTGTTCGAACTGCGGGGCACGCCGGGGTCGTCCCCCGCCAACGACCGCAACAAGGGGTTCCTGGAAGGCATCGCCGACTGTTCGCGCATTACGATCATCAAGAGCCAGGACGGCGACTTCCGCTCGTCCAAGGGCAAGGAAGTGACCGAAGCGTTCCTCCGCACCGACGAGAGCAAGGGGCTAAACGCCGTCTACGCCCACAACGACGACATGGCGTTCGGGGCGATTCAGGCGATGGAAGAAGCGGGACTCAAGCCCGGGACGGACATCAAGGTCGTCTCCATCGACGGCGTCCGGGCTGCCTTCAACGCCATCATCGCCGGCAAGCTCAACTGCACCGTCGAGTGCAATCCGCTGGTCGGCCCGGACATCTTCGACATGGTCGAGGCCATCGCGCGAAAACGCATCATCACCGCCGAAGGCGTTTTCGACCACACCAACGCCGCCGAAGCGCTCAAGACGCGGCAGTATTGACGGCGGTTAAAGGTTGCCCGGTGCCACGGTCCTACGCGCAGCGGAGGGCCGTGTGGGATGCAGACGGCGCCACGTGATCGGCACGGCCCTCCGCTGCGCGTAGGACCGTGGCACCGCGGGGCCGTAGCCCACATCGCCCGGTTTCGAGCCCGATCTCGCTCGTGGGCGCCTACTTATCCTTCAGCCAGACCGATGAGGCCGCGTTGCGCTTGGCGCCGCTCTTGGGGTCGACGGCGGGGCGGTTGGCTCGGGCGTAATAGGGAATCGCCGTCAGCCCCTTGCCGTCAGCCCACCTGCCCTTGATCACCATCACGCCGCCCAGCAGGTCCGGTTTGAACTCGGTTCTCAGGGGCGTCTTGGGGTCCAGGACGCCGCCGAGAGTCTGGTCGACGCTCTCGGCCGCGTAGATCACCGGGCCATACCGCAGGGCGACCTGGCCGGCGGTGGCGGCGATCCTGTCGCTGCCCTTGACCCGCTGGACCTTCATCGGCAGGACCAGGTCGATCGTGTCGCCTCGCGTCCACGTCCGGGTGATCGTCGCATAGCCCTTCGCCGTCGGCGGCGTGATCACCTTGCCGTTGACCGCAATCGACGTGATTCCGTCGGCAGTCGGGGTGGCGGTGTAGAGACGGCTGACCCCGCGATTCGGCACGCGGACCTTGGCGCTGAACTTCGCGGGTCTGGCGGGATTGACAGTGATCGAGACCTTGCCGCTCCACGGATAGCTGGTCTTCTGGACCATCTCCACGTCTGTTCCCGCGACGCCCTTGACCTTCACGCGGCTGCCGATGAACTGGTTGACGTAGAGGCTGCCAGGCCCCTTGGCGTACATCCAGGTGGGCAGCATCAGCAGCGTTCTGGGGATGTTGCCGATGCAGCACGGGCAGCCGTGCCAGGGATAGCGCCGCCCGCGCGTCGTCAGCGGGTTCTGGTAGTAGAAGTTCTTCCCGTCCAGGTCGAGCGAGCCCAGCAGGGCGTTGTAGAGCGTCTCTTCGAGCCCGTCGGCGTACCTGGCGTCGTGGTAGGTCATGTTGAGCTTGTGCTGGAAGAAGATCTGCCCGCAGCTCGAGCACGACTCGCAGTAGGCGTTGTGGCGCAGCGAGTAGTTGGGCCCGAACCCCTCGGAGGTCTCCCCGCTGCCGATCCCGCCGGTGACGTAGTATTTCTTGTGGATGATGTTGTCCCACAGCGACATCACCGCGCTGTGGTAGTCCACGTCGCCGGTCTCCATCGCCACGTCGGCCATCCCGGCGTAGGAGTAGGAGGCGCGCACGGCATGGCCGACCGCTTCGTACTGGCGAATCACCGGGACGTGGCTCTGGTCGTACTTGTGTCCGCCGTCGCGGTTGTCCAGAAGGAACTTGGCCAGGGCGATGTACTTGTCGCCGTTGGGCTTGCCCTCGACCTGGTTGACGAATCGGCCGAACCGTACCAGGGCGATCTCCATCGCCTGGTGCCCGTCGTACCACGGCTTTTTCGGCGGGGGGCCGACGTTCCTGCACCAGCAGTCGGCGAGCTTCTTGGCCGCGTCGTAGAGCCTCGCGTCGGTCCCCTTCGTCATCAGGTAGTGGGTGATGCCGGCCTCCAGAAAATACCCCGCGACGTAGCCCTCGTGGTCGTGCCTGTGCCTGGGCGACCAGTGCTCGCGGCCGGTCAGCGTGAAGGCCGTCTGGGCGTATCCGTCGGGCTCCTGGGCGGCCAGGATGATCGGAATCCACTCCTCCAGCGCGGCTTTCATCGCCTTCTGGGCGGCGATGATCTCCTTGTCGCCTTGCGGATCGACCATCAGCGCGATGCAGATCGACTCGACGGTGTTGTAGATCCAGGCGTTGGAGAACACGTACCCGCGGTGTCGCCCGTGCGGCTTGCCCGCCAGCTTGTTCGCCGCGTCGATCAGGTTGTTCAGCCCGCCCTGTTTCAGGTCCGGGTCGGCGATCTTGGCGATGCAGTGGGGGATCCAGTTGACGATGATCGCCTTGGCGCGGTGGTTCCACAGCGGGCTGTCGATCCGGTAGGTCTCGGTATCGATCAGGTCCAGGTGCTTCGGCGGCGGGGGGGGCAGGACCTTGACCGTCAACGCCGACGTGTCGCTCATCGTGCCCTTGCGGGCCGTCAGCTTGAGCACGTAGTGGCCCGGGGCGGAGAACGTCGCCGTGGTGGCCAGCGCGCGGGCGTCGGCAAAGCTGACCGTGCCCGGCCCGGACGCCTTGGACCAGGTCACCGTCGTCGGGGTGCTCTTTGCCTCCAGGGCCTGCAGCGTCCCGGCAAGGTAGGTCTTGCCGCCCCGGATCACCACGCGGTCGACACCCGCGGTGACCGACGGCGGGAAGTTGGGGATCGCCCCCGAACTGTACACGCGCCACTCCAGGATGCCCGTCGAGTAGTTGCCCGACGAGATCATCTCCAGCCGGAGCCTGGTCGTGCGGACCTCGTCAAACGTCGTGGTGTTGTACGTGCTTGCCGCAACGCCGAGCCCCGTCGGCTTGGCCACCGGGGCGAAACGCTTTCCGTCCCAGTAGAGCAATCGACAGGCCTTGGGCAGGCGAACGCCTCGCTTGTCGTCCCACCAGAACACGTCGATCTTCCGCGTGGTGATCGGCGCGGTCCACTCGTACTGCACCCACTGCGTGCCCCGCCTGGGCCAGTTGCCGAACGATCCCTTCCCGCGAACGTGCGAGCTTTTCGGCGCCGATCCGTCGTTTAGCGCCGCCAACGACGTATCGCCCGAGACATATGAACAGGACCCCTTGGCGACGGGGGCGAGATTCACGCCCACCCCGTCGGCTGCGGCGCACCCCAGCGGAAACGTCGCCATGGTCAACAGCGCGAGTGCGGAACGACACCGTGTCATGGTGTTCATTAGATATCTCCTTGCGGACAAGCTAACGCCTGACTTGTTGTCACACAAGACCCCGCGCCAAGAGCGTATCCGGATCGGTCGGATACAGGCAAACGCCCACAGGTTCCATCCTGTGGGGTATCTTCGTACAAAGAACACGTTCGATGCGGAATCTTTCCGGAGGGTCTGCAACCGCGAGGGATTCTCAGGTGGAGATACCCCACGGGGTGGAACCCGTGGGCGTTTGTTCGACGTGTCGTGGATGCTTGAATGGCGCCCCGAATGATGGTAGAGGTAACAGACCTCCGTTGCCGCAATGTGCGGCGGCGGACAGATCCCGGATCCCTGAAACAAGGAAGAACGGCGATGAGAGCATTCCGGCAGATCAGTCTTGCGATGATGTTCGCAGCGTGTAGCGTCTTGAGCATGTCGTGCGGCGGCGGCGACCAGGACGACGCGCCGGGCAGACAGCCGGTCAAGGGACGGAAGATCAAGGTCGGCTTCGCGCAGATCGGTTCGGAAAGCGACTGGCGGACGGCCAACACCCGGTCGATCAAGTCCGAGGCCGCCAAGCGCGGGATCGAGCTGGTGTTCTCCGACGCCCAGCAGCAGCAGGAGAACCAGATCAAGTCGCTGCGGTCGTTCATTCAGCAGAAGGTGGACATTATCGCGTTTTCGCCGATTGTCGAGACCGGCTACGAACCGGTCCTTCGCGAGATCAAGGCCGCCGGGATC
Organism: uncultured Planctomycetaceae bacterium; assembly: GCA_964625865.1. Lineage (GTDB taxonomy): Bacteria > Planctomycetota > Phycisphaerae > SM23-33 > SM23-33 > CAZVEV01. Next base: position 729 of record CAZVEV010000372.1, on the reverse strand, counting down.
CCGGTGATCCTGACCGACCGGGCCGTTGACGTGACGGACCACTCGCTGTACGTGACGTTTATCGGGTCGGACTTCGTTGAAGAAGGCCGCAACGCCGCCCGGTGGTTCGTCAAGAACACCACGGGCGAGGTTCGCGTGTTCGAGTTGCGCGGCACGCCCGGGTCGTCGCCCGCGAACGACCGCAACAAGGGCTTCCTCGAGGTCATCGCCGACCATCCGCGGATCAAGATCGTCAAGAGCCAGGACGGCAACTTCGAGTCGTCCAAGGGCAAGGAGGTGACCGAGGCGTTCCTGCGGACCGACGAGGGCAAGACGTTCAACGCCCTGTTCGCCCACAACGACAACATGGCCATCGGCGCGATCCAGGCGATGAAGGAAAAGGGCCTCAAGCCCGGGGCGGACATCAAGGTCGTGTCCATCGACGCGGTCAAGGCCGCCTTCCAGGCGATGATCGACGGGACGCTGAACTGCACCGTCGAGTGCAATCCGCTGATCGGCCCGCAACTGTTCGACATGGTCGAGGCCATCGCACGCAAGCGGATCGTCATCACCGAAAGCGTCTTCGAGCCCGGCAACGCCGCCGAAGTGATCAAGACGCGACAGTATTGAGGAAGCGGTTGAAGGTTCAGAGTTAAAGGTCGAAGGTGAATGATCAGGGGTGCCGTGGGCTGCGAAGCGCAGCGGAGCAACCACGTTATATTGATCGGCCGACGCGTGGTTGCTCCGCTG
>CAZVEV010000371.1:0-5244 GCA_964625865.1 uncultured Planctomycetaceae bacterium | reverse complement strand
GCCCCCCCCCCCCACTTGGGGGGGGCGCCCGGCGGCGCCCCCCCCCCCACGGCACCCGGTCGCCTTCGTTCCGCGTGCAACGAGTTGCACGCCCTACTGTCTACTCGACGACGGGGACGGGGCCGGCGAGGGTTTCGAAGCTGTCGACGACGTCTTTGACGCCGGAGCAGCAGCGGGCGGCGTCCATCCGCAGCTCGGGCATCCGCCAGGCGAGCCAGTGTTTGGCCACCGCGAGCTTGGTCTCGCTGGCGGTCGCCTGGTCGCAGAACAGGGCGCCGACGATCAGGAAGACGGCCATGTCCACGAGTTGTCGCGCGTACAGGTCGCGGTAGCTGGTGCCGGCCTGGCCCTTGACGAACGCGATGGCCTCGTCCAGCAGGTCCAGGCCCTCGCGGATCTCGGCGACCAGCGGGGCGATTTCGGCGGACCACTCGCGGTCGAGCAGTTCCTCGACGACGGCTTTGGCGGTCCCGCTGGTGACGCCCGCGACGGCGGCGACGACCTGGAGTTGGCTCGTGCCCTCGTAGATCGTGGTGATGCGGCTGTCGCGGAGGTTCCGCTCGACGGGGTAGTCCTTCATGAACCCGCTGCCGCCGAGGACGGCGATCGACTCGTTGGCCACCCGCATCGACATCTCCGACGCGTAGTACTTGCTCATCGGCGTGAGGACCTTGTTGTAGCGGCTGTACTTCTTCGACGTGGCGCGCGTCGCCTTCTTCTCGTCGGCGTCGGCGAACTCGCCCTCGAGCTTCCGCAGCGCGCCGTATTCGAGGTCCACGCAGTAGCTGCCGTAGTACGTCAGCGCCCGTGCGGCCTGGATGTCGACTTGCATGTTGACCAGCAGTTCGCGGACGGCCGGGAAGCAGTCGATCGTCATGCCGAACTGCTTGCGGCTGTGCCCGTACTCGCGGGCGACGCGGTAGGCGCACTCGGCGATGCCGAGGCTCTGTGCGGCTATGCCCACGCGGGCGCCGTTCATCAGGCTCATGACGTACTTGATCAGCCCGCGCTGGCGGTCGCCGATGAGCTTGGCCGGCGTGTTGTCGAAGAACAACTCGCACGTCGGACTGCCGTTGATCCCCAGCTTGTGCTCGAGGCGTCGGACCTTGACGGTGGGCCCGCGCTCGACCAGCAGGAGGGACAGCCCTCGCCCGTCGGCGATTTCCGGCTCGGTGCGGGCGAGCACGAGCAGCACCTCGCCGCACCCGTTGGTGATGAACCGCTTGACGCCGTGGACGAACCAGTTGCCCTCGTCGTCCTGGTAGGCCTGCACCTTGACCGCCTGCAGGTCGGACCCGGCGTCCGGCTCGGTCAGGACCATCGCGCCGGTCCACTCGCCCGAGGCCATCCGGGGCAGGTAGTCGGCCTTGATCTCCTCGGAGGCGAAGGCGTTGATCGTCTCTGCGATGCCCTGCAAGCCATAGATGTTCATCAGCGACGCGTCGGCGCGGCTGATCATGTCGTTGGTCATCGTGTACAGCAGCGTGGGGCAGTTCAGTCCGCCGAAGCGGTAGGGCAGGGTGAAGCCCATCATGTCCGCCTGCCCGAGGCGCTTGATCGCCTCGGCGATGCCCGGCGCGTAGGTCACCGAGCCGTCGTCGTTGAGCGTATTGCCCACGATGTCGGTTTCCTCGGCCGTCGGGGCGATGACGTTGGCCGTCAGGTCGCCTATGGTCGCCAGGAACCGCTCGTAGTTGTCGATGGCGTCGGCGACGCTGTCCGGAGCGAAGTCGAACTCGTCGTGGAAGCGGAAGCCCTCTTCCATGATCTCGGCCAGGGCGGCGAGGTCCATGTGCTTGAAGAGGAACTGGATGTCGTCGTTGTCGGTATAGAAATTCGCCATGGGTTTTCCTTGGAAACAGTTCGGCAGATCTACATCAGGAGCATCGGCAGGGGTTTGAGTTGACGTTTTAGCGGGTCGAGGACGAGGGCACAGGTCTCCAGCGTCATCGCGCCGAGGAGATTGGAGTCGTCTTCATCGCCGAAGATCACCTTGGCATAGCCGCCCTTGCCCTCGTACACAAAGTAGGCATCTCCGGTCTTTCGGACGACTTTCTCGCCATTGGCCAGCGTGAAGGACTGCTCGTCGTCAGGCACGATGCCTATGCTCTCCAGCAGAGGCGCCGGAGCAACGGAGAACACGGCGCCGGAGTCGACGAGGAACTCGGCCTCGAAGGACTCGGCGGACTCCTTGTGCTTGCGAAGCCTCATGGTCACTGAAGTCAGGCCCATACATCACCGTCCTTTCCCATCATTATTATACGTCGCCGGTCAACCCTGAGCGGCCTGCTCGACCGACGCCCCGCCGCGGATGGCCTTGATCATCTTGGGCACGACGAGGTTCAGGTCGCCCACGATGCCGTAGTGCGCCACGCCGAAGATCGGCGCGTCGCGGTCGGTGTTGATCGCGATGATCTTGCGCGCCTCTTCCATCCCCGCGCGGTGCTGGACCGCCCCGCTGATGCCGCACGCAATGTACAGCGCGGGCCTGACCGTCGTGCCCGTCTGCCCCACCTGGTGGTCGTGCGGCACGTAGCCCAGGTCGATCGCCGCACGGGAGCCCCCGACGGCCCCGCCGAGGCAGTTGGCCAGCTCCCACAACTGCGCGAAGTTGTCTGCCGAGCCCACGCCGGCCCCGCCGGCAACGATGATGCGGGCGGCCTTGAGGTTCACGGATCGCCGCTGGCGCTCGGACTCGACGATCTCCAGCGGCAGGCCCGCGGCGTCGAGGGTCACCTCGCAGGTGACGACCTGGCCCTGGCGGGCCGGGTCGGGCTCGGGCATGTGCATCACGCCCTCGCGCACGGTCGCCATCTGCGGCCAGCGGTCGTAATTGACGATCGTCGCGATGATATTCCCGCCGAACGCGGGTCGGATCTGGAACAGGAGGTTCTTGTGGACCTCGTCGGTTCCGGGCGGCTTGTGGTCGCCGATCTGCAGGTCGGTGCAGTCTGCGGTCAGGCCGCACTTGGACGCGCTGGCCACCGTGGGCGCCAGGTCGCGCCCGATCGCGGTGGCGCCGTAGAGGCAGATCTGCGGTTTGTACTGCTCGATCAGCTCGCACATCACCTTGCAGAAGCTGGCCGTCTGGTAGTGGCCCAGCGCTTCGTGCTCGACGACGTAGACGGTGTCGACGCCGTGTGCGATCAGCGGGGCGGTCAGGTCGGCGACCTGGGCCCCGGCGAGCACGGCCCCGAGCGGTACGCCCAGCGTGTCGGCCAGCTCGCGGCCCTTGCTCAGCAGTTCCAGCGGCACGTCGGACAGCTTCCCGTCCTCGTGCTCGGCAAACACCCACACTTCGCCTTGTCTGTTAACTTCGATCATGTCTTACTCGTTAACTGGTTGATTGGTTGACTGGTGTATTGGTTAACTGGTTGACTGGTCCGTTGTAGGGCGTGCAACTCGCTTGCACGCGGAACGGATAAGCTCGTCGTTCCGCGTGCAACACGTTGCACGCCCTACCCCTTGTCAGCCAATCGTATGGTCCTTGATCAACTCGTCAATAAGGGCCGTGATCGCTTCGTCGGTGGGCTCGACTTCGTGGTATTCGCCACCGGTCAGGACCACCGACTGGATGCGGTGGACCTTCGTCGGACTGCCCCCCCTCCCGCACCAGGCCAGGTCCGCCTCGATGCCGTCCAGGTCCCACTGCTCGATCAGCAGGCCCTTGTCGTCGAGCTTCGCGCAGAACGCCTCGGCCTGCGTCGCTTCCAGTTCGGCGGCGTAGTCCTCGTAGTCGCCGTCGAGCAGCCCTTGGGCCATCTTCTCGACCTCGGCGGTCGAACGGGCCTTCTTGTACTTCATCACGCGGCGGGCCGCAGGCGGGCGGGGGGTGTTGGCGGTGTCCATCACGGTCGCCAGCAGGGGCAACTGGCAGCGGACGACCTCGAACCCGTTGCCCACGTTGCGGCGGATCGTCGCGACGCGGTCCTCGACGCCCACCAACTCATCGAGGTACGTCACCAGCGGCAGGCCGAGCTTCTCGGCCAACTGCGGGCCGACCTGTGCCGTGTCGCCGTCGATCGCCTGGCGGCCGCAAAGAACGATGTCCGCTTCGAGCTTCTTGACCGCGCAGGACAGGATGTAGCTGGTCGCCAGCGTATCGGACGCGGCGGCCCGGCGGTCGGTAATCAGGACGGCCCGGTCGGCGCCGCGGAAGAGGCTCTCGCGGAGGACCTCGCAGGCGGTCGGCAGGCCCATGGTCAGGACGGTCACCGTCCCGCCGTACTGGTCGCGGATCGCCAACGCCTCTTCCAGCGCGTTGAGGTCTTCCGGATTGAAGATCGCGGGCAAAGCCGCCCGGTTCACCGTGCCGTCGTCTTTCATCGCCTCGCCGGTAATCCGGGAGGTGTCGGGCACCTGTTTGACGCACACCACGCAGTTGTATGCCACCTTCGTCGCTCCCAACTTCCGCGGGCCTTCACGGCTTACGGACTCGCAACTTCTGTCGCTCATGCTACTTATAGCGACCCACAGACAAAACGGGCCCGCACCACAGCGGACCACTTACACACCGGCGGAAAAGTCTAGCGATATCGAGACCACAAGTCAAGCCGAATTGACCGGCGGCGAGCAAGACGCACTGCCCCTTCCCCGAGGCGCTCGCTATCGCATAAAATGACGGGATGCGACATCTCACGAATATGCTTTCCGGTGGCTTGGCGGCAGGGGTGGCGTGGTGTGTGCTGACCGGCTCCGCCTCGTCGGCGGGGGCGGAGGATGCGAGGCTTCTGGTCAGCGGCAAGTGGCGGACGGTTTCGGCGCAGACGGTGGGGGACGTCAAAGGTTATCGGCGTGGCTCGGAAACGGTTCGGCTTTCCAGGTTCGGCGGATGGGCAGACAAACGCGTCAAGAAGACGGGATTCTTTCACACGCGAAAGATCGACGGGCGGTGGTGGCTGGTCGATCCGGACGGGTGCCTCTTTGTCAGCGTCGGGCTTTGCTCGGTGATCAACAGGAGCGTGCTGGATCAGGACGTGTTCAAACGAAAGTTCGGCGACAACACAACCTGGGCGATCCAGACGGCACCGCTGCTGCAGGGGGCGGGCTTCAACTCGCTGGGCTGCTGGAGCGACTGGCGAGCATTCAGGGCGACCGCACGCACCATGCCGTACTTCCCGCGATGGAACTTCATGAGCACCTACAAGAACCGTCGCGACCGCAAGTACGGGGCGCGCGGATACCCGAACGAGTGCATGCCCGTGTTCGACCCGGCGTTCGAGACGTTCTGCGACACGCACGCAA
>CAZVEV010000370.1:0-5265 GCA_964625865.1 uncultured Planctomycetaceae bacterium | reverse complement strand
GATCTACACGAGAAGCGGCGATGACGGGTCGACGGCGGGGGGCGACGGGCGGCGGGTCAGCAAGGCCGATCCGAGCATGCGGGTCCAGGGCGACCTGGACGAACTGACGGCTTGGATCGGACTGTGCCTGGCGGCGGCTAACTCGCCCGAGGGGCGCCGCGTTGCCGAGGCGCTGCGCGGCGTGCAGGGCGAACTGATGTTCATCGCCGGCTCACTGTCCGGCGGCGCGGGCGCCGCAGGGGGACTCGGCACGGACCGCCTGGAGCGGATCATCGACGACGTCGAGCGCGAGTTGGGGCCCTTGCGGACGTTCATCCTGCCCGGCGGGTGCGAGTTGGCGTGTCGTCTGCATGTGGCGCGCACGGTCTTCCGGCGGGCCGAGCGCAGCGTGGCGGGCTGGGCCGACGCCGGCGCCGCCGTGCCACGCGAAGTCCTTGCCTACCTCAACCGCCTGGGCGATGCGCTGTTCATGCTGGCCCGCCTGGCCAACCGTGACGCCGGTACGCCCGAGACCCTCTGGCCGGATGCGGGGGCCTGCCAATGACCGATCGACCGTTCCTGACCGCCTCGATGCCCGGGGTCGGCGGGTGGATCAAGGAGACCCCTGCCGACTTCCGCGTGGAGGAAGTGGCCCTCTACGAACCGTGCGGCGAGGGAACCCACGTATACTTCCGCGTGGTCAAGACGGGGGTGGCCACCCCGGTGGCCCTCGGACGGATCGCGCGATACATGGGCGTCAAGCCCGGCCAGATCGGCTTCGCCGGCCTGAAGGACGCCCGGGCCGTCACCACCCAGATGATGAGCCTCGAGCACGCCGACGCGGCCAAGTTGGCGGCCTATCACGATTCGCAGGTGTGGGTTGACGGCACGTGGAGGCATGGCAACAAGCTGCGGCCGGGGCATCTGGCGGGCAATCGCTTCACCATCCGCATACGCGGCGCGGGGGCCGGCGAGCTCGACCAGGCCCGGGCCATCCTGGAGGTCCTGACCCGCCGGGGCGTGCCGAACACCTTCGGCCTCCAGCGGTTTGGCGCCCGTGGCGACACGGCCGACCTGGGCGAGGCCCTGGTGCGCGGGGACCTGAAACGGTTCATCGCGTTGTATCTGGGCGGCCCGGCCGACGACGACCCGCCCGACTGCCGCGCCGCCCGGGCGGCCTTCGACGAGGGCGATTTCGCCGGGGCGCTTGGCCACTGGCCCAAGCACTACCGCGACGAGCGCCGCGCCCTGTCGGCCTACAAGCGCAAGCGTCACGCCGGCCCGGCCGTCGGGGCGATCGACAAGCGCCTCAAGCGCCTGTTCGTCTCGGCCTTGCAGAGCGCCATGTTCAACGACATGCTTTCGCGGCGGATCGACGCGATCGACCGCGTCTGGGAAGGCGACCTGGCCAAGAAGACCGACAGCGGCGGGGTCTTCCCCGTCGAGAACGCCGTCGAAGAACAGGCCCGCGCCGACGCGTTTGAGATAAGCCCCACCGCTGCCGTGGTGGGCTACCGCTCTCGCTTTGCCACGGGCGCCATGGGCGCCATCGAGGCCGACGTGCTGGCCAAGTGGTCGATCCAGCCCGAGGATTTCCGCAACATCGGGCGGCTGAGCAGCAAGGGCACGCGGCGTGCGTTGCGGTTCGGCATCGGCGAGGGGGCCATCTCGGCCGGCAGCGACGAGGCGGGCGAGTACATCGAGCTGACCTTCACCGCCCCGCCCGGATCGTACGCCACCATCGCGCTGCGCGAGATCATGAAGAACGACTGAAGGAGCTGACCATGACGTCTCGGAAACTCGTCGTCCTCGCAGTCCTCGTCACAGTGGTCGCCCCCGCGCTTGCCGACGACTGGCCCCAGTGGCGCGGTCCGACGCGCGACGGTCAGTGGCGCGAGACCGGACTGCTCGAGACGCTTCCCCCGGGACAGATCAAAGTTCTTTGGCGTGCGGAGGTCGGTCCGGGCTACAGCGGTCCGACCGTGGCGGCCGGACGCGTCTACGTGACGGACAAGCACGAAGCCGGTCAGATCCGCGAGCGCGTCCACTGCTTCGAGGCCGCGACGGGCAGGCGAATCTGGCTGCACACCTACCCGTGCCGCTACCGCGTCAGCTATCCGCTGGGCCCGCGAGCATCGGTCACCGTCAACGACGGGCGGGCCTACGCCCTGGGCACGATGGGCCACTTCCACTGTCTCGACGCGGCGACGGGCAAGGTGCTGTGGAAGAAGGACCTCGCCGCCGCGTACCGCACCCGCCGCATCCTGTGGGGGATGGCCGCGTCCCCGCTGGTCTACGGCGAGACGGTTATTCTCAACATCGGCGGGGCGGGCAAGGCGTGCATCGTGGCGCTGGACCGCAAGACGGGGCGCGAGATGTGGACGGCGTTCGATGATGCCGCCTCGTACTCGGCGCCCGTGATCATCACCCAGGCCGGCCGCGACGTGCTGGTCTGCTGGACGAAGAACTGGCTGGTCGGCCTGGACACGACCACGGGCAAGGTCCATTGGCAGGTCCGCTTCGACCTGGCCCCGCGCTGGTCGATGAACATCACCACGCCGATCGTCGAGCGCGGTCGCATCTTCGTCAGTTCCTGCTTCGACGGGGCGATGGTGGTCCGTCTCGGTGAGACCGACCTGACGGCGAGGAAGCTCTGGCAGCGCTGCGGCGTGGCGTACGCCAAGACCGACGCGCTGCACTGCGTCAACAGCACGCCGATCCTGCTCGACGGACACGTCTACGGGTTCGACAGCCGCGGGCAGATGCGATGCCTCAAGGTCGACAGCGGCGACCGCGTGTGGGAGGACCTGACCGTCACGCCGAAGAACGCCAAGTGGGGCACGGCCCACATGGTCCAAAACGGCCGGCGGGTCTGGATGTTCAACGAGCAGGGCGAGGTGATCATCGCGACGCTCTCGCCGGTCGGCCTGAAGCAGATCAGCCGGTCGAAGCTTCTCGAACCGACGCACAAGATCTCCGGGCGAAAGGTCCTGTGGGCCCATCCGGCCTTCGCCGACCGCTGCATCTACGCCCGCAGCGACCGCGAGCTGGTCTGCGGCGACCTTTCTGCGAAGTAGCGGATACCGATCGGGATTGACCGGTGCACTCGCGCAGCGATCGGTCCTGTTTTGCAGCCTTCGGGACCTTCGGTCCCGTGCTGGCCACTGAAGTGGCCAGCCCCACGGTGCGCTGAGGCGCAGGCGTCTTGCGGTCTGTCCGGCTAGCCCACTTAGCGGCATCAGTCAGTGTGACTATCGCCCGGACCGCACGGTCAGGAGGTTGATCGCTTCGTTGCGGGTGGCGAGATTGGTCTTGAACAGCCCCCGCATGACCGACGTGACCATTTCGGCGCCCGGCTTCTTGACCCCGCGGATGGTCATGCAGGTGTGGGTGGCCTCCACGATCACGCCGGCGCCGCGTGCGTCCAGTTCGGTCATCAGGAGGTCCGCGATGTCGCAGGTCAGGCGTTCCTGCACCTGGGGCCTGTGGGCGATCGACTCGACGACCCGGGCGAGCTTGCTGATGCCGACGACCCGCCCGCTCGGCAGGTACGCCACGTGCACGCGCCCCATGAACGGCAGGAGGTGGTGTTCGCACATCGAGTAGAACGGGATGTCCCGCAGGATGACCATCTCGTCGTAGCGCTCGGTGAAATGGACCTTCAGGTGGCGGGCCGGGTCGTCGCGAAGGCCGGCGAACAGCTCGGCATACATGCTGGCCACTCGCTTGGGCGTGTTGACCAGGCCCTCGCGCTGGGGATCTTCACCGACGGCCCGCAGGATCGCGCGGACGGCTTCTTCGATGGCGGCTGTGTCTACGACGTTCTCTGATGTGCTCATGGTTGGTCCTCGATCTACAGGCCTTATACGCTCGCGGTCCGGTCCGGTCAACCGTCCGGTCAGCCAGGGCGTAGACGCGGCACCTTGCCGCGTCATGCTTGATATTGAGGCAGGGCGCGTCTGGTATTCCCTTCAACGCGGCAAGATGCCGCGTCTACTGCTGATCCCGCAGGCGCAACTGCCCAAGTGCCCACCGGCACACCGGGCCGCTGCCGGCGAATCGGCCGTCCAGGGCTGTGACGGCCTTGGCCAGGTCGGCCACGCTGACCTGGGACGACCCGCCGCCGTTGCCCACCGCGATCACCGCGTTTCGCAGGAACATCTCGTAGGTCGCTCTCCGGGCCGCCGAGCCCCTCGTCGCCCGGTCCCAGTCATCCGGCGTCCAGGTGAGGATGTCCGTAAGATCATCTATTCCAAGTGGTTGTCCGTTCAGATGGAACTGCGGATCGCCCGCCGGGACCTCGCTGTTGTGGGGACAGACCCTCTGACAGCGATCGCATCCGAACACGTCGTCGCCCATCAACGGCCAGAGGCCCTCATCGATGGGCTCGCGATGTTCTATAGTCAGGTAACTTATGCACTTGCGCGAATCCACGAGCCCGTCGCCCCCCAGCGCTCCGGTAGGGCAGGCTTCGACGCACTTCCCGCACAGGCCGCAGTCGCCCGCGAGCGGCTCGTCGCTTGCCGGATCCAGCGTACAGACGATCTCGCACAGGAACAGGTAGCTGCCCAATTGCCGGTTTATCAGGCACCCGTTGAGCCCGATGACTCCCAGCCCGGCCCGCCGGGCCAGCGCGCGCTCCATCACGGGGGCGGTGTCGACGAATGCCCTGCCCGCGAAGTCCGGACAGATGGCTCGGATTTCGTCCATCAGCTTGTGGCAGCGGCGTTTGAGCACCTTGTGATAGTCCCGTCCGCGGGCGTACCTCGCTATGCCTGCCGCATCGGCGGGTTCCTCAGCATCCGCCGGGGCGTAGCTGACGGCGAGGCATATCACGCTACGGGAGCCCGGCACGAGTGCTTCCGGCGAGCATCGTTTGTCGAGATTAGCCTCCATGTAGCTCATCGAGGCATGCCACCCCCGCCCCAGCCACTGACGGAGAGCGGGCGCCGCCTCGCACGGCGCAGCGGGGGCGATCCCCACCAGGTCGAACCCGCACCGGCGTGCGAGGTCCTTGACCGTCTCGGCGAGTTGCTTCTCGGCGCCCATGCCCGCAGTGTACCGCGCTGCCTGCCATTTCGCCCGGGGTGAATACACCCCGGGGCCCCCTCGCCCTCCGCAGGGGTCGCACGATCGGTGACGCCGTAATCTCCCTTCATCCCCCGCCAGGGGGGTTTGCCCACGCTGCATTGTCGCATATAATAGGGGTGGTAGGAGCCAAGGAGCTGCCTTCATGAGTATCAGCCAGGAACAACGCGTTGCTGCACTGCGGTTCTTTCTGTATGA
>CAZVEV010000369.1:0-5293 GCA_964625865.1 uncultured Planctomycetaceae bacterium | reverse complement strand
ATTCACCATGTTTTCGATTTCGAGGCGTCCGAAGAGGGTTTGGGTCACACTAGTCAAAGGGCCGTTGCGAAACGCAGCGGCCCCGTGGTTAAGTAGACACGCCGTCGAGAGACCTCGGCGGCGTTTTTGCGTTCTACGCCAGTTCCGCAAAGAGGTTACGATCTTCGCCGGTTTCCGCCCTTGTCTCTGATCTGCCTGAGCAGATATCCGGCTATTCGCCAAAAGGCCCGAAAACAAGGAGCCGAGATTCATTGGGGCGACGAAACGGGCCTGCGGAGTGATGACGTCAACGGGCGAGGCTATGCCCCCAAGGGCAAGACGCCGGTGCGTCGGGCCAAGGGCACGCCGGAGAAGATCAACATGATCTCGACGGTGACCAATCAAGGCAAAGTCCGCTTCATGTTTTACCGGGAGCGAATGAACGCCAAAGTTCTCATCCGGTTCCTTGGCCGACTGATTCGGTCCGCTGACCGGAAAGTGTTCGTGATTCTGGACAACCTTCGCGTGCATCACGCCCGTGTTGTGAAGGAGTGGGTCAGCACGCATGCCGAGCAGATCGAACTGTTCTATCTGCCAAGTTACTCACCGGACCTCAATCCAGACGAATACTTGAACTGTGATCTCAAGGCGTTGGTCGGCAAGCGTCCGGATTCACGTGGTAAGGGCCAGTTGGCCAAGACCGCTCGACAGGCCATGTACAGTATCCAAAGGCAACCCACCCGGGCACGAAAGTACTTCGAAGCCGAGAGTATTCAGTATGCAGCATAATTAGTGGCCGGGTTAGTAGTGTCGGGCTGCCTACGCCCTGCGGCGCCAGGGGATGCGAGGTCAGGCATCCGTCAATGACGAGAACTTCGGCTTGTCGGGGGCCCGTCCGCAGGATAGAATCTCAGGCACGTAAAGAACTTTTCCGGGGGTACGCAGATGACCCACGAACTCCCGCCTACGGCGGATACGCTTCGCAAGCAGTTCAAGGACATCCCGCAGGAACGACGGGATGCGCATCAAGCGTACAGCGTCCGCGTGTGGCGGGGGTTGAGCTGGCTGGAGCGTGGCGAGTCGGCCACGGACGTGGAGGGCAGGTTCATATCGCTCTGGATCGCGTTTAACGCCATCTACGGCTACCTGCAGGAGGACGGGTTCAACCGACGGACGACACGGACATGGCGATGTGCCTGGTCAGGTCCTTCCGTCAGTTCGGGCGGTTCGACGGCCCGGATGTGGCAGATCGGTTCGTCCAGTGGATGCAGGGCGATCCGCGGGACATCGGGGGCACCACGCAGACGACGCTATCCGGCATCGCTATTGACGACACGATCCGGTCATGTAGCATAGCAGACTACTTCAACGTTGCAGGAAGAGGAAGACGGCTTGGCCGACATCACGCGCAATCTCTTCTACTGGTTCCGGGGCCCAACACCCCGTGGTGACCCTGGCGCGCACAAGCAGATTGAGAACAACCTCACCAAGGCACTAATCTCTGTTCTCGAACACGGCGACCGACGGCTTGTACTCGGGGCATTCCTCAGAGAGCTGGGGCTGAAGCCCTGCCAGGACGTCGTGTTCTCGCTGCAGAGGCGCCCACTGCTGGTTGGCACAACGAAGCGGCGCCTGGTGCTCGCGATCACGGGCGGTGAGACGGAAGTGCTTCCCAAGCGGTCGAAGATAGAGGAAGGGCGGCCCGACGCGTGGATTTGCAGCAGGGACTGGACGATCCTCATCGAAAGCAAGATCGGCTCAAAGGTCACAGTCGGGCAGTTGAACAAGCACGCAAAGGTGGCCGGCTGGGCAAAAGGAACATACGATACCGCTTGCCTGTCGTGGAACGACCTGTACCACCTCCACAAGGATTCGGCCCAGAACATTCCCAAGAAAGACACCGTCAGTCGACTTCTGCTGGAGAACTGGCTGCGCTACCTGGAGTACCAGAATATGACCGAGTTCGAGAAGCTGGAGGCGATTGACTTTGATTTCTTCAACCTTTCGCCGGAAGAGCGTCGCTCCTTGCTGCCCCACATGAAGAAGCGGATCCGAGGCTTCGCACGGCTCCTGGCGGCTGGTGGTCCTGCAAAGAAGATTGGCAACCTGTACGAGCAGCGCCGTGTGGATGAATGGAAGTTCGGCGAGCCGAGTACGGCAAGGTCGAGCAGTTGGTTCAATCTTGGGGGAGACCCCTCACCGCGAACGTGGCACGTAACCGTGTTCTTCCACCCAGGTGGCCTGGAGGTCTCGATTCTGAACTCCGGGAATCATCTGGCCCGCAAGCTCTGCCGATCAGGGCTGGACGTCTTCCGTAACCTGATCGAAGAGGCGAGCAAGAGCGGCGCGCTATGCGTTAGCTGTCGTCGCGGGTGGTATCGCGATCCCGACAGCGCATACAAGGGCCAGAACATCAGCCACACAGATGATCCGCTGACGATCATGCCCGCGACCCTTGATCCACATGGAAAGGACTCGTGTGCGACGCTGCTGAAGACGATGCTCGAGCGTCTTCTCAAGGGCAAGCGATGGCGCACGGAACTGCGGGTCAGGCAGGAGATCCCGCGGAACAAGCTGCTCTCCCTTTCACCGAAGAAGCAGGTGGCCCTTCTGTCGAAGCCCCTCGACCAACTGCACCGTATTCTAAAGCTCTTGCTGGACGTATAGGACGAGGGTGACGTTCTCGCCACGGTTGGGACGTGACCGGATTGTCACTTCTGCAGTCTTTGGCCGCCGACACCATCGTGATGGGGACAGGCTGTCTGACGCCATTATGGACGGATATCGCCCCGTTGTTCCTCGCATACCCTTCTCGCTCGGAACGTCCTATCGACCAGGACCTGCGTCGAGAGGTCCTCCCGTCGGATGACACCGAGCGATCCCTTCATCAATCAACTTCACCCACGCGGCCTTGCCATCCTTGATGGAGTCTTCGGCTTCGGCGACGATCGCTTTTGCGCGTCGGTAGTGCAGCAGACCTTTGTGCCGATTCCCCCTGTTCTCCTCGAGTGCACCGATACGAACGTAGGCCCTAATCGCCTCATCGTAGCTCACCCTTGTTGGCGCCTTCCGAATATGCTGCTCCGTGAGCTTCACATTGGCTGCGAAGTGCTTCTCGCTTGCTTTCCAGTCTCGCCTGCTCAGTGCCGCCAATCCCGCCCCCTCATGCGCCCTGATCAGAATCTGTGCCGCCTCCCATACCGTGGTGTCAACGCCCTCCAAGGTCTCGATGGCAGTCATATGTCTTTCAACAGCCTGCTCGAACCTCCTCATCTGATGGGCTAGGCCCTGACCATACCTGTCATACCCCCGTGTGATAATCCTGTTGGACCGCGAAACACCCAGCCGGAAAGGACGCATCATGACACAACAAGAACCAACGAAGGCGAGGACGCTAGCGAAGGTGGTGGCGACGCTCGAGGTCGCCGAGGTCATCGGACACCGTAATCTCACGCTGGCGCCCCTACGGGGGGAGGGGCGTCGGCGACTTGACTACATCCTTGCCGCCGAGGCGATCTCCGATGGGACGCTCACGGTTACCGAGGTGGACGAGTCCGGCAGCGTGCCTGAACTGCTGGCCGTCAACAGCGGCGAGAAGATGATCCTGCTGCTGGATGGCGAGGAACTCATCGGGGCCAAGCAGAACCGGATTCTGAACACGACCGTGCTGCTGCGGCCGAAGTCGCGCACGAAGATCCCCGTTTCGTGCGTCGAGCAGGGGCGGTGGCACCACGTGTCTCACGAATTCGCCAGCGGGAATTACTCGCCGTCGAGCCTGCGGGCCAAGAAGAGCCGCTGTGTGACGGCCAATCTCCGTCAAGGCGGCCCGGCAGAGAGTGACCAGGGCGAGGTGTGGGATGACGTCCAACGCTGCATTGCCTCTGCGGGTGCACCGGCACCGACGATGGCCCTGCGAGACGTCGTCGAGCATGGCCGCGACTCGTTCGATCAGTATGTGGCCGCACTGCCGTACCCGGAGGACGCCTGCGGCGTGATCGTGGCTATCGATGGCACGTTCGTCGCGGCAGACGTTTTCGACCGCCCCGACACGCTGGCGCGCATCTGGCCACGCCTGGTCACTGGCTACGCCATGGATGCAATCGGACATGGCGAGAACAAGCCGGGCTCATTCTCCGCCAAGGCAGCCGACGTGCTGCTCGAACACGTCGGCGAGATCGAATGCACTCCGTGTCCGAGCGTCGGCGCAGGCAAGGACTGGCGTTTCGAGGCCGAGGACATCGTCGGGCAGGCCCTGATGGCCAATCGCACCTGCGTGCATCTATGCGCGTTCCCGAATAGCGAGTCCGGTAGACAGGAATCGACCGGCCCACGCATTGCCCCTCCGTCTCAGAGACAGCAACGACGGGGGGCCAGTCGCTTGAATGGTGCCGAAGACGACGATACTGCGTGACATCTGTGAACCATTGACACCAGATGGGAATGACCGTTAAATGACCCACAGGCTACCCGGGATACACACAATCAAGCGACTGAAGCAGCGATTCGGAATCGGTGAATGATGAACGGCGCTATAAGAGGCCGCTTGCTGGCCGAAGGACAACGGCTGTTTGATGCGCCGCCGGCGTTTGTCGAATTCACAGGAGACGAGCCCGCTGACCGACTCACCAATGATCTTGATGCACATCCCCACGCGTACGTTATCGGGTGTGTGATGGATCGTCAGGTCAGGGCAGAGATTGCCTGGCGGGTCCCTTACAGGTTTGCCAATCGACTCGGGACGTTTGCGTTCGACCGCTTGAGACAGCTAACCGAGGAGGACATCCGGGAACTCATGTCACGTCCCGAGCCACTGCATCGTTTCCCCGATACGATGGCGACGAACTTCTTTGCGGCCGTTGGCCAGATCGACGAGCACTACGATGGTGTGGCATCGAGGATTTGGGCCGACCAGCCTTCGAGTGCCGAGGTCGTGTGCCGCTTCCTACGATTTCGGGGTATGGGGCCCAAGATCGCGACCATGGCGGTCAATATCCTTGCGCGGCGATTCAAGGTTCCGTTCAGCGACCACTACTCGGTTGACATTTCCGTGGACCGGCATGTTAAGCGCGTGCTGCAGCGGCTGGAGCTTGTGTCGGACGACGCGACGAATGACGAGGTCGTCTTTCGTGCGCGTGCCCTGAGTCCAGAGTTTCCTGGACTGATGGACTTCCCCTGCTGGGAGATCGGCCGCAACTGGTGCCGGCCAAGCCACCCGCAATGCGGCGACTGCCTGATGGCCGACCTCTGTCCGACGGCTCGCCAACGAGCCGTCGACGAGTAACATAACGCCGAAAGGGTCAACTGATGTTCTCAG
>CAZVEV010000368.1:0-5306 GCA_964625865.1 uncultured Planctomycetaceae bacterium | reverse complement strand
CCAACAGAGCCTGGCGAGGTCAACTATACGTCTGAGGCCCCGCCTGAACGGTTACGTTTTTTCAAAAAACTTTTTCGTCTGATTCAGTCATTCCACGACGTCGAAAGCGGGTACAGGCACGTCCTCGGCCTGCGGCCTGCGGGCGAGCCAGTCCCCGTTTTCGACTTTGCTCGCGGGCTTCGCGGCGGACATGTTCGAGGAAGTCCGGATCGACCTCGCAGGTGATGCCGCCATCGAAACAGGGGACCGAAATACATGCGTCCAGGAGAACCCCCTGTTTGCGCGGGGCATTTCTTTCTGGCGGGCGCCAAGCCCGGACACGACAACAAACAACGACGAGCGGGATTACACGGATTATGGGATTGCAGGGATCAGAAGAACTCCTGGACGAGGTCCGTGAGCTTTGGCCCGGCTCTGTCGGCCTCGGCGACCTGATCTTCAATCCTCTTAATCCCGTAATCCGTGCAATCCCCCTCCTCCGGCCGTGTGTGCAGGTGTCCGCTTCGACCGAGTCATACCCGCCAGAAAGGCAGGTCGTACCCCAAGCGGGCGGCTGCGGAGTTGGATCTTGCATGACGCAAGTCAGCGGGGTAACGTTTTCGCATGTCAGTTCTCGCACGTGTTGTTCGCAACCCCCTGTTCCGCTATGGGTTCCCCTTTGCGGTCTTCATGCTTATCACGGAAGGACAGCGGTTCGCATCGGGCACAACGGTGTTCTGGGTTTACGGCGTCAAGACCGTCGCGACCGCGGCGGCCTTGTGGGTCTGTTTCAGAGGTCGGTGGCGCCGGGAGGTCCGGGGCTGTTTTGACTGGCGGGCGGTGGCCCTTGGCGCGGGGGTGCTTGCGGCCTGGATCGCCGCGTCGGAGGTGCTGGCCCCCACGCACGAGGCCCGGTTTGACCCGGGCGTCTTTCCTTCTCTGGCGGGTGTCGTCGTGGCGATCCTGATACGCGCCGCGGGCGCCTCGCTGGTGGTCCCGGTCATGGAGGAACTGGCATGGCGGTCCTGCTTGATGAGGTATCTGATCAAGAAGGACTTCCTGTCGGCGCCTCTGGGTTCCTATACCCATTTCTCCTTCTGGGGCACGGTCGCGATCTTCACCCTGGCTCATCAGGCATGGGAATGGCCGATGGCTGCGGCGGCCGGTATTCTCTACGGAGGGTATCTGGTCAAGACCGGGAACCTGGTCGGCTGTATTATCGCTCACGTCACGACTAACCTGGGCCTGGCGATCTACGTGATCGCCACCCGACACTGGTATCTATGGTAAGCCGGTATCCACTTCCCCGGGAAACAGGGGACGCTACCAATCCTGTTCGGCACTCGGATTGCACCATGTGCTTGCACACGGGGGCAGCCGGCGGAAGGACTCTGCAGGGCCGCCGGGGGCATTGCGAATACTCTCCTACCGAGTGCTTACCTGACGAAACCCGGTCTTGCGCGTGGGATCGCACGGCCGACCGCTGGGCCCCGGCGCACGGACGGACGCGGGTCAGCACGAATAGATCGCCATGTTTTTAGCTGACTAGTTGTCAATTGACCAACGGACAATAAAAGGCGATTCCCGGGCGGGTGGCGCGCGGTTGGCGCGCGAGCCGTCGGCACCTCGACGTCCGGGGCAGACACGTGCATGCAAACGACGGCAGTCACTCAGTTTCCCGCCGGGTTTCATATGGACTCTTAATGGCATACACCCTTCCAAAGCGCCAGCCGGCGCCAACCGCGCGCCGCGCGGAGTTCGGGGAATCGGTTTTGCGTGGCCCGCGCGTCGGCCGCCCGGCGAGCACGAAGTTTGACATCGCCCCCCGCGATATGGGATACTGTCGCGACTGATCGGAGTGACGAAAACCGACTATGGGCCCCCTTGACACCGAAGGGCGCCGGGAGACATCACATGACCCGCTGGACAGCCGCCCCACTGTTAACCGCCCTGCTCGCACTGGCCATCAGCCCCGCCCGGGCCGAGCCGTCCGCAAAGGACCTGCTTGCCGAATCGGGCATCAGCGGCGGCGTGGCGGTACACGTAGGATGCGGGGATGGCAAGCTGACGGCCGCCCTGCGCACCACTGACCGACTGCTGGTCCACGGGCTGGACACCGACGCGGCCGACGTGGCAAAAGCCAAGGCCCACATCGCCTCGCTGGGTGTGTATGGCAAGGTCTCGGCTGAGCGGTACGACGGGAAGAACCTGCCCCACGGGGACTCGATCGTCAACCTGATGGTGATCGAAGACGCGTCGGAACTGACGGCGGCTGAGGTCGCCCGGGCGCTGGTGCCCAAGGGCGTGGCGCTGGTCAAGGGCGACGCGCTGAAGCTGGCATCGGCGGGGCTGGCCAGGACGGGCAAGGCCGGCGGCTGGACCGAGTACACCAAGCCCTGGCCGAAGGACATCGACGAGTGGACGCACTTCCTGTACGACGCGTCGGGCAACGCGGTGAGCACGGACAGCAAGGTGGGCCATCCGCGCCGTCTGCAGTGGTATGCAGGTCCGAAGCATGCGCGGCATCACGACGCGCTGGCGAGCTTCAGCGCGATGACGTCCAGCGACGGGCGCGTGTTCTACATCATCGACGAGGGGCCGATCTCGGTGGTTCACCACCCGCCGCAGTGGCGGCTGGTCGCGCGCGACGCGTTCAACGGCAAGCTGCTGTGGAAGCGCGAAATCCCGACGTGGATGACGCACCTGTACAACTTCCGCGCCGGGCCCAAGCAGTTGCCCCGCCGCCTGGTTTCGATCGGCTCGCACGTCTACGCGACGCTGGACTTCACCGGCCCGGTGGTCAAGCTCGACGGGGCGACGGGCAAGACGCTGATGACATTCGCCGGCTCGGCCAAGGCCGAGGAACTGATCTACCACGACGGCAAGCTGCTGATCGTCAAGGGCGACCCGAGCATCCTGATCGACAAGTCCGACGGCTGTCACGGCTACTGGGAGCTCGCCGAGCACGAGGCCCCCACCGTCAGCAAGTCGATCATCGCCTACGCCGCCAAGACGGGCAAGAAACTGTGGGACCTGAAAGGTGCGAACCTCAAGCACATCGCCCCGCTGTCGCTGTGTGCCAGGGGCGGCAACGTGTTCTACCTCGACAACAGCGAGCTGCACTGCCTCAGTCTCGCCGACGGGCGCCAGCGCTGGGCCTCGTCGTTCGCCACGCAGGGCTTGTTCATCCGCAGCTACGCCCCCACCGTCGTTGCGCGTGACGACGTGATCATGATCCTGACGTGGAATCGCCTGCACGGGTTCGCGGTGGCCGACGGCAAGAGGCTGTGGACCAACAAGGGCTCGATCGGCTTCGGCTCGCCGGGCGACCTGTTCGTCAAGGACGGCAAGGCCTGGACGTACCCGATGCTCAAGTCGATCTGGCGCGAGAGCAAGCGGGACGCCGACGGGATCGTCCGGACGGGCATCTCGATCCCGCGGACGGACTTCATCAACGAGGGCAAGACGGGCGTGGCGGTGGATATTCGCACGGGCAAGGTCGTCGACGAGATGCCCTTCGTCCGCAACCAGCACCACCACCGCTGCTATCGGAACAAGGCCACCGAACGCTACGTGCTGATCGGGCACAGCGGGATTCAGCCGATCGACTTCAAGACGAAGAAGGGCGCGACCAACCAGTGGGTCCGCGGCATCTGCCAGTACGGCATCATGCCCGCAAACGGCCACATCTACGTCCCGCCCGATCCCTGCCAGTGCTACTCCAGCGTGCAGATCAACGGCCTGTTCGCCCTGGCCGAGCGGAACTCGATGGACGACGTCGAGATCACGTCCGTCCTCGAAAGGGGTCCGGCCTTCGGCTCAAATCCGAAATCCGCCCTTCGACAAGGCTCAGGGCAAGCAATCCGCAGTCCGCAATCGGGCGCCTGGCCGACGTATCGGGGCAACATCGGTCGTAGCGGGTCGGCCGCCTGCGACGTGCCGGCGGCACTGACCCGGAAGTGGGCCGTCAAGGTCGGCGAGGGGATCTCCGCCCCGGTCGTCGCCGGCGACAGCGTCTTCGTCGCCGAGAAGGACGCCTACGCGGTCCACTGCCTGGCCCGGGCCGACGGCAAGCCCAAGTGGACGTTCCGCGCCAACGGCCCCGTCGACTCCCCCCCCACCATCGGCGCGGGCCTGTGCCTCTTCGGCAGCGGTGACGGGTCGGTCTACTGCCTCGACGCCGCCACGGGCGCCCTGGCGTGGCGGTTCAAGGTCTCGGGCATCGAGCGCCGGATCGGCTCGGAGAACCGCCTGGAGTCCCCGCTGGCCGTCAGCGGCAGCGTGCTGGTCGTCGACGACGTCGTCTACTTCGCCGCGGGGCGATCGAGCTTCCTTGACGGCGGCATCCGCGTGTACGGCCTGGCCGTGCGGACGGGCAAGCAGCTTCACAGCCGCCTCGTCGCGTCGGGCCACTGGACCGAGCCGGTCACCCCCGCCGTCGCCCCTGCTCCGCAGCCTAAGGCGAGGGGCAAGGGCAAACCCAAGGTCAGACGCCCAAGGCCCACCGGGGCGCTGGTCGACATCCTGCTCTCCGACGGCAACACCATCACGATGCGCCAGGTGCGCATGAACAAGACACTGACCGGCGGCGGCGCCGGCGGGACCATCACGCCGATAACCGGCCTGCTCGACAACACGTGGTTCCACCGCCTGGACTGGAAGTTCGGCTCCGCGGCCGGGCAACTCGTTGTGCACGACGGCAAGGCGGCCTACTCCGTGGTCAATCCGTACACGCGCCTGAAGCACCAGCGCAAGAGCCAGTACAAGAAGTACAAGCAGGACGGCCATCTCCACCTGAAGTTCACCCGCTTCGAAGAGGAGTTCTTCCCGGTCGGCTCGAAGATCACCGCCTCCAGCGCCAGCCGCCGGCGCGACGCATCCGGGCCGTCGTGGACCATCGAGGAGGCCTTCCAGCCTCGCGCGATGGTGCTTGCCGGCAAGAGCCTCTGCCTCGCCGGCCGCCTCGACGCGATACAGATCGAGTTGAAGTCCGGCCGCGCGAAGTCCAGCGGCACGGCCGGCGCCCTGCCCGCCGTCCTGCGGATCTACTCGGCCAAGACCGGCCAGCGGACAGCCGAACACACACTCGAGTGCGACCCCGTCTTCGACGGCGCCGCCGCCGCCTACGGCCACCTCTTCATCTCCCTGAAAAACGGAAAGCTGATCTGCATGGGCAAGTGAGAATTTCTGGTTAATTGGTTGATTGGCTGGCTGGTTGACTGGTGACAGAGGCGAAACGGCCCGTATCCGTCCGCCCCCGGGGCGCTTTACGATGCTTTACACTTTCCGGCGTGGTTCAAATGAGGGTAACAGATGGGGGGATGCGG
>CAZVEV010000367.1:2859-5315 GCA_964625865.1 uncultured Planctomycetaceae bacterium | reverse complement strand
CTGCTGGTCAAGCGCAAGCCGCTGAACATCTCGCACGTGTACGTCTATCACGTCGAGGGCTTCCGTCCGGGCGGCGGGCTGTACATCTACTCGGCCGACACGGGCAAGACCAGGTGCATCTATGACGCCGGGGACGGCATGATCACGACGGCGGACCTGTCGTATGACGGCAAGCGGGTGGTCTTCGCGCTGCGGCGCGGCGGGCACGTGGGGTCCAATCCGGTGGCCTACATCGAGGACATCTCGCGGTACAAGGAGGAGAAGAGCAACTACCAGGTCTTCACGATCGGCATTGACGGCAAGGGCGTGAAGCAGTTGACCGGGGGCTCGTACAACAACCTCGACCCCTGCTGGCTTCCGGACGGGGGCATCGCGTTTATCTCCGACCGTAAGCCCGCCTACGCGTACTGCTATGTCGTGACCTCGCCCGTGCTGTATCGCATGGAGGCCGACGGGTCCAAGCAGGTGCGGCTGTCGGCGAACTACCTGATGGACTTCACCCCCTCGGTCCTGAACGACGGGCGGATCATCTACACGCGGTGGGAATACGTCGACCGCGCCGCGTGCCCCATCCAGAGCCTCTGGGCGATCAAGCCGGACGGGACGGGGCTCAGCGGGTATTACGGCAACCGGGTGATCTCGCCGGGCACGTTCATGGACGCCCAGCCTATTCCGGGCACGCGGAACCAGGTCATCGCGACGGCGACCAACCACAACGGCTCGTGCAGGGGCGGGATCGTCGCGATTGACCCGTCCAAGGGCGCCAACGCCCCGGAGGCCGTCCGAAACCTCACGCCGGAGATCAACATCTACGCCCATCGCATCGGCGGCGGGCCGTGGGGCAACGGGATGCTCGATTGTCGCGTTCGCGGCCAGTACGAGAAGCCCTTCGCCATCAGTGCCAGCCGCTTCCTGGTCTCGAAGGGCGGCACGATCCAGTTGCGCGACTTCGACGCCAACGCGATCTCCCTGCTGGGCCCCGAGGGCGGCATGGGCTACTACAGCCCCATGCCCGTCCGCAAGACCAAGACCCCGGCCCTGCTGGCAAGGTCCAAGCTGGACCTGCCCGAAGACGGCAGCGTCTCGGGCGCGTGGGCCACGTTGTTCATGCAGGACGTCTACAACGGGCTCGAGCCGCACGTCAAGCGGGGCGAGATCAAGCAGATCGCGGTCGTGCAGGAAGTCGAGAAGAGCACGCACACGCCGCAGAACAACAAGCGGATCCACGGGCGCGGCATGCGGAACATCGCGGTGTTCGGCTTCCAGTTCCCGCTGGTCTCGTGCGGCGCGACGTACGCGGCGAAGAAGGTCTGGGGCTTCGCCGACGTCCAGGACGACGGCAGCGCCGCGTTCAAGGTGCCCTCCGAGGTGCCCATCTACTTCCTCGCCCTGGACAAAGAGGGCCGCGCCCTGCAGCGGATGCGATCGTTTACGCACCTGATGCCCGGCGAGGTCCAGGGCTGCGTCGGCTGTCACGCTGACCGCAACTCGGTTGCCTCGTCCGGACCGAGCAAGGTCGCCATCCGCCGCAAGCCGCAGGAACTGCAACCCCCGGCCTGGGGCGTCAAGGGCTTCAGCTATCGCCAGGTCGTCCAGGGCGTGTTCGACCGCAACTGCATCAAGTGTCACAACGAGCGTAAACAGCCGAAGAACATCGATCTGACCGGCGACATGACGGACTTCTTCAACGTCTCGTACGACATCCTGGCCCGCACGGGCACGCAGGCCGAGCGCAACTGGATCCGCCACGGCAGTCCGTCCGGCGCCAAGTACGACAAGCAGCGCGGCATGAGCCCGTACACCGAGTGGATATGGACCATCAACGGAGCCGGCCACAACACCCTCGAGATCGCCCCGCGGCGCTGGGGCAGTCCGGCGAGCAAGCTGGCCGAGATCATCCGCACGGGGCATCCGGACAAGGACGGCAAGCCGCGGGTCAAGGTGCCCGAGGCCGACCGCAGGAGAGTCTACCTCTGGATCGATCTGAACGTCCCGTACTACGGCACGTCGTCGTCGAACCACAAGGCCCGCCTGGGCTCCCGCCGGATGATGCCGCACGACCTGGACGCGACGCTGAACGACGTAGCGAAGCGCCGCTGCGCGAGCTGTCACAAGACAGGCATCCCCCGCAAGTTCTACACCCGTGTGATGAAGCCCGAGAACAACAACTTCCTGCTGGCCCCGCTGGCCAAGAAAGCCGGCGGCACGGAGAAGTGCGGCAAGGCGGTCTTCGCGTCAACCGACGACGCCGACTACCAGAAGATCATCAAGACCTTCGAGCCGATCCACGCCCTGCTGAAGAAACGCCCCCGCGCCGACATGAAGAACTTCCTGCTGATCTGCGACGACTGAGCTGGTTGATTGGTGGATTGGTAACGGCCCGAAACGGCGCGGGCGCGGGTGCCGTGGGCTGCGAAGCGAAGCGGAGCAACCACGTTGTCGCGAATGTCCCAACG
>CAZVEV010000367.1:0-2849 GCA_964625865.1 uncultured Planctomycetaceae bacterium | reverse complement strand
TTGGTGGATTGGTAACGGCCCGAAACGGCACCCAGTCGTTCCCAGTCAACCAGTTAACCAGCAATGGCGGCTTCCACCAGTTCGCAGAGGGTGTGGTACAGGACCTGGTGGGATTCCTGGATTCGCGGGGTCGGCTGGTCGCCGGCGGGGACGGCCAGCAGGACGTCGGACAGGTCGGCACACGCGCCTCCGCCGGGGCCCGTGAAGGAGATCGTCTTCATCCCGATCCGGCGGGCGGTCTCCAGGGCGGCGACCACGTTGGGGCTGTTGCCCGACGTGCTGATCGCCACCGCCACGTCGCCCGCGGCGCCGAGGGCCTCGATCTGCCGGGCGAAGATCCGCTCGAAGCCGTAATCATTGGCCACTGCGGTCAGTGTGGAAGTGTCGGTCGTCAGGGCCGTCGCCCGGATGCCGCGGCGTTCAAGGAGGTATCGCCCCACCAGTTCACCCGCGATGTGCTGGGCGTCGGCTGCCGACCCGCCGTTGCCGAAGATCAGCACGCCCCTGCCGTCCCGGCAGGCCTCGACAACCATCTCGACCGCCCGGGCCAGCGGCTCGGCCAGCGCGTCGCGCGTGGCGGCCAACACGGCCAACGACTCGTCAAACCTCTGGCGGATGATGTCTCTCATGGCCAACTCCGTTACGACTCGGCGAACAGCGCCGTGCCGATCCGCAGGATCGTGGCGCCTTCTTCGACGGCGACGGCGTAGTCCTGGCTCATGCCCATCGACAGGTGTTTGAACGTCTCGCCGCCCACGCCGTTGTGGCGCATCTCCTCGAACAACTCGCGCAGTCGCGTGAAGGCCGGGCGCGTGGTTTCGGGGTCGTCGGTCAGCGCCGCCATCGTCATCAGGCCGGCCAGCCGCACGTGCTTCATCGAAGAGATCAACTCGCCCAGGTAGGCCGCCGCCCCCACCGCCACGCCGTGCTTCTGCGATTCGGCGCTGCAGTTGACCTGGAGCAGGACGCTGGCGACGCGGTTGTCGCGCTCGCAGCGGGTGTTGATTTCCTCGGCCAGCCTGAGCGAATCGATCGAGTGGATCACCGCGTCGGCGCCCAGGACGGCCTTGACCTTGTTCCGCTGGAGGTGCCCGATCATGTGCCACCTGACCGGCACCGGCGTCTCGGTGCGCCGGCGGCGCATCCATGCGTCGACCAGGTCCTTGCGCTCGACAAGCTGCGCCACCCGGTTCTCGCCGAGATTCACCACCCCGGTGCCAATCAGGCTCTTGATCGCGTCGGGCTCGACGGCCTTGGTCACCGCAACGATCGTCACGTCGGCCGGTTGGCGCCCGACACGGGCGCAGGCGTCGGCGATGGTTTGGCGAATGCCCGCCAGGTTCTTCTCGATCCTGTTCTTCGTCACTGGCATGGGCGAACCTTACCGCGCCGCCGCGAATGGAGCAAGGCGTCAGATGCACGGGGTGTACCACGGGCGTCTCGCCCGTGACCAAGACGCTGTCGTCTGTTCTCCGTTTAGCGGTCGATCGTCAGATCGACCTCTGTGGTGCGGCGCCGCGCGCTGCGACTGTCGCTCTGTCTCCGTGTGACGGACGTTTCGCCAAACACCGCCAAACGACGGAAGTCGATCTGACGATCGACCGCTAAACGGTACGCCATTCTGAAGCATCCCAACGTGCGTTCTGTCTTCCCCCGTCTTCCTCTGTCCCGACGCGCCGGGATGACAGAAACCAGACCGCACACCA
Organism: uncultured Planctomycetaceae bacterium; assembly: GCA_964625865.1. GTDB lineage: Bacteria > Planctomycetota > Phycisphaerae > SM23-33 > SM23-33 > CAZVEV01. The sequence continues at coordinate 1,143 of CAZVEV010000367.1, read as the reverse complement.
CCGCCCAGCGAGGTAACCTTGACCGTCGGGGGGGCGTGGGCGTATGCTTCGACCGCGGCGGGGACGAGGCGAGAATGACCCAACTGGCGGACATTGCGATCATCGGGCCGGGTAAGGTGGGCACGACACTGGGCGTGCTGGCGGCCCACGCGGGAGTCGGGAGCCTGGCCGTCGGTGCCCGTCGCCCGGCTCAGGCCCGCGCGGCGGCCGAGCGTATCGGGCCCAGCGCTCGCCCCTGCACGCCCGTCGAGGCCGCCGGGGCCGGCCAACTCGTCCTGTTGACCGTCAGCGACGCCGCCATCGAACACGTGTGCAACGAACTGGCCGCCGCCGGCGCCTTTGCCGACGGGGCGTCGGTCGTCCACTGCAGCGGCGCGCTGGACAGCAGCGCCCTGTCAGCCGCCCGAGACCGGTGCGGCTGCGCCGTCGCGTCAATACATCCGCTGCAGACCTTCGCCACCGTTGACAGCGCCGTCGAGGCCTTTGACGGGACGTTCGTCTTCTGCGAAGGCGACGAGGCCGCCCTGGCCCGCGCGGGCGAACTGGTCGACGCGATCGGCGGGAGGATGGTGACGATGGCGTCGGGGAGCAAGGCGCTGTACCATGCGGCCGCCGCGACCGCATGCAACGCTTTTGCGGCGCTGATGGACGCGGCGCTGGCGATGTTCGAGGCCGCGGGCATCGACCGCAAGACGGCCCTTGAGGCCGTCGGGCCGCTGGTGAGGACCACGGCGGACAATATCATCGCCATGGGTCCCGCACGGGCCCTGACCGGCCCGGTGGCCCGGGGCGACGGACAGACGCTTGCCCGCCACGTGCGGGCGCTGGGAGGCGCGGAAGCCGGCGTGAGGGAGTTGTATCTGGCCGCCGCGAGACAGACGATAACCCTGGCGCAGAGAAAAGGCACGATCGACGCACCTGCCGCGACGAGGATGCGGCAGATACTGGATGAAGAAAGGACAGACCATGTCAGCACAGATCATTGACGGAAACGCCCTCGCAGACGAGATCAAGGCGCAGGTCGCCGCCGATGCCGCGGCCCTGACCGAGGCCGGGCGCGCGCCGAGGCTCGTGGACGTGCAGGTCGGAGAAAACGCCGCCAGCCGGATCTACACCAACATGCAGCGCAAGAGCTGCGAGTCG
>CAZVEV010000366.1:0-5320 GCA_964625865.1 uncultured Planctomycetaceae bacterium | reverse complement strand
AGCAAGTCCGCAGCGCTCATGAGACTGCCGGGTCGTTTCGCCGCCGCCAGAGCGTCCTGGAGCATCTGCCTTGCTGCGTCTTGATCGGACGCCGGACGTTGCCCGAAGATGCTCTTGGCTTCCTCGCCGTTAGGAGAACTCGTGGAGGGGGGCATCGTCAAGGGACGATCAGGAGACCACCGGGCCAGTTCGTCAAGCAGCGCCGATGCCTTCTGGTAGCGGTCGGCAGGGCTCACGGCGAGGCAGCGAGACACTATGGCATCCAATGCCGGATCGACGGCGATGTTGTAGATGCTCGCGGACCTCAACGGTCTGACGAAGCGACTGGCATCCGCGATATCCCGCCTGTCCAGATCGGGATATGGCAGGGCATCGGTCAGGAGGAGGTAGAAGGTCGTGCCAATCGCCCATACGTCAGCAGCCGGCGAGTCCTGGTTCTCGAAGGCCTCCGGCGGCTTGAAGCCCAGAGTGCCCTTGGCGCTGACCAGAAGCGTCAGGGGATTCGTCTGCTTGGCCAGTCCGAAGTCACTGACGCGGACTCGAAGCCCGGCGCCGTCGTATCCCACGAGGATGTTCTGGGGCTTGATGTCGCGGTGAACTATGGGCGGATCTTCCCCATGCGCCACGGATATACCGGCACACACCTGTTTCATGATGTCAACGACCTCGGAGACGGGCATCATCGCGTCCCCGTAGGACCGCCAGAGCCGATCAAGGCTTCCTCCGGCAACATGTTCCATGGTGAAGAAGCCGTGACGGGCATCGTTGACGTCAAGAATGTCGGCGTTGAAGACCCGGATGATGTTCGGGTGGCCGATGCGAGAAAGCAGCAGAGCCTCGGCCAGGAGAGACTCGATCTCCTCAAGATCAGCCCCAGGGAGTTTCAGCACCTTCATCGCTTGACGCCCGAGGAATCGATGCTGGACGCGATATACCTCGGCGAATGCACCTTCCCCAAGAAACCGTTCAACCGTATACGTATCGCTGACGATCTGTCCTTCAGCAAGTAGGGTCATGTGTCATCCCGTCGCCTGATTCCCAGCCAGACACACTAATCATACCGAGCGAGGCCCGGATCGACAAGACACTGGTGCGCCAGAAAAGGCAGCCGAGCAGAAGACGAGGATAACCTACCCCCTTGGCACGGTCTGGCCAGAGAGCCGCAAGTGGGGCACAGAAGGCGAGCCTTGACGTGCGGCGATCGGAGTCCCATTGCTACCTGCCGGTGAACATCATGCGAATGACTTCCCCTGGTACGCCGAACCGCTTACCGATGTCGGCGTACCATGTGTCGAGTTGGTGGCTGTCGCGGCAACTCTGGTAGGTCAGGTCGTGGCAGCGGCGGCAGCCGAAGTACCGTCCGCCGGGCGGCAGGTAGAGCTTGTCGCATCGACGCCGGCAGGGTTTTCCGCCGCCGACGAGCGGACAGACAAACCACCATCGCTCTCCGCCCCAAGGCAGTGGCGTAGTGGTCAGGCTCATCCGGTAGTCCACCGCGTCCCCGGACCGCTTCGTGGTGTAGCAGAGACGAATCCAGGGGGCTGACCGGTTTCGCGTATCCACCTCGCACTCGATGTCCCGCTGGCCAACCTCGTTGAGGTCGCCGCCGGGATCGACCAGTTCACAATGACCCTCGCTATCGACACGCCAGCGTTTTTTCAATGGACCCAACCGGTCAGCGCCGCTGTCCCCATCGCCCGGGCCGACTTCGAGAACACCGCCTACGTGACGCTGCCCTCCGACGTCCCGAACGTTGCCTTCGCCCCGTACATCCCCGAACCGTCCACCCTCGCCCTGGCCGCCGTCGGCCTGCTGGGGCTGCGGCGGAGACGGCGCGCATAGACGCGACGGCACCACAGACACCTCACGGGGCGGCCCTTCGCCGGGTCGCCCCGTTGCATTCCCGCGTTGGGGCAATCGCACGGGCTTGGTACTGTACGATGCGCGTGCGCCCGTGCACCTGTGGTCGATAACGCCCTGTCGCCGTACACTCTTGCGGCGCGGCGTCAGTGGTCACCTAGACCGATGCTGCACTACTCGCGAGGAATCTGCTTGCCGGGACAAGCATTCCCCCGCCCGGTCATCTTCACAGACGCCGTCGTTCTTGACGCAATGCCGACACGTTTTGCAAGTTTTCTCTTTTATCTTTTGGTCCTTTTTGTTCGTAAGTCCTTTAGAATCCCCGAAGCATCACTTTGATGCTTTGGTGCGCCTTCTCAATTTGCCTAGAAACCTGCTCACTTTGAGCAGGTTTATTCTGCCTCCTCCTCCAACGGGCCAGCGTACTCCAACATCAGCATCTCCCTGACCGCTCTCTCGCTCTCCGTCGCTGGCTGCGCCAGCAATGCCACCGTCCGAGCATCGATGTCGAACTGCGGCGCCGAGGCCCGCTCGCTCTCCCTGTACAGCCCGAGCACCTTGGCCAGGCGGTCACGCTCGGCCTGTGCGTCCTGGAGTTCGATTGTCACGTCCTCGACCACCTGCGCATCGTCACCCTTCCCCGATACCCGCCGAGTAACCTTGAGCTTCTTGATCTTGCGTGTATCGACGCCGGACGCGTTCAACTGCGCCAGGTTCATCTCTCCTCGGAGAAGAGGCTCGAAATCCGCCATGTCCGTGTTTATGGCAATGTCCACCATCTCGGCGAGCACGCGGTCGCGGCTGGCGCCGAGTTTAGACAAATAGGCATCGACTCTCTCTCTTATCTTATCGTTTCTTATAAGAAGATGGCCACGGACGGATGCGGAGCACTCTGCGTAACCCGCCGCTATTGCCGCTCGCGTGGCGTTGAATCCGTTGGTGATATACTCATCGAGGAACGCCTGATGTCGGTCGCTCAGTTCTCTGTCTTCTCCCCGGTCCGGTGGTGTCTTTGTCAGATCGTGTTCGTCGCTCATTCTTCGTCTCCTTACAGCCATTCCTGTCTTCCGCGCCTCGAGGCTTGGATAGTGGCCGTGGTCGGCCTTCTAGGGTCTTTACGGGGGTGTCGGTCGCGTCTGTCGCGTGAAACCTGCCGTCTCGGCAGGTCTGGCGGCGCATCCTGGCATTCGAGAATCATGACGTGCCCTTCCCGTGCTCCGAATGGATCAGCAGCCGGGCGATGACTGCCCGGTCCGTTGGTGCGAGTTCGGCGATCACGTCCCGCCGTTCGGCCTCGGGCAGGTCGGCCAGAAGATCGGCGATGGCATGCAGCCGATTGGCCCGAATCGGCCCATTTTCGCCCTCCTTGGTGCAAGCGTTGGTACAAGCGGCGGCGCAGTCAGACCCTTTGTCCTGATTTGGCAAGCCTTTAGAACTATCTGATTTCAGCTTCCCAAGCTGAACGTCGTCGGTTCGAATCCGATCGCCCGCTGTTCTTGAAGTAGTTTAGATGCCCGGACTTAGCAGTCCGGGCATCTTCTTGTTCATGTCCATTTTCGGGGAGTTATGCACAAAGTTATGTACAAACGCGGAAGCTTTGCTTCGCGGCGGCCTCGTAATCGGCCTCACTGACCTGCAGGTAGTACTGGTTGGTGGTCTCGGTGTTTGAATGTCCGGCCCACTCTTTCACTGCGTGCATCGGAAAGCGGCTGGCCCAGTCGGTGATGCAACTTTTTCGGAGCGTGTGGAGGGGCTTGGCGTACCGGGTGAGTTTGGCTCGGCGGCAGGCCACGGTGAAGTCCCGGCTGATGTTCTTGACGTTTACTGATCCGGGGGGAATGACATTGACCGCCTCCTTCCCGGCCTGCTTGAACGCCAGCGACAGGGACGTACGCAGCTCCGGGCAGACGGGGACCGTACGGCTGTCCTTGTCCTTGACCTGCCAATCCTCCGTGCCGATGACCGTCAGGCGGGACCGCTTCCAATCGATGTTCGACCACCGCAGATTCAACGCCTCTCCACGGCGGAGGGCAGCATAGCGGGCCAGATCCAGCAGCAGTGCCCACGCGTCCGGCGCGGCCTTGCGTATCTTGGCAAACTCGTCCATGTCGACGTAATGCCACTGCTTCGGTGGAGGGACGGCTCCGGCAAGTCGGTCAAACGGGTTGTACAACAGCAACTCGTCCTCGACGGCCAGGCCCATGATGACCCGGGCGTTGCGGATGTGCAGATTGACCGTTGCCGTTACTATCTTGCGCTGCCGCTTATTGACATGCTTCAATTCGTTGTTTGCCAGGGCCGTCTTAAAGGCACGGGCGTCTCTCCGCTCGATGCTGTCGAGCGTCCGGTCCTCGCCGAAGAACGCTCGCAGATACCTGCCCGTCTGCTTGTGCAGCCTCATCGTTCCAGGGGCCAGTTCGCCCGTGCGTGCCGCGTAGTACATGTCGAGATACTCCCGGAGGCCGATTGTGCACGGGACGCGACGCCTGCCGGTGTTTCGCGAGAGCTCGACCTGTTTGGCCTGCCGCAGCTTCTCCGCCTTCCTCTTGCTCATCGTGCCGATGCGGCCGATGTTCTTGCCGTGGTGCTTTCCGGTCACATCACGCCACCGCAGCACCCAGTAAACGTACTCCTTTCCGGTGGGCTTCTTCACTGTCTGCTTGCACAGGTTCACTTTCTCAAGCATTTCATCCCCCTTGCCCTTGCCGTTCGGCCATCGCCACTGACGGCCCTGTGGGCCGCAGGGAGGGGCCGCGGTGGACACCCTCCCTGTAGTGTGACCCGGTGGGGGCATCGTTGGTGAGACGGAACCCGGTCCATTGCGGTGCGCCGGGTCTCATCGTGGATTCTCATCGGTGATTCGCTCCAGAAAACGGTCCAGTTCGATGCGCCGATAGAACAGGCTCTTGGAGACCTGCGTCGCGCGCAACAGGCCCTGGTCGCGGTATCGCCGCAGCGTGTGGGACGGGTGCTGGATGTTGATCGTATCCAGGCGGAGATAACGGATAGCCTCGGACTCGGTCAGCAGTTCGGGACAGGGCACCGGTGGATTCCCGGGAAGGAACGTCATCGGCTGAACGTTGTTTCCGGTCTCGCGGTTACCTTGTACCGGTGCTGCAGTCCTCGTTCTCAGGGTCAGCGTATGGGGGCGGTTCGTGGGTTCGTCTACACAGTGGTCTGTCTTTCGTGCGGTTGTGTTACGCATCGTTCACCTCCTCGGTGAGGGTTATTGATAAGGTTGGGTTGAGGGTCTGGCCGACACCGGGGTCGGGGCCGTCCTGTCGAACAGGGGTTGAGATCGGAGCAGTGAGTTCGTCCTGTACGGCCTGAGCGTCGTCGGGCCCGCCGCTATGGGGGACACGCTGTCACCTCAACACCTGAGGGGTGGGAATCGCACCCACACAAAGACCAAGTTATCCCGACCACCGGGACCGTCCCGGTGTCCGGTCTGCTCATCCCC
>CAZVEV010000365.1:0-5323 GCA_964625865.1 uncultured Planctomycetaceae bacterium | reverse complement strand
ACGACACCCAGACTAGAAACTCCAGGTTGCGGGGTTCTCCGACAGGCTCCTAGGACGCCGGCGACGTCCGCTCGCTGAACCGGGCCCCGGACGACCGCGACGACCGTCGCCGGGGGGCGGGCCCTTCGGGGCTTCGTCGGCGCTGAGATAGCCGTCGTTGTTCCGGTCGAGGCGATCGAAGTGGTGCTTGGGGCCGTCGAACTCGGCCTTTGAGACCTTGCCGTCCCCGTTCTTGTCCAGCCGGCGGACGAACCGGTCGGACCCGCCCTGGGCGGGCGGGCGATCACCGCCGCGTTGCGATCCGCGGCCGCCTGCCTTGACGGGCGGGCCCTTGGTGCGCGGCGTCGCCGTGCCCCCGCGGACGCAGCGAACGTAGTTGAGGATGCGAATCTCGTCGCCCTGGGGCCCTTTGCCGTCGGGCCAGCGGATCGGGTCGCCCTCTTTCGGATCGCTGCGGACGGCGCCCGCGCCGTGGGCGTTCATCTTCTTGCCGCGGATCGTCCAGGCCGAGAATCCCTGGCCGAAGCAGACGTAGTACGCCCCGCCGTTTTCAACGTGCGTCGTGCTCGACCAGAACCATGACTCGGTCTCAGTCAACCCGAACACGTCGTCGATTGCCGGCCCCCTGCGAGACCGGCCCGTCGCATCGGGGGCCTTGGTGTAATCGACGATGGTCTGGAGTTCCTTGACGTTCGGCAGGCGCCAGTCGTCGCGCCCGGCCAGCTTCAGCGATTCGGCGTAGGCCAGCGCCTGGGTCCAGTTCATCGGCTTGCGGCTGTCGGCCTTCTGCCAGATCAGTCCCGTCGCCTCGTCGACGACCGTGCCGTCGCCGGCGTCGCGGAAGCGATTTTCGCCATAGCCGCTCTTGCCCCGCACGCAGCGCACGTAGCGTTTGGCGTGCAGAGGATAGCTCTTGATGCGTCCGTCGGCGAAGTTGAACCCGAACGCGCTTCGGTCCCGCCCCATCGTGATCCCGACGTATCGCGTCGACGAGCAGTACTGCGCGTCCATGTCGCGCCGCCCCGGCCGGCCTGCTTCGCCCTGGGTGGCTTTGGGATAGACAAACGTGAAGACCGTCGTATCGATGTACGGCGTGCGGGTGCGCATGTTCCCGCGGAAGTCGGCCAGCGAAAACAGCTCCTTGATCGTGGGGAGGCGCCAGTCGTCGTGCCCGGCGAACTTGAGCGAACGGGCGTAGGTCTCGGCGTCGTCCTGGGTGCGCTTGACGACGTCCGGCGCCTTTTGCCACATCAGCCCCGTCACGAGGTCGGTAACCGTCCCGTCGCCGTTGTCTTTGTAGGCCGGCGTGTTGCCGGCATACTGTCCGTCCTGCCCGTGGTAGGCCCCGCCCGGTTTGGGGTAGGTAATCTCAGGGCCGTTGGCGTAGCAGCGGATCTGGCCGGTGTCGACAACCGGCGAGGGGGGCTTCTCGACGGCGCGTCCGCAAAGGGGGGTCGCAAGCACAACCGTCAGGGACGTCGCGATCCATCTCGTCGTCAGGTTCAGTCGTTCATTCATGGTTTCGGTCTCCGGACCACACTGATTCCGTTCGCCGATATCCCACGGGCGGAGCCCGTGGGCGTTTGCCTGCACAGTCACGATGGCCGCTGCACATCAGCGAAGCGCTGCGACCTCATCAGTCCAACGTGTGCTGCCGCTCAATCCTGCACGGAAAACCGAATCCGCCACCCGAAAAGACCGCGAAGATATGGCGGCACATCGACTCACTTGCCGAGTTATACTAGACTATTATGGAGTTTCCGTGAACATCACCGGTTCGATCCCACAACATAACAAGGGACCCCTGCAATGAACATGAATCGCCTGTCCACACGTCGCTACCGCACGATCCTGCTGACCTGCCTTGCGGCAGCGATGCTTCTCGGACCGCTGACCGCAGCGGCCGCACCCAACCCCAGGAAGACGGTCAAACTGGGCACGTGGTACGTCAGCGCGCCGATCAAGACCAGGAGCGTAACCGATATCCTCTTCGCGGAGAAGCAGGTCAACCTCGCCGTCAAGGACGCCAAGGGCAAGCCCATCTGGACGGCCCAGCCCAAGCTGCGAGACGGCGTGAGAAACGGTCTGAGGATACCGAACTCCTCGTCGCAGTACTTCTACCGGACGATCACGGCCAAGGCGGCCATCACGGTCACCGCCGGCTTCGGCAGTGACGACGGGTGCGCAGTCTGGCTCAATGACAAGCGGATCGTGCTGGTCAAGACCGTGACCAGCCCTGACAAGACCAAGGCCAAGTTGGCGCTCAACAAGGGCGAGAACCGCCTCCTGTTCAAGGTGCACAACAACGGCGGCGGGTCGAGCATGACCTTCCATATCGAGGGGCTGACCAAGCTCAGGCGCGCCCCCAGTCGCCGCCCCAGCGGCGGCACGCAGCACAGCGGGCCGGACTACACCGTCGAATCGCTTCGGCGGGCGATTACCGACCTGAAGGCGAACTTCCCCGACAAGTACACCAAGGGCGCCGAGTACCTGGCCCGCCTGGACGAACTGGAAAAGACGCCCGACGCGGAGAAGCTGACGGCGTTGGCGCGTGAGGCCTTGCTGGCCAATCCGCTGATGGACTTCGACAAGCTCCTGCTGATCAAGCGCAAGGCGGGCGACAAGTTCCTGGTCAACAACTGGCTGAGCAACACGGCGATCCGCACGACGGGCCACACCAATGAGATCGCTGTCCTGTCCCCGGTGAGCCCCGACGGCGAGATCAAGACGGTGTACCAGCCGGAGGGCGGCAGGTTCGTCGGCGACGTGGACCTGCACTTTGACGGCACGAAGATGCTGTTTTCCATGCCGAATGCCAAGAACCACTGGCAGGTCCATGAGGTCAAGACCGACGGGACGGGCCTGCGACAGGTCACGCCCTCCGAGCAGACCGACGTGAGCAACTACGATCCCTGCTACCTGCCGGACGGCAATATCATGTACACCTCGACGGCCAACATGCAGGGCGTCCCGTGCATCGGCGGGGGCAGCCACGTGGCCAACATGTCGCTGTACAATCCCAAGACCGGCAAGACGCGGATGCTCGCCTTCGAGCAGGACCACGACTGGTGCCCCACCGTCATGCCCAACGGGCGCGTGATGTACCTCCGCTGGGAATACACCGACACGCCGCACTACTTCACGCGGGTGATGATGTCGATGAACCCCGACGGGACGAACCAGGTCTCGTACTACGGCAGCAACTCGTTCTGGCCGAACGCGATGTTCTTCTCGCGTCCGATTCCGGGCCATCCGACGAAGTTCGTCAGCATCATCGGCGGACACCACGGGATCCCGCGCATGGGCGAGATGGTCCTGTTCGACACCGCCCGCGGGCGCCACGAGGTCTCCGGCGTGATCCAGCGGATTCCGGGCTACGGCAAGACCGTCGAGCCGATCATCCGCGACGGGCTGGTCAACGGCTCGTGGCCGCTGTGGATCCACCCGTGGCCCCTGAGCGACAAGTACTTCCTGGCCTGCCGTCCGATTCAGCGCGGCAGCAAGGAATGGGGCATCTTCCTGGCCGACGTGTACGACAACATGCTGCTGATCAAGCGGGTCGAGGGCAGTTCGCTGGTCGAGCCGGTCCCGCTTCGGGCGACCAAGACCCCGCCGGTGGTGCCCAGCCGGATCAACCCGGACATGAAGGACGCCGTTCTGTACGTCCAGAGCGTCTACAACGGCCCGGGCCTCAAGGGCGTGCCCCATGGCACGGTCAAGAAGATGCGTGTCTTCACGTACACGTACGGCTATCGCGGGGTGGGCGGGCATTCCTGCTTCGGCATCGAGAGCGGCTGGGACGTCAAGCGGATTCTCGGCACCGTGCCGGTCTATCCCGACGGGTCGGCGATGTTCCAGGTGCCGGCCAACACGCCGATTTCGCTCCAGCCGCTGGACGAAAACGGCGCCGCATTGCAGTTGATGCGCAGTTGGCTGACGGCCATGCCGGGCGAAGGATTGTCCTGCGTCGGCTGCCACGAGAACGCCAACGACATCGCCTCGCCCACCGCCACCCTTGCCTCGCGCAATGCCCCGGCGAAGATCACGCCGTGGAACGGTCCGGCCCGCGGGTTCGGCTTCCGCCGCGAGGTCCAGCCGGTCCTCGATAAGTACTGCGTCGGCTGCCACGATGGCACGAAGAAGGGCGCCCCGGACTTCGCTTCGCGCAGCGCCAAGTTCAATACGGCCTACACCACGCTGCAACTGTACGTGCGTCGCCCCGGGCCCGAGAGCGACTACCACATGTTCCGCCCGATGGAGTACCACTCCTCGTCCAGCGAACTGATGCAGATGCTCGCCAAGGGCCACAAGAACGTCAAGCTGCCCCCCGAGGCGCTGAACCGCCTCCAGACGTGGGTCGACCTGAACATCCCGTACCACGCCTCGTGGACCGAGGCACGCGGGACGCGGGTTCAGAAGATGGCCAAGCGCTACGCCGAACTCCAGAAGGTCTACGCCAGCGTGGACATCGATCCGGAGTCCCTGCCGGGCCTGCCCCCCGAGGGCGTCAAGCCGATCATGCCCGCCAAGGCCGCCCTGCCCAAGATCACCGTACCGACCGTTGCGGGCTGGCCCTTCGATGCAGCCGCAGCGGCCAAGAAGCAGACCGACGCCGGCGCCGAGACCACGCGGACCATCGAACTGCCCGGCGGGGGGAAGATGGAAATGCGGCTGATCCCCGCGGGCGAGTTCGTGATGGGCAACGCCGCCGGTGACGTTGACGAGCGACAGGTCGCCAAGGTCAAGATCGACAAGCCGTTCTGGATGGGCACGCTGGAAGTGACCAACGCCCAGTACGCCGCATTCGACGCCACCCACGACAGCCGCTACATCGACCGGGCGGGCAAGGACCAGGGCGACCCGGGCTGGCCTGCCAATCAGCCCGGCCAGCCGGTTATCCGTATCAGTTGGCAAGAGGCCAACGCCTTCTGCAAGTGGCTCAGCGCCAAGACAGGCAAGACCATCGCCCTGCCCACCGAAGCCCAGTGGGAATGGGCCTGCCGCGCCGGGACCAGCACGGCAATGTCCTTCGGCGCCGTCGACAGCGACTACGGCAAGTTCGCCAACCTCGCTGACGCCTCCGCCGCAAAGAAACTGGGCACCGGTCGTGGCAACCTGACGCCGTTCATCACCGACAAGACGTTCTCTGACGGACAGATGATCGTCTGCAACACCGGATCCTACACCGCCAACGCATGGGGCCTGAAGGACATGCACGGCAACGTCGCCGAGTGGACGCGATCGTCGTTCAAGGCCTATCCGTACAATGATGCCGACGGGCGCAACGACATGGACGTGACGGCCCGCAAGGTCATCCGCGGCG
>CAZVEV010000364.1:0-5327 GCA_964625865.1 uncultured Planctomycetaceae bacterium | reverse complement strand
CAAAGCGGGCGAAGGGACTCGAACCCTCAACAATCAGCTTGGAAGGCTGAAGCTCTAGCCAATTGAGCTACGCCCGCGAGTTCAGTGCGTATGGTAGCACGCCCTCGCGCGGTCTGGCAAGATCCCGCTATAGAAAAACGGTGCGACACGGGGCCTTCGGAGCGTCCCTATCCAGGATTGGCCCCGGTTGGCGCTGCGCGGCGGAGCGGGTGGCAAAGCACTCAGGCAGAAAGTAATATGGGGTGACGCATCCACGCGGAGACACGGCCCCAGGCCGACCACGAAAGGACAGCCATGAAACACGTATGCATCTCGGTCCTGTCATTGCTCGCCATCGCCGGAGCAGTATCGGCCGGCCTCGTAGAAGACAGCGGCGTTGACGGAGGCGTTTTCGTACATATCGGCTGCGATGACCCCGCGGCCCTGATGGGCATGAAGACGCCGGCCTGCATCGTTCAGGGCCTGGACACGGACCCCAAGGCCGTGCTGGCCGCCCGCGAGGCAATCGCGAAGAAAGGGCTGTACGGCCCCGTCTCGGCCGACGTGTTCGACGGCAAGGCCTTGCCCTACATCGCCGACACGGTCAACCTTCTGGTCGCCGGCCAGGGCTCCCGCGTGCCTCGCCAGGAGATCCTCCGCGTGCTTGCACCGGGCGGCGTGGCGTACGTCGGCGGAAAGAGAGTGACCAAGCCCGTTCCCGCCGACACCTCCGACTGGGGCCAGTTCCTCTACGACGCGTCCGGCAACGCGGTGTCGCCCGATACCGTCGTCGACGTGCCGTTCCACATCCAGTGGGAAGGCGGGCCGAAGTGGGCGCGAAGCCATGACCGCCTCTCGTCGCTCAACGCGCTGGTGTCCAGCGGGGGCAAGCTGTTCTACATCTTCGACGAAGGCCTGACCGCGGACTTCTACTATCCCCCCAAGTGGAACCTGATCTGCAGGGACGCCTACAACGGCATGATTCTGTGGAAGCGGGACGTGGGCAAGTGGGAAGACCACTGGCGCGCCTTCCGGTCCGGGCCCACGCAGTTGAACCGTCGGGTCGCCGCCGCCGGCGAGAGGCTCTTTGCGTCCCTCGGTCTGGGCCAGCCCGTGCAGGTGATCGATGCGGCGGACGGCAAGACGGTCCGCACGCTCAAGGGCACCGAAGGCGCCGAGGAGATCGTCCACAAGGACGGCGTGCTCTATCTCGTCGTGCTCCCGTTCAAGGGCGAGCCCAAAGACTACCAGTCCATGTACCGCGAGAGAACCCGCCCGGGGCTGCAGAAGACCCTGATGGCCGTGAACCCGGACTCCGGGAAGATCCTGTGGACCAAGACGGACAGCGACACGCTCGGCGTCCTGCCGGTGACACTGGCTGCGGACGCCGACAAGGTGTACTTCCAGTCACGCAACTGCGTCATCGCGCTGGACAAGGCCACGGGCAAGCAGAAGTGGAAGTCCCTGAGGCGTTCGGCCGAGTCCAGGCCTTCCAACTTCTCGCCGTCGCTGCTGGTGTACAAGGACGTGGTGATCTCGGTGGACAACCTTCCTTCGGCCAAGGGCAAGCCGAAGGCGGCCCCGGCTGGGACGGAACTGGTCGAGCAGAAGAACATCATCTGGAGTTTCAACGCCGGCTCCACCAGCATCAAGGGCGAGCTGGTGGCGTTTGCAGCCGACACGGGAAAGCAGTTGTGGACGACGGACGCCATGGCCGCCTACGGCGCGCAGATGGACTGCTTCGTCGTGAACGACCTGGTGTACATCGGGCAGAACGCCCGCAGGCATACCGCGGACTTCACAAAGGCCTACGACGTGCACACCGGCGAGATCAAGAACGAGATCAATACCGCGCCGGCGTTTACCCGGACGCACCACCACCGCTGCTGGCGAAACAAGGCCACCTGCAAGTACATCATCATGGGCCGCACCGGCGTGGAGCTGATCAGCTTCGACGGCAAGCTGGCGATGCAGAACGCCTTTACGCGGGGCAACTGCGAGTACGGCATCATGCCCGCAAACGGGCTCATCTACGTGCCCCCCCACTCCTGCGGGTGCTACATCCAGGTCAAGATGAGCGGATTCTTCGCCTACGCGCCGAAGCACAAGTCACCCCTCGCGGGGCAGACGCCGAGGAACGTGCTGGTCAAGGGGGCGGCCTTTGACAGCGTCTCGATTCCGGGATCCGCGGCGCCCGAGGGCGACTGGCCGACGTACCGGGGCGATGCGCGGCGCAGCGGCGGGTCGAAGTCGGCCCTTGCGTCGAAGCTCACGCAGGGCTGGAAGGTCAAGCTGCCCGGAGGCATCACCAGTCCTGTGATTGCGGGCGACACCGTGTACGTCGCGGCGAAGGACGCTCACACGCTCTACGCACTGAACCGGGCCGGCGGCAAGACCGCCTGGACGTTCCGGGCCGGCGGCCGGATCGATTCGCCTCCCACGGTCGTGGGCAACACCGTGTACATCGGGTCGCGCGACGGATGGGTCTACGCACTGGCGTCCGGTTCCGGCGAGCTGGCCTGGAAGTTCCGGGCCGCCAAGTCCGACCGCAAGAACTGCGTGTACGGCCAGCTCGAGTCGCCATGGCCCGTCCATGGCTCGGTGCTGCATCTCGACGGAGCGATCTACTTCGCAGCCGGCAAGTCGAGCTACGTCGACGACGGGCTCTATCTCTACAAGCTGGACGCGAAGACCGGCAAGACGCTGATGGCCAAGCGGATCTACTCGCGCGATCCCGAGACAGGCGACCAGCAGCCCAATGCCGGCCACGACCTGCCCGGCGGACTGAACGACATTCTCGCCACTGACGGCAAGACGCTCTTCATGCGCGACTTCCAGTTGCACCTCGACGCCGTGCCCGCCGGGGACACGATCACCGGCGCGCTGCCGCAGAACCTCAAGCCGCACGTGCACAACACCGCCGGCTATCTCGACGCGACGTGGGCCCACAGGACGTACTGGTACTACGGCACGAAGATGGGCTCCGCCTATGGCGGATGGGCCCGCGCAAGCAGAGGAACCCTCTCGGGCCGAATCATGGTCCGCGACGACGAGAGCATCTACGGCTACGGCCGCAAGACGCTGAACAACGACTTCAGGTCGTCTCCGGCCCTCGGGTACTACGGCAAGCGTGAGACGCATCTGTTCAAGGGCACGCTGGCGGCGCCGAAGGCCGCGCCGGTCAAGAAGAAAGCCCCGCCCGCCAGGAAGAAGGGCGCGGGCAAGCGAAGAGGCGGCAAGCCCAAGCCGACCGCCAAGCTCAGCTACGCCTGGTCCAACGACTGCTACCTCCACGTCAAGGCCATGGCGCTGGCCGGCGACAAGATTCTCATCGCCGGCACGACCGACACCCTCCGGACCGGCGACATGACGCGAGATACCATCGCCAGACAAGCCGAACTCCTCGAGAGCAGCCGCGAGCAGTACCTCTGGATCTGCGCCAAGAAAGACGGCAGCAAGCTTGCAGAGTTGAAGCTCGACGCCAAGCCCATCTACGACGGCATGGCCGTCGCACACGGATGCGTCTTCATCGCAACCGAAACCGACGAACTGGTCTGCTACAAGCCGGGCAAGTGAGGCCTGCGGGGGCTCCCGGGACGGCTCTGCCGTGCTCAGCCGGACCCTCTGGCACGCACGAGGCCGCGGCCTGAGCGACGATCGGATTGACCGAGGGTGTGAGAGTCGTTTTCAGCGGCCGAGGGCGGCCAGGGGCGTTGGCCGCCCTTGGCCGGGACGCGCCGAGCCCCGCGGCACCGGCCACGCCCAGACGACCGCACCCGAACAGGCGTCGCGGGGGCGTGAAATTGACTTCGGACGCCGATTCGCGTATCTATGGTGGACGCAGCGCGTCTTCGCCTGCTGGTCTGTCGTCTCCAAGAGCGCAGGGGTCAACCCTCGTGCGAAAGGAAGAGAACATGATGTGTCCCGACCCTTCCGGTTTCGCTCCCCGCAGCCTGCCGGTCCGGCGTCTCCTGATTCCTCTGCTGGCCTTCTCCGTCGCGTGTGTCCTTGCGCCGGCCTGCGAAAGCGCCAATGCCGCGCCCCGCGCCGACACCGCCCAACACGGACAGTTCAGCCCTGCCGCGGCGAAGATGCTTCGCGATGCCGGCGTCAAGGCCGACAGGATCGTCTTTGCCATGAGAAAGGTCGACGGGGATGGGCACTGGTATGCGAACTTCGGCTGGAGCAGCAAAGGCACGAACAGGAAGTACTACCACGACTACGCCACGCTGACGCTGCTGGATCTCAAGACGGGCAAGCTGACGCACCTGATCGAGGACCCCAAGGGCGGCGTGCGCGATCCGCAACTGCACTACTCGGGCAAGAAGATCCTGTTTTGCTACCGCAAGGGCGGTCAGCCGTTCTACCACCTCTACGAGATCGACGTCAGTGGCAAGAACCTGCGCCAACTGACCCGCGGCGAGTTCAACGACCTCGAGCCGACGTACCTGCCCGACGGCGGGATCGCGTTCTGCTCGTCGCGCTGCAACCGCTACGTCAACTGCTGGTTCACGCACGTGGCGATCATCTACCGCTGCGACGGCGATGGGGGCAATATCCGCCCGCTGTCCTGCAACATCGAGCAGGACAACACGCCCTGGGTCCTGCCGGACGGCCGGCTGATCTACCAGCGATGGGAGTACATCGACCGCAGCCGCGTGCGATTCCACCACCTCTGGACGATGAACCCCGACGGGACGAACCAGATGGTCTACTTCGGGAACATGCATCCGGGCACGGTGATGCTCGACGCCAAGCCGATCCCCGGCACGCGGAAGGTGGTCGCCTGCTTCTCGCCCGGGCACGGCCGCAAGGAACACGAGGGCCCCATCACGGTTGTCGACCCGTCCAACGGCCCCGACGACCGGTCGATGGCCAGGCAGATCGGCAGGAAGAACTTCCGCGATCCGTTCCCGTTTTCGGAGAAGCTGTTCCTGGTGGCGGACTATCACGAGATGGGCCTGCTCGCCGGCGACGGACGGTACACGTCGCTCTGGAAGATGCCCGACAAGTACAAACGCATGAAGCTCTGGGTTCACGAACCGCGCCCCGTAGCCAGCCGCGAGAAGGAACGCCTCATCGCTCCGCGGATCGACCGGAAGCAGACCACCGGAACGATGACGCTGGAGAACGTGTACATCGGCAGGAACATGAAGGGCGTAGCCAAGGGCGACATCAAGAAGTTGCTGATCCTGGAGGCCCTGCCCAAGCCGGTGAACTTCTCGGGCACGATGGAGCCGACGTCCATGGGGGGCACGTTCACGCTGAACCGCGTCCTGGGCACCGTGCCGGTCGAGCCCGACGGCAGCGCCCATTTCGAACTGCCCGCACTGCGGAGCATCTTCTTC
>CAZVEV010000363.1:0-5328 GCA_964625865.1 uncultured Planctomycetaceae bacterium | reverse complement strand
GCGCATAACGACGCCCACCTGGTCGTTCTTCAGCAGCCCATGCAACTCCCGCGGGGCGTGCATGCGCAGCATGGGAATGGCGATCTCCTTGCCGCCGGCCTCGATCGTTGCGCGATCGGTGGCCGTTGCATGGACCAGTTGCAGCGGCGGGCGGATGCGTCCGTCGACGGGCTGTTCGCTCCTGAGTCTGGCCGGACTGTCGACGGCGCCGTCCTTGTGGACCGCTTCGGCGCGCCGGCGCAACTGGTGGTGGTAAACCGGCGAGGGTCCGTCCTGGCCCTGGCTGTAGGGGTTGGCGTGCCCGTCGAGCTTGATCAGCGGCTCGGAGTAGACGGGGAATTCGGCCCCCAGGGCCCATTCATGCCCGCAGGGCCCGCCGTAGCAGCAGCCGTTCAGCAGGCAGCCGGCCCGCCCGAACGCCAACCCCACCATCATGCTCACCGCGACGATGTCCAGGTGGCGCCGGATGGGCAGGCGCTTGATCATCAGGAAGCCGATCACCATCAAACTCGCCAGGACCAGCCCGCCGTAGTAAATCAGCCCGCCGGAGGAGATGTTCAGAATGTTGCCCAGGGACGGGTCGTTGGCGAATTGTGGGTCCCAATGCTGTATCACGTACGCCAGGCGCGCCCCGAGAACCCCGCCGACCAGCGACAGGATGCCGATCTGCGTCATCACGTCCGGACTCTCGCCCATGCGACGCGCACGCCGGCGAGCGATCGAGATCGCCGAGAGGAACCCGAGCACCATCATCAGACCGTACCCGTAGATGCGGAGCGACAGATTCAAACTGAACAGGTTCAGCGTGCCGAAATCGATGATGATCTGTCGCATGGAGGCCCCGGGGGCGCGGCGATTAGAGCTTCTCGGTCAGGCGGTTGCTCTTGTCGACCAGCGCGACCTGCGGCTTCAGGTCCGCCGTCTGGTCCACGTCAATGTACGTGAAGGCCATGATGATCACCTCATCGCCTTCGTTGACCAATCTGGCCGCCGCGCCGTTGACGCAGATTACGCCGCTGCCGCGCTCGCCCGCAAACACGTACGTCTCGAACCGTGCGCCGTCGGTCATGTCGGAGACCAGCACGCACTGGCCCGGGCGAATGTCCACGGCGTCCATGAGGTCCTCGTCGATGGTGATCGAGCCCACGTAGTCGATGCGGGCCTCGGTTACCGTGGCACGATGGATTTTCGATCGCAGTATCTTCAGTAACATGGTCGTATTCTCCACAGGCCCCGCGACGGGGCGGCGCGGACTATTCTACCATGGGCACGCCGGATTTCAACCGGGCGGATGCCCCCCGGTGTGTTCACCGGGGGCTAAATGTTCGGCGATGGTGCGTCCACCAGGACGTTGTCGATCAGGCGCGTGGGGCCGAACCGTACGGCCAGGGCGACCAGCACCGGCGGGGCTGTTGTCTCCACGTCCGTCAGTTCGCAAGGATCGACAATCTCGATATAATCGATCTCCCCGTCCGGGGCTGCTGCGGCCAGGTGACCGCGGATTGTCGCTTCCACCGACGCGGCCGCCGGGGCCTCGGCGCGGATCAGTCGCTCGGCGAGGCCCAGCGACCGCGACAGGGCCACCGCCTGGCTGCGATGGTCCGGCGAGAGCCGCGCGTTGCGGCTGGACATCGCCAGCCCGTCAGCCTCCCGAACGATCGGACAGGTCACGATCTCGACGGGCATGTTCAGGTCGGCCACCATCCGGCGGACAATCGCGACCTGCTGGAAGTCCTTGGCGCCGAAGTACGCCCGGTCCGGCTGGACGATGTTCAGCAACTTGGCCACCACCGTGCAGACGCCTGCGAAATGCGTGGGCCTGCTTCGCCCGCACAGGCCGCGCGACAGTTCGCTGACCGTGATCTCCGTCAGGGAGCCCGAACCGTACATCTCGCGGGCGGTGGGCACAAAGATCACGTCGACGCCGCGCGCCTCGCAGGCCGCCCCGTCGGACTCCGGCTCGCGCGGATACTCGGCCAGGTCTTCGGTCGGGGCAAACTGCGTGGGGTTCACGAAGATGCTCACGACCACGACGTCACAGCCGTCGCGGGCAGCGTCGATCAGGCTCAGGTGCCCCTCGTGCAGCGCGCCCATGGTGGGCACGAGGCCCACGGTCTTGTCCTCGCCCCGCGCCCGGGCGACCTCGCGGCGGATGGCGTCTATCTGCTCGACAACGATCATAGGCTCTCTCGTATTGTCTCGATCAGCCCGGCCCGGGCCGCTGCGTCCCGCAAGTCCGTCGCGTCGCAGTCGACGCGGATGACGGGGCAGTCCACGCGGGCCTCGAGGTCATTGTACGCCTGGCGCATGGTCGAGAGAAACCCCGCATCGATTCCGCGCTCGAAGTCTCGTCCGCGGCGTGCGATGCGCTCCAGCAGCATCGTGTCGGACGCCTCGAGATGCACAATCACCGCCGGTGGCTGAACGCGCGGGGCCAGCCGGTCGGCAAAGAACTCGTAGTAGTCCCAGTCCGCGTCGACCAGGGTGTTCTCAGCATAGATGCGGTCCTGGCAAAACCCGTAATCGCTGACCACCAGCCCGTCAGCCGGCCAGGTCTTCCGCGACAACTGCTCAGCCCGCGAGATCAGGTAGTGAACCTGCGCCGGCAGGCGGGCGTCGACATCTCCCGCGTACGCATCAGCCAGATACGGATTGCCCTCGTAGTCCTCATACACGATCCGCGCGGGCAGTTCACTCGCCAGCGCCTCCGCCAGCGTCGTCTTCCCCGCCGCCGGCAAGCCCGTAATACTGATCAACTTCGCAGCCATCGAGAGCGGGCTACTTCTTCGGGGACTTGGTCTGGTTGATGAAGAGGACGGGGCCGGCCCATTTGCCGGTGACCAGGACGTCCAGGTCGCCGTCGGCGTCGATGTCGATCACGGGGATGCTCAACCCCGCGCCGATGCCCTGGCCGTACGAGATCACGTGCTTGATCCACTTGGGGCTCGCCCCAGGCTTCAACTCGTACCAGTACACGCCCAGGGGATCGTTCGCGCCGGGGTCCTTGCCGTTGTGAGCGAAGAACCGCTTGCCGGTCACCATGTCCTTGTCGCCGTCGCCGTCGAGGTCGACCATCGTGATGCTGTGCGGCTGCGACCAGGATTTGTCGATCAGGTGACGGGTCCACGTGATCTTGCCGCCTTTGCGGACCTGCTGGTACCAGAAGATGCCGTAATTGTGCGCCGCGCTGGTGATGATGTCGCCCAGGCCGTCGGCGTTGACGTCGACAACGCAGATCTGCGGCGTGTGCGTGCTCTTGCCGTCGGTCGGATGGCCCACCGCCAGCGGGTGGGCCTTCCACTTGCCCTTACGCGGATCCGCGGGCGCCTGATACCACACGTCGGGGCGGATGATGTCCGGGCGCCCGTCGCCGTTGACGTCGCCCACGCCGCCGCCGAACGGGCTCTTGCGCGTTGAGACCATGTGGCGGACCAGCCCCTGCTTGCCGCCGGCGCCCTTGGCGATCTCGTACCAGTGCGTGTCGCGCGTGGCGGGCAGGATCTCTCGCACCTTGCCGTCCCCGTCAATGTCCCACAGGTCGCCGCACTCGTGGTTGCCGGTTTTGGCCACGACCTTCATCGGCCACTCGCCCCCGCCGGGGCCGGTGTTGCGATACCAGTCGAGCTGCTTGGCAAACCAGCAGCAGGTCACCACGTCGGTTCGCCCGTCGCCGTCGACGTCCATCGCGACGTTCATGAAGTCGTCGTAGTAGCCCTTGCCCTTCTCGTCGACCTTGCCCCGCAGTGTGCGGAACGTGTGCGGTTTCCACGAGGGGGCCTCGTACCAGATGGGCCCGGCGACGATGTCCAGCTTCCCGTCGCCGTTGAAGTCGCCGACCTCGCACGCCTCGCTTCGGAAACTGCCCACCCGCTGCATGGTGAACTTCACCGGGCTCGGGGTGGCGCCGGGGGCGGTCTTCTCTGCCGCCTCGACTGACCACGCACCACACAGAACGATTACCGTCACACATGCAAACCACTTCTGAAAACGCGTCATACTGTTGTCCTTTCCTGGAGTCTCCGTCGTCATATTATCGTCACGTGCCCTCGCCGGCGCGCAGTTCATCCAGCAGGTCGGCCGCCGTCTTGCCCACGACCGGGTGGACCGCCCACGGGGCGATCTCCGCCAGGGGGGCCAGCACGAATTCGCGCTCGCACATCCGCGGGTGAGGGACGGTCAACTCGTCGGTGTCCATCACGGTCTCGCCGATCAGCAGGATATCCAGATCGCACGTTCGCGGCCCGAAGCGCTGCTCCGAGGCCCGGTCGCGTCCGAGGGCGGTCTCGATCTCCTGCAGGGCGGCCAGCAGGTCGCGCGGCGCCAGCCGGGTCCGGATCTCGGCCACGCCGTTGACGTAGTTGTCCTGGCCGGCCGGTCCGCCGACCGGTTCGGTCTCGATCAGGGACGAGATCCGCCGGACCTCCACGTCGGACACGTCGTCGACCATCTTGACCGCCCGCATCAGCGTAAGGGCCCGCTTGCCCAGGTTCGACCCCAGCGCGATGTAGGCGGTCACGGTGTCCATGCCGGCCCAGCGTACCGTCCGGCGACACGGATCGCCAGTGAGTTCACTATGGTTGGCGCGCCCGAGACGACGAAAGGGGGTTTCCCTTTCGGAAGACGTTAAGAAGCAAGCTGCTTCGCGCGGTACGCGTGATTCGCACGGGGCGTTGTGTGGAGTGCGTGTTCGTGGGGGAGATCAGGGATCCAGGAGGCCTTCTTCGAGGTCCGGAGGCAGCGCTGCGGGCTGGGGGCAGGTGCTTTCCAGGTCGATGTGCCTGCCCTCACTGCTGGCGTCGTGGAACGCGTGCATCACGTCGAGCACGTGGCAGGCCATCTCGCCATTGGCGCGGTGGGGGCGGCCCGACCGGAGGGCGTAGGCCATGTCCGCCACGCCGATACCGCGGCTGTTTTCTGCGTACGGATGGGTCAGCTCCACGTCCTCCCAGTCGTCGCGGCCTCGCTTGATGCGGACCGGCCCGCCGAAGGTGTTGGGGTCCGGCACGGACAGCGTGCCTTTGGACCCGTAGATCTCGATTCGCGGCAGGTTGGCGCCCCAGACGTCGAAGCTGGTGATGATCGTGCCGACGGCCCCGCAGTCGAAGTCCATCACGCCGGCGACGTGGGTGGGGACCTCGACGTCGATCTTCGTGCCGTTCTTCGGCTCGCTGGTGATCGTCCGCTGCGGGAAGGTGATCCTCGCCGAGCCGGTGACGCGCCGGACGGGCCCCATCAGGGCGATCATGGCCGTCAGGTAGTAGGGGCCCATGTCGAACATCGGGCCGCCGCCGACCTTGTAGTAGAACTCGGGATCGGGATGCCAGCTCT
>CAZVEV010000362.1:0-5409 GCA_964625865.1 uncultured Planctomycetaceae bacterium | reverse complement strand
GCGTTCCAGGTTCCAGCACTCCGCACACACTACCTACTCAGGTGGGATGCGCCCCTCTCGTCTGACGGACGTCGTTGGGTTACGTCATTCCACGTTGTTTTACTGCAGCGACGGCATGACCAGTTCGCCCTTGTCCTGCTTGGCGGTTTCCAGGTAGGCGCCGTAGAAGTTGCAGTTCGTGTCCAGCCACAGGGTGATCCGGTGCAACTCCTCGTCGGTCAGTTTGACCTTGTTGTGGCCTTTGGCGAGCATCTGGTAGATCTTCGACGCGTTGGCGCCGAACTTGCCCGGGACGGTGCGGACCTGCTTCTTGCTGGCGGGCTTGCCGCTCTGGTAGTACGCCCCGCGGATCAGCACGTTGAACGAGTTGCGGAATCCCGCCAGGTTGGGCGTCTTCTTGCCCTTTTTGCGCTGTTCGGCGTGGCAGGTCAGGCACTTGCGGTCCAGGACCGGCTGGACCAGTTTCGGGTAGAACACCGGGTACGAGCCGTCGACGTCGGGTTTGATCTTCGACGGCGCGCGCTTCAGCGCCAGCGGGCGGCTGGTCAGGACCTTCGGCGCGTCGTGGCGGCGTTCATGGCAGCCCTGGCAGGCGAGGGTCTCGCCCGGGTGGATGTACGTCAGCGACATCATGGACTGGACGGCCTTGCCCTCCGCGTCAAGGGCCTGGAAGTAAAACGGCATGCTCGCGGGGGCCGTAAAGTGTACGCTGCCGTCTTTCTCGACCGGCACGGTGCCGAGCACGCCGCGTGCGAGTGACTCCTGGGCCGCCCCGATCCGCGGCGCGCCGATACGGTACGTCGCCTTGGGGAACAACTGGACGATCCGCAGGGCGGTGATCTTCGTCCCCTCGGGCCAGGGCAGCAGACCGTTGTAGACGTTCGTGCAGGTGATCGTGCCGGTCTTGGGCGCCTTGCTGATGGGCGTGCCCGCCTTGGGGTGTCCCGGCGGGAAGCCGCACGCAGTCTGGTGCGGCAGGACCGGGGGCTTTGTCCGCGGACGCAACGGAATCGGGCTGACCGAGCCGATCCTGTCGTCGCGGTAGATCAGTTCCTTGTTGCCGAAGCAGTCGACCAGGTACAGGCCGTAGTTCCTGCTCCCGCCGCGCTTGGAGGCCCAACTGGCGTACGCGCAGATGAAGTACTTCTCGCTGAGCGGCCAGGCATTGCCGTACCGCGTCGATCCGCCCCGCTCGACCTCGGGGAATCGCGCCTCGGGGGTCAGCCTCTTCAGCGGGCCCATCGCCCCGTCGTCTTCGACGTTCGGGTCAACCGTGACGATCGACCCGTAGGCCTGCCCGTGGTGCGGGGCGGCCGTCGACATCAGCTTCTGCGAGCCGGGGATCGCCCGCAGGTTCATCTCCTGGTCCGGGCGGGCATTCCGGCTGCTCGGGTAGTTGCCCTGGATCGCCCGCGCGTCGCGCCCGTCGGGGGTGGTGATCCACGGGTGGTGGGCGATGCAGTCGCCCCGGTCGACGTAGTCCCACCGCGTGTAGACGATCATGCCCGCGTGGTTGACGCTCGGATGCCATTCGTTCGTCTCGTGGTAGCTCAGCGGCACGATGTCACTGCCGTCGGGCATCATCGAGTAGAGCGTGTAGGTGGGCACGGGGCGCGGATGACACCGCCCGAACCCGCCGCGCCGCTCGGAGATGAAGACGATCCGCCCGCTGGGCAGGAAGCACGGGTCGAAGTCATTCCACTTCCCGTCGGTCAACTGCTCCAGCCCGCTGCCGTCGACGTTGACCTTGAAGATGTGCAGCGATTTCTCGGGCGACCACCGCTCCTTGCCCGCCGACTGCGTGTAGGCGAACAGGATCGTCTTGCCGTCATACGACAACTCCGGCGAGAGATAGGCCCCGCCGACAAGCTTCTTGCCCTTCAGGCGACCGTTCTGAACGGTCGAATCGGCCAGCACGTCGCGGAGGGTGGGCTCGGCGCCGAAGGCGTCGGACAGCACGTACACGCCGCTGCCCGTGCCGGTCCTCTGGTTGAAGCCGAAATACTGGTCGCAGCAGTGATTGGCCGATCCCTTGCGCTTGATGAACAGCAGCTTGTCGAGGCCCTTGAGCAGGGGATTGGCGAAGGCGATCTTCCGACGCAGGGCGCGGACCTCGATGAACAACTTCTCGCGGGCCGCGCCGTCGGAGGTCTTGACGCTCTTGCCCCGCGCCGTCAGCTCAGCCAGCGCCTTGCCCTCAGCCGTCAGTTTCGGCGCACCGGGCAGCTTGCGGATATCCGCCAGCAGGACCGCCGTGCGACGCAGAATCACGTCGGCCGGGTCGCGGTCGGTCTTCAGGATCAGCGACGCCGGGTCATACGTCTGCTTGGCGACCTTCTCGAACCACCCGCGATCGCCGATGTCCCGCTTGAGCGCATCGAACAGGCCGAGGGCTTCCTTGTCGGCCGCCTCTGCACCGATGCCCGGCGCTCCACAGACGCCAATCGCCATCACGCATATCAGCAGTACCAGTGATCTCTTCATGCCGTTTCGCTCCTGAAAGGATATCTCAGTAGACGGCGTTCTCGCTCGCCCGTGCGGGAAGGGAACACAAGGCTCCCATCGCCCGCGTCAATGGTTTAACACGGGGTGGTCGATGCGGGGTCACGAATGCGTTGGAATATCCGCTGTCGCTGTCTGTGCGCATTCGCGGGAAACCCCCCGGTGTATTCACCGGGGACTAAATGGGCGTTTCACGAATGAGATGTATCTCCTCCGGATGCATGCATTTCGCCCCGGGTGATTACACCCGGGCGATTCGCGCACCGGTGCAAGGGGCCCGAACGCCAATCGCCAATCGTCTACAGTTCCTTGATCCGGATATTGCGGAAGTAGATCGGGGCCCCGGCGTGTTTGCCCTGGAAGCCGACGTGGCCCTTGAGGGGCAGCGTGGCCTTGGGCTTGTTCAGCCAGCCGGGGATCGTGCTGCCGTCGGGATTGGTCTTGGCCGACGTCCACTTGCTCATGTCCATCTCGCAGACCTGCTCGCCGTTGAGGACCACCGTGATGATCTTGCCCTTGCACGTGATCGTGTAGCGGTTCCACTGGCCCGGCTTCTTGACGACTTTCTGCCGCGTCGCGGGCAGGTGCCCGAAGATCGCTCCGCACTGCCACGACGTGGGCGCCTTTTCCCATTTGCCGTGATCGTCGGCGATCTGGATCTCGACCGAGTTGGGTATCCAGTTCTTCACGTCGCTGCAGTGGACGATCACGCCGCTGTTGGTGTCCTCGTCGGTCTTGAACTCCAGGTCGATGATGAAGTCGGTGTACTGCTTCTTCGACCAGATGTTCTGGTCCTCGGTGGCCGTCAGCACGCCGTCGGTGACCGACCAGACCCCCTCGGGGGCGATCATGTTCGACAGGTCGGGATCGAGAAACGGCTCCCACTCGGTCTCGCTCGTGTCCGAATGACACCCCGCCACCGCCGCCATCGCCGCAACGACCACTGCGCCCTTCATCCACGTCTTCGATACGGTCATCTTCACTGTCCTTCCCCGCGGCGCGTCGGCCGCGTCATCCCGCCCGCCTGCGGTCCGACCTCGTCGGGCGGCGCGTGTTGGTGAGCATCGCATTGTACCGTCACCTTGTGAGGCGTTCCACGCCCCGCGACCCGGATTCCCGATTCGACGCAACTCAAACGCCCACGGGTCCCACCCCGTGGGGTATCCGCAAACACACATCACGCCCGATCCTCACGCGTGTCCGGTGCACGCGTGGACGCATCGCCTTGGCGCAATGGACACGGGGCGACCCGATGCTCAGGTCGCCCCGTGTTGCGTCTGCGGTGTCTCCGTCACTATGCGCGCCGTCTCCGACGGCTCAGAACGCCCAGGCCGCCAATGGCCAGCAGGCCCAGCGTCCCGGGTTCGGGAATGCCATACAACTCCATCTCGCTGTAGGACACGGAGTTGTTGTCTCCTCGCTTGGTCAGTGCGATGACGCGATAGCTCGTATAGGCATTGCCGTCACTCACGGGGATCAGCCCGCCGGGCTGCTGGCGCCCCGGGTCAGTGTCGATACCGAGATTCACCGTCCCGATGTGGGTCCAGTTGGCCCCGAGCGTCAGGTCCGTGCCGGTCGCGTTGGACCCCTCGACCGATACGGTCAGCGGGTCGCGATCCGCCACGTGATTGTTGGTCTTGATCTGGATATGGGACAGGGTCGTCGCGCCCATCGCCGGCGTGACGTAAAACCCGCTGTTGAGGCCCTCGTCCGGACCGTTACCGTCACTCCCGCCGTCACCGAAGTTCAGGTACTTCGTTCCCGTGTTCTGGTCGATGGCATTGCCGGGATTCTCGCCTGCCGGATAGTGGGTATTGCTGACCGCCGCCGTGCTGTCGCCGCCGATACTGGTATTGTATATCCCCTCAATCGGATCGGTCGGTGCGGTGAGCAGCATCAGGGGATCGCCGTGCAGGACCATTTCGCTGTATTGCGTGGAGTTATCCTCCCCCCGCTGTGACTGCACGATGACGCGATAGCTCGTGTAGGAATTGTCGTCGGTCAGGGCGACCTCCGGGCCGTAGGTGGTGCGCCCCGGGTCGGTGTCGATGCCGAGATTCACCGTCCCGATGTGCGTCCAACTGGTCCCGAGCGTCAGATCGCCGCCGTTGGCGCCTTCGACCGACACGCTCAGAGGATCTCGGTTCGATGCATCGTTCGCAGTGGCTACCTGGATACCGGACAGGAACGTCGCCCCCATCGCCGGCGTTACATAGAATCCGGTTCCCACGCCCTTTGTGGTGCTCTTGACGCTGTTGCCGCCACCCGTGCCGAAGTTCAGATACTTTGTCCCCGTGTTCACGTCGATCGCCTTGGCCGGTGGCTCACCGCCTGGATACAGGCCCTCGCCGTTTCCAGCCGTTGACGCCGTGCTGTCGCCGCCGACGGTCGTGTTCCAGAACCCGAAGATCGGATCGCCGGCCGCCGTGATCGTCGCCGCGCTCGCCGTCGACGGGGCAAGCAGCGCCAGGCAAACCAACGACACGCCTGCAATTGAAGTGAATCTCATGTTGCCATCTCCTTCTACCAGATGACCAAAGCTCCCGTGGCTGGATAGATGCCCATCACAATCGTTCAGGCGGGGCGTCTGACGCTCAGGTGACCTCGCCTCCTCTAGGCTCTGCGCCGGTGACGATCACCGACACTGACAGGAATCTTACAGCATTTCGCCGGCTCTGTCCAGAGAAAAACGACGGCGGCGTGCAAGAGGTGGTCGACCTTTCTTTCTGGCGGGGGTATAGAGACAAGACATCAGGAAAGACAGGAGGTCCTTGACGGAATGAAACAGAAAAACACAGAAACAAAAGCAAGAGACAACAGAAAGAGGGCGGGGATTACACGGATTGAAGGATTAACCCGCATATTTCATGAGCCTCTGAATTGAGTCGTAATGGTCGGCTGGAGCTG
>CAZVEV010000361.1:0-5456 GCA_964625865.1 uncultured Planctomycetaceae bacterium | reverse complement strand
TCGGCAGAAGTGGCGAGGTCATCTGAATGTCGGAGGCTTCGCCTGAACGGTTACTCAAGAAGAGAACTGCTGCGCCCACCGAAAGAAGAGTTGTCGGCCGTCTCATGAGATCGTCTCCCGTGCAGTTTGGATTAGTGACTGATAGGACATCTGATTTCCGCGTGACCGTGCGTCGATGGCCCCTGCGTCGCTCTGCGAGCTATGCAGGGCAGGCCGGAGGTGAGGGGTCTGCCGAGAGGTCGAGCGTTCGGCGCTCGGATGATCCTCTGTGCAAATGGCTCTCAGCGCCCGATCCATCCGTTCAACTCGTCTCGCTAATCAATTGCGCCCAGGGACCATCCCTGGGCTGACCCAATTGTACCTTACCACCCAAGCCAGGCCGTGTCAAGGCCTATCTTAGAAGAATCTTCGCCTGGGTGCGGTCGGCTGAGAGTGGCAGTGGAGATATCGACATGCAACCGCCTGAGACGCTGAGAAAACCGAGAGACTCAGAGAAGAAACGCCCTGAAGGCTTCTTGGGTCTCTATTGACTCAAGCCCTCTGTTCCTCAGTGGTTCGCTGTGTCTCTGTGTCACAAGGGGGCGGGCGATTCGGCGCACGGGTGCCATTGTGCCACTGAGAACCGACCGCACCCATTCGTCTGATGGACTTCGTCCGGTTCAGTCGTCCCGGGAGGCACATACGGGTGCCTTATCGCTTGCGCCGAAGCACTATCAACCCGCCCATTCCCAGCCCCGATGTTCATCGGGATTTCAGCCTCGGCTGCGCCGACGCTTCAACA
Source organism: uncultured Planctomycetaceae bacterium (assembly GCA_964625865.1). Lineage (GTDB taxonomy): Bacteria > Planctomycetota > Phycisphaerae > SM23-33 > SM23-33 > CAZVEV01. The sequence continues at coordinate 4,675 of CAZVEV010000361.1, read as the reverse complement.
GAGCGGGAAGGCCTGTGGCCATCATGACAAGAATCGTCGCCGGCTCGGGGATCAGTTCGGTCGAGATCTGCACGAACCACAGGCGCGCGTGCTCGTTGAGCCCGGCCTCGCTGAAGTGAATGCCCTCCCCATCGTTGTCACGCCAGGGGGACCCGATCAGCGTGTCGGTGTTGGCGCCGAGGAAGACGGCCGAGTCGCCGTTGATCACCAGCCACTGGCCGTCGGTCACATCAGGATCGGACGTGGTCGTGGTGTTCTTGTACGAGACGATCGCGACGCCCCAGGGCACCTCCCAATCGGCGTCCTCCTGCGACCGGTCGATCGCGTCCTTCAGGGCGGCGGCGTAGTCTCCGGCCGAGGTGCCCGAGCCGGCGGCACCGTTGGAGTCGGCTTCGCCCTGGTGCCACAGGATCGCGCGGAAGCCGGTCTCCTCGAGGTCTGCGATGGCCTCGGCGATCCGCGGGTACAGGTCGTTGTTGTCCGGGTCCCACCGCGATACCGCCGTGCCGCCCCAGCCCACCGAGCAGAACGCCACGGGCACGTCCAGCGCCTCGGCCAGCAGGTCGCCCAGTTCCGGCCAGGGCGAGCCCTTGGTGCCGGTGGCCACCGGCTGGGGGTCGGCCGCGAACTGCCAGGTATCGGTCGCCGTGCTGAACGCCGAAACCCGCGGATCGTCGGGCGTCTGGGCGACCTCGCCGCTGTTGGCCGAGTTCGACTGGCCGGCCGTGATGAACACTTCGCCCACGCCGACCTTCTCGACCGACCGTTCGCCCAGCAGCGTCGTCCCGTCGAACGACCGCACTTCGATGTCGTACCAGCCCGCCTCGAGGGTCAGCGTCGAGCTGAACGCCCCGCCGGCCGGCGCCGCGTCGATGACCTGCCAATCGGTCGCCGTGCCGCCGGACCCGTCGCGAGGCACGGCCCGGGCTTCGATCCGCGTGGGGCTCTCGCCGAACTCGCCGGCGACCACCACGTCGGCCTGGTTGTCGCCGTCCCGCTGATACACGATGTGCCCTGTCGGATCCGACAGGCTCAACGCGATCTGGCCCGGCTCGACCAGCACGTAGATGTTCTTCACCTCGTAACTGCCGGCGTTGTCCTTGAACGTCCAGTCGGGGTGGCCGTTGCCGTTGTTGCCGATGCCCAGATCGCCGACCCGACTCGCCGAGCCCCAGGCGTTGTAGGCGAAGATCGTCTCGCCCTCGCCGTGGTTGTGCACCTGCATCGACCCGTAGCCGACCGGGGTGCCCTCCGCAACGTCATCGCCGAAGTCATACTTCCCGCCGTCGGCGCCGGGGATGCCGGCCTCGTTGGCCGTGCCGTAGTTGGCCGACCAGAATTCGATGTTGCCTGTGTCCAGGTCCGTGCCGTTGGTCACGCCGGCTGCATTGGACACCACGTTCATGTCCTGCACGGTGGTCTGCAGGCGAAAGCCCCCGGCGGCGCTGGCCGGGACGCCGATCTCCGTCACGTCATCGGTGAACGCCTCCATCGACACCCACGCGTATTCGAGCGACCCGCCGGGGGTCTGCAACTCCACGTAGTAGGCCACGCGCTTGAACGACTCGGTGACCTGCGAGGAGTTGTCGACGATGTACGGCACGCCGTTGGCGTTGAAGTTCGTGTTCGCCCCGCCGGGCACGGCCAGCTTGTAGACCAGGTCGTAGTTGGCCGCCTCCGGGACGTTGGTCACCAGGTTGTCGATCGGCTTGGCCAGCACGTACATGTTCTTGACCTCGTAGTCGCCCGAGTTCTGCATGAACGTGTAGTCGGGGTGGGTGCCGGTATTGTTGCCGATGCCCAGGTCCTGGGGCACGGTGGCGCCGTTGCCCCAGTGGTTATAGGCCATGACCGTCTCGCCGGCGCCGTGGTTGTGCACCTGCATCGACCCGTAGCCGTCGCCGATCGTGGCGTTGGAGCCGTCGTCGAAGTCGTACGTGTTGTCGTTGCCCCCCACGCCCAGCACGCCGGTCTTGTTGTAGTTGCTGGGCCAGAACTCGATGTTGCCCGTGGTGATACCCGTGCCGTTGGTCACGGCCGAGTTGGACACCACGTTCATGTTCGAGACCTTCTGCTGGAACTTCACGTTCCGGTTGAGGCTGGGCACGCCGAGTTTCGAGGCGTCATGCGTGTGGGCGTCGAACGAGGCGTAGGCGAACTCGCGCGTGCCGGCCGGCGTCTTCAGTTCCATGTAGTAGGCCACGCGGTCGAACGGGCCGCCTGCGTTACCGGGGTTGTTCACCGAATAAGGCACGCCGGTGGTGTTGTAGTTGGCCCCGGAGTCGGGGATCGTCAGGGCGTGAGTCAGTTTGTAACCGTTGGCGTTGACCTCGGGCACGTCGGTGAAGACGTTCGGCTCGACGGGGCGCACCAGCACCTTCAGGTTCTTGACCGAGTAGGTGTTGGCGTTCTGGGCGAAGGTCCAGTCGGGGCGGTAGTTGCCCCGGCCGGTGTTGGGATCAGTGCCGATGCCCAGGTCGCTGTTGGAGCTGGCGCTGTTCCCCCAGCGGTTGTAGGCGAAGATCGTCTCGGCAGTGGTGCCCGCGCCGGCGCCGTCGATGTCGTGGTTGTGGATCTGCATCGACCCGTAGTGCGCGCGGCTGCTACCTGTTGAGTAGGCGTCGCCATGGTCGTGGGTGCCGGTGGCGTTGGGGATGCCCAGCGAGTTGGTCCCGCTGTAGTTGGTCGACCAGAACTCGATGTTGCCGGTGGCGATCCCCGTGCCGGTGGTGACCTTGGACGTGTTGGAGTACACGTTCATGTTCGAGAGGATCTGCTGGTGCGTGTACTCGTGCGTGTTGCGATGGGGAACGCCCAGCTTGCGCTGGTCGTGCGTGAACGCGTCGGTCGAGACGTAGGCCCACTCCAGCCCGCTGCCGTTGTCCAGCTCCAGGTAATAGGCGATGCGATCCCACGGCCGGGTCAGCGTCGAGGTGTTATCCACCGCGTAGGTGATCCCCGCAGTGTTGTAGGCCGCCGTGTTGGGGATGTTCAGCGTGTGGACCAGTTCGTAGTCGCCAATCTCGGTGATGGCGGACGGGAACCCCTCCGCCCCCACCGCTGAGGTCACCACAGCCAGCGACACCAGCGCGACAGTAACAACGTGCCTTAACATGCTTGTTCTCCACTGAGGGGAAACCCATATCCAACTGATAGGACATCTGATTCCGCGTGACGGTGCGTCGGTGGCCCCTTTGACCCGTTCGACAGGCTCAGGGCAAGCCGGGCCCCCTTCGACTTCGCTCAGAACAAGCCGAGGGTGAGGGGTGGGGGGCAGGCCGAGCATTCGGCGCTCGCGTGATGTGCCAGTGATCCCGGCCACCTGATGCCTCCGCTAGGCTCATTGCGCGGATTCGCGTAGGCCCAGAGACCACCCCTGAGCCGATAACGGATAATATACCCCCCGGCCTCGGCCATGTCAAGGTCAATCTGTGATGAATCTTCGTCTGAGAATGAAACGGGGCGACCCGATGAAAGGCCGCCCCGCGGGGTGTCTGTGTTGCGATGGCGTCTAGGCGAGCCGTCTGCGCCGCCGCAGCCCCAGCAGGCCGATCGCCGCCAGGGCGAGGGTGGCCGGTTCGGGGACAAACGTGCCGTTGGCTCGCACCTCAGAGATATTCAACACGTTGGCGGCTTCGCCTTCGGTGTTTTCGATGCGAATCGTCACCACGTCGTTCCACATCCCGTCGATTTCGTTGCCATCGTCATTGGGTGTGAACACATCGGTGACAGCGGTTCCGTTGTCGTAGGGGAATTGATCGACGATTTGGTCGTTCGCATCGAGCAGGGTGACGCGGTGGCCAAGGCGGTGCGAAAAGCCGATTCGACCGAACAAATCGATTTGGTCGATATCGGCCGGGCCTGGCAGAACCACCTGCAAGTAATGGGGATCGCTGCCCAAAGCATGGAACATCGTATCAAGAACAACGGGAGTGCTGTTGCTGTTGCCGCCGTCGGGGCTGGTGATGGCGTTGCCGTCGAGGGCCAGTTCGGGAACACGATTGGACCACAGTTCCGTCGCGTTGGTCGAGGCGATGCCGAGGCGGGCGACGTTCATTGCGGTGTCAGTGGGCAAGAACGCAACGGCCTCCACCAGGAGATTGTCCACGTGAACGTCTTGAGAGATACTGTAGAATGTGGTGTCGTCGATGGCGAAGGTCGTCGAAGCGGAATCCGCCTGGAAGTAGAACGTCTGCGTTGTGAACGTGCCGTTGTTTGTGGAAGTCGCCAACGTGCCCAGCGTCGTGCCTCCCGTGCCCGCCCCGTCAAACAGGTCGACCTCGACCGCCACGAGACCCCCTCCGACGGTATGTCTGCGCACGTCGTACTCGGCCATGTACCACTGATCGGCAACGGTGGTGAACGTCTGAGTGACGAGTCCGGTTGAAGGGAGGTTGGCGCTGTTGAACTGCAGGAAACCGCCGCCGTGGCGCACGACATTGCCCGTGAGCGTCCATCCACTCGTGTCGGTGTCAAAACCGCCGTTGGTTATGAGGTTGGCTTGTGCGGTCGCTGCAAAGGCGAGCGCTAAGGCGACAGTACCCATGGTCATGGAGCGAATACTCATCGTGTGCCTCCTGTATCACTGATAGCAGATTTGATTCCGCGTGACGGTGCGTCGGTGGCCCCTGCGTCGCTCTGCGAGCTATGCAGGGCAGGCCGGGGGTGAGGGGTT
>CAZVEV010000360.1:0-5472 GCA_964625865.1 uncultured Planctomycetaceae bacterium | reverse complement strand
CCCACGGCCCCGCCCGCCGCAAAAAGACGCCTTTTCCGCACGGGCACTACCTATGCGAAGAAGAGCACGTGGATCGATACGATGCTCGCGGCGCAGCAGGCGATGACGCGGGTCGGCGGGAGCAAGGCCGCCGAGCCTGCGCCGCTTCCCGACTTCGGCACCGGACAGTACACCGTGACCGCCTGGATAAAGTCCGACGGCGGGGGGACGATCTTCTCACGGTGCCCGGCTGGCGGCAAATGGATCGAACACGGCAAGGCGCTGTTCGTCGACGGCAGCCGTCTGACGTTCGATATCGGCTGGGTCGGTGCGGTCGAGACCGGCAGGCGGATCAGGGGCGGCAAGTGGATTCACGTGGCCCTGGTGAGCAAGGGCGAGCGGCGGCGGATCTACGTTGACGGCAAGCTCAGCGCCGATGATGAACTCGAGGCTGTCGCTGATCACAAGGGCTGGATGTTCAAGGTGGGGCACACGGCGGGCGATTTTGGGGGGCGGTTCAAGGGGCTGATCGACGAGCTGCGCGTCTACTCCCGCGCGATGTCTGCCGGGCAGGTCAAGGCGGCGAGGGACAAGCCTGACGCGGCGGGCCTCGTGCTGCACTGGCCCTTCGAGGGCGATTGCTCCGATGCCTCCGGCTCGCGGAACTCGGCGACCAAGACGAGCAATTGCTCGTTCGTCGCGGGCAAGACGGGCAAGGCGCTGAGACTGACGGGCAACGGGTATGCGATGTTCCAGCCCGGGACGGCCGATCCGTCGGGGCCGCTGTGGGCGCGTCTGAAGAAGGACTTCCGGGACAACGCGGCGCAGCGCGAGATGGCGTGGGAGCGCGAAGACGGCATCTGGAGCGGCGGTGGGGCCGTCAGCCTTGCGAAGATCGCCGGGCGATACGCCAAGGCCACCACCGCGCCGACCGCCCTGGCCCAGCGGGCCGCCAAGCTCGCGGCACGTGCCAGGACGGCTTCGGACGTCAAGGCGGTCCGCGAGATGTACCTCGCTTCGCGACGCCGCGGTGAGCTGCTGGCCAGGCTCAAGGAGTTCAAGCTCGCCGAACTCCGCTCGACGATCACCACGATGTACGCCGGCGACGAGATGAGGCGAAAAGCCCTGCTGGCCCGCCTGGACGCCGCCGAAGCCAAGGCCCTGACCTGGACCGACGGGCCGGCCGACGTCAAGACGCTGGAAGACTGGAAGGCCTCCGTCGCCCAATTGAGAAACGATGCCCTGCTGGCGGGCAATCCGTTGTTCGGCTCGGACAAGCTTCTGTTCGTCAAGCGCCAGACGTTCCACTCGAGCCACTTCTACACCGACTTCATCGACGGGTGCAGCCGCTACGGGGGCAACATCAGCGTGCTGCACCTGAAGACGGGCAAGGTCACGGACCTCGTGCCGGAGATGAAAGACGGCATCTTCGGGCGGTTCGACCTGCACTTCAGCGCCACCAAGATCGCCTTCGACTGGAAGAAGGCCCCGAAGGAAGGCTTCCGCCTGTTCGAGATCGACATCGACCCGGCCAGCGGCACGCGCGTTCCGGGCAGGCCCGTGCGCCAACTGACCTTCCCGCCGTCCGACGAGGCCGCCCGCATCAAGAAGTATGACAACTCCTTCCGTGGCGGGACCGCGCGGATGTACTACCACCAGACCGACGACATGCACCCGTGCTACCTCCCCGACGGCGGGATCATCTTTGTTTCCACGCGGTGCGAGTACGGCACGCTCTGCGACGCGCCGGACGTCCTGACGACCACCGTCGTCCACCGCATCGACGGCGACGGGTCCAACATGCAGAAGCTCACCAACAGCGCCGTCAGCGAGTTTTCCCCCTCGATGATGGCCGACGGGCGCGTGCTCTACACGCGGTGGGAATACGTCGACAAGGGGCAGCTCGGCGTCAAGTGCCTCTGGGCCATGTACCCCGACGGCAGCGGCACGGTCGAGGTCTACGGCAACGATATCCAGTTCCCGCCGACGTTCCTCCACGGGCGGCAGATCCCGGGATACAGCAATCTGTTCGTGATGCTCGGCACGCCGCACTACCCGCAGAGCGGCATCGGGACGGTCATCCGCGTCGACACCACCAAGAACATCCGCACCCGCGAGCCGATGACCTACATGACCCCGCACGTCGATGTCCGCCAGGAGCCCGGGTGGAACCACCTGGTTAAGGGCAAGTGGGTGCGACACACGCGGGGGCCCCTCTACATGGACCCGTTTCCCCTGAGCAAGAGCGTTTTCCTGGTCGCTTACAACCCCGACAAGTCGTGGAAAGATCCCGTCGCCTACGGCCTGTACATGCTCACCGAGTCCGGCCTGCACGCGAAGATCCACACCGAGCCCGAGACGTCCTGCTGGCAGCCCATGCCATTGAGGCCCCGCAAGGCCCCGCCCGTGCTGCGCTCGGTCCGCGACCCGAAGCTTGCCGCCAAGGGGCTGGCCGTCTGCACCGTCCAGGACATCTACCACGGGCTCGAGGGCATCAAGCGAGGCGAGGTCAAGTTCATCCGTGTGATGGAGCAGGTGCCGCGCCCCTGGGATTGCAGGCGGTTCTGGGATCCGCGCGGCAAGCTGACCCGCCACACGCGGCTGGCCAGCGGCGGGACGGCCCTGGCGACCAAGGCCATGTGGGGCGTGGTGCCCGTGGAGCCCGACGGGTCGGCCCACTTCACCGTGCCTGCCGACCGGAACATCTACTTCCAGGCCCTCGACGCCAACTACATGGAGGTCCAGCGCGAGCGGACGTATGTCAACTATCGACCGGGCGAGAAACGCTCCTGCGTGGGCTGTCATGAGACGCCCAACGACTCGCCTCCGCACCGGGCCAGCCTGCCCCTGGCCATGAAGCGCCCGCCCTCGGCCCCGGGCCCCCAGCCGGGCGACACCACCGGCAGGCAGGTGATGCACTATCCCACGTACGTCCAGCCGGTCCTGGACAGGCACTGCGTCAAGTGTCATTCCGGCGCCAAGCCCAAGGGCAAGCTGGACCTGACCGGCACGCGGACGACCTTCTTCAACCGGTCGTACGAGAATCTGATCCGTAAGGTCAAGACATACCGTGAGTTCAGCGACTGGGAGGGCACGCCGCACAGCCCGCCGAAGACCATCGGCTCCCACGCGAGCCCGCTGATCAGCATCATCCGAACGGGCAAGCAGCACAAGGACCTCAAGCTCCCGCTGGCCGACTTCGCGAAGATCGCCACCTGGGTCGACGCCAGCGGGGTCTACTACGGGTCCTACTGGGGCCGCCGCCACATCCAGTTCAAGGACCACCCGAACTTCCGCCCCGTCCCGACCTTCGCCGACGCCATCAGCACCACCTGCCCGACCCCGATGGACCAGAGATAGCGGTCGAACCCGAAAGGAATACAGCCCGTCCGAGCCCCCCGTGGTGCTTTACACAGCTTTTCCTTACACCGGAAGGCGTAAAGCTGTGTAGAGCATGGTCGGGGTGGCCTTGATCGGGGCGAGTGTCGTCGGTAGACTGCTCTCCATCACGGGTAGACGGACTGGGAGCGGACGGTGAATCCAACGGATCAACAGCGTGTGCGGGCGTATCTGCGATTGCACCTGGCCGAGGGGATCGGGGCAGTGACGTTTCGCAATCTTGTCGAGACGTTTGGCGGGGTGGTCGCCGCGGCCGACGCGGGGCCGGGGAGATGGCGCCAGGTCGAAGGGGTGGGGCCCAGGAAGGTCCAGGCGCTGAGCGAGGTCACCGATGAACTGATCGACACGGAACTCGCGGCCGTCGCCGAAGCCGGCGCGACGATCCTGTGCATCGAGGACGAGGCGTATCCGGCGGCGCTGAAGACGATCCACGACCCGCCACCGGTGCTCTACGCCCTCGGGCGGCTTCGGGCGACGGATGCGGTGGCGATGGGGATCGTCGGCTCGCGGCGCTGCACACACTACGGGGCTGAGCAGGCCGAGCGGTTCGGGCAGGTGCTCGGCAGGGCGGGGTTCACGGTGGTCTCCGGCGGGGCGCGGGGGATCGACACGGCGGCCCATCGCGGGGCGCTGGCGGCGGGGGGGCGAACGGTGGCGGTCATGGGCTGCGGGCTGAGCACGTTCTATCCGCCCGAAAACGCCGACCTGTTCCGGCGCATCGTCGACGAGGACGCCGGGGCCGTCGTCTCGGAGATCCCCATGGGTCGGGGCGTCGAGAGCCGGAACTTCCCCAAGCGGAACCGGATCATCAGCGGCCTGTCGCTGGGCGTGCTGATCGTCGAGGCCGCCAGGCGCAGCGGGTCGCTGATCACCGCTCGCGAGGCCAACGAGCAGGGCCGGGCGGTCTTCGCCTTGCCCGGGCGCGTCGATTCGCCGCTGAGCCACGGCACCAACGCCCTGATTCGCGACGGCGTGACGCTCGTGCAGAACCTGGACGATATCCTCGACCAACTGGGCGAAATGGGCGAGAAGATGGTCGTCGAGGAAGCCCCCGACGCCGCAATCCCCGCCGGTCTGACCGAGACCGAACAGCAGCTCCTGACCGCACTGGGCACCGTCGAGCGAAGCCTGGACGAGCTTGTCCGTGCGACGGAGACCCCCAGCGGCGCCGCGGCGTCGGCGATGACAATGCTCGTGCTCAAGGGCCTGGTCGTCCAGCGTCCGGGCAACGTCTTCGCGCGCAAACGCCGCAAAAAGGGATTTTAGATTTTAGATTTACGATTTACGATTGGGGAGACGACGGGGAATGCGCGATCCGGCGCGGGTGAGGGCGCGTTTGCTGGAAGACGCCAAGAAGCAAGCTGCATCGCTACAAATCTAAAATCGTAAATCCAGAATCTAGAATTGATTAGAATTGCTTCAGGAAGCGGACGTCGCTGTCGAACAGGACGCGGATATCGGGGATGTCGTACTTCCGCATGACCATCCGCTCGATGCCCAGACCGAACGCGAAGCCGGTGTACTTCTCGTTGTCATAGCCCACCGCGTCCAGGACGTTCGGATCCACCATGCCGCACCCGCCGAGTTCGATCCAGTGCGTCGAGCCGTCGTCGCGATGGAACAGCAGGTCGATCTCGGCTGACGGTTCGGTGAACGGGAAGAAACTCGGGCGAAGCCGCGTCACGACCTCCTGCCCGAAGTACGCCTTGCAGAACTGGTCGAGCGTGGTCTTGAGGTCGGCCATCGTGACGCCCTCGTCAACGTAGAGCCCCTCGACCTGGTGGAACATGAACGAGTGCGTGGCGTCGACTGTGTCGGGGCGATAGACGCGTCCGGGGGCGATGATTCGCACCGGCGGTTGGGTGTTTTCCATCACTCGGATCTGGACGGTAGACGTCTGCGACCTGAGCATCGCGCCGGGGTAGAGATAGAAGTTATCCAGCGGATCCCTGGCGGGGTGATGGTCGGGGATGTTCAGAGCGATGAAGTTGTGGTGCTCGTCCTCGACTTCAGGCCCGTAAGCCACCTCAAAGCCCATCCGGGCGCATATCTCGCATATCTCGCTGATGGTCTGGGAGATGATGTGGGTGTGGC
>CAZVEV010000359.1:0-5489 GCA_964625865.1 uncultured Planctomycetaceae bacterium | reverse complement strand
GAAGACCTATCGACACCCCCCCGCACGCTTCTTGAGCAAAACTAGCGCTGTCGTATTAGACACACTTTCTTTCAGCGCCGACGATTTGCCCGGCACGAGCCCGGGGAGAAGAATGCCCAAGGCGGCAAACGGTCGTTGCGGGCCCCGCCGAGGGGCTTTGGATACTCTTGGCACTGCGCGCGCCCGGGCCCCGTATTCGTGCGAGAAGATCGTGGCTGCCCCGGCCGCCACGTCGCCCACACGGGCCAAGATGGCCAGGAAGGCGACCAAGGGCGCCAACGCAACACCGAAGGCCCACACGGCCAAACGTCGCAGCGACGGGGGCAAGGACAAGCCAAGCGGGCTCGATGCTGCCTGAAGACGCACTATACCGTCGCGCAGAGCGGCGCAACTGCTGCCTCATGAAGCCTTCAGATGCCAGGGGATGCCCTTGCTGGTCCGCCGCCACCTGCCTTCCCACTCGATCTGCCCGGTTGTCGGGTCGATACGGCAGATACGCGGCCCGGGGGCGCGCAGTATCAAAAGGATCAAAAGGGTTTAGCCGGGGGACTTCTGACACTTTTGGCACTGTGGCACCCCGGGGCCGTATGTGAAAAAACCGGACAGCGCAAACAAACTGTGTCTATGGGTGCGACTGGTTCCGCTGGCCTCACCTGCCGGAATGGCAGGAAGTACCTAGCCGCCGATCTGCCACGCGATGTCAGGTGCTGCCAGGCATCCCGGAACCCGAGGGTGTGCTGCCAACCGTGGTTTCTGCGGTCATTCCAAGGGCCATGTTGGCAGGGGCAAGGGCCAGACATGCATACACTCAAGCGACGTGAGCTTGCGGAAGGACGCGACGATGAAGAACCGCCCGGGAAAACGCACCGTAGGTTTGCTTGCGATGGCTTGGCAGGAGATAGCCAACCGCTGGACGGAGGGTGTCCTGCGTTATCTCGAAGACGAGCGCGGGTTGACGCTGCGCGACTTCCGCTTCCAGAAGGCGTTTGACATCGACGACGTGTCCCCGCCGCCGCAGCCTGGCGACCGGCGAGGCCGGGGCAAGGCGAGTGCGGCAAGGCGGGGCAGAGAGCACAGGTCGGACGGGGCGCAGCAGACAGGGCGTGCGCCCCGCGCACGGGCGGAGCGGACGGGCTTGTCCGTCCGTCCGCCCGAGGCAGGTCGCACGCCCTGATTCACACGCAACAGCTCGCGCTTATCGGCGTCGTCTCACGACGGCCAGCCCGCCAAGGGCCAGCAGCACCATCGTCGCCGGCTCGGGGATCGGCGTAACGTCGGCGTAGGACTCGCCCATGCGGATCTCATCCATCAGGTTGGGAGACTCCCATTTCTGGTGGAGGTATCCAAGCCGGTTGATCTGGGTCGCGCTGCCGTCGTTGTTGGCGTCCACGGTGATGCTGATGTCACCCGCGCCCAGGCTGCCTTCGTTGTTCAGCAGCGGATTCAACCACACGTCCATGGCGGTGATGATGCTCGCCTGGCCCGCATGGCCAAGTGGGCTGCCGGTCAGCAGGCCGAGCAGAACAAGGAAATGGCCCGCGTGAACCGTGAAGTGTCCGAAAGCCACAAACGACTTATTGAAGTCGACGCGAACGCACGGAAGGATGTGCTGGCCATGCAAAGCGACCTACAGAGCCAGGCGTCGGAAGTCGGGCGGCAACGCGATCTATTGGAGTCCGAGCGGCGCGAGATCGCGGGCCAACGGCTGTGCGAGTCAATCCTCGCGCCGATCATTGCCAATGCGGGCCCGCTGCTCGTCTGCGCGCTGGTCCTCGTCTTCTGCGGACTGCTGGTCTACGGTCTTCGCACCAACAGCGACGACGACAGCGTCGTGGCCCAGGTCCTTGTGGAGGAACTGGCGTCGTCTGAGCCGAAGCTGTTGCCGCCGGACACCGGCTGCGCCGCGGTGTCGCACTCTGAACGAACGCAGGAACGGCTCGCCTCGCCAGACGGCGAATGAGACGGTTGTCTGCAAACCCGCAGCGGCTACAGGCAGTTTAGATCAATCTGCCAAAGCAACTGGCTATCGGTTTCCCCATTGGCTGAGTTGGCACACAGGCGTTTGTATCGGTAATAGGTTGACTTCGAGATCCCCAGCATGCCGCAGATTTCATCGACGGATATTGAACGTCCAGCCGCCAACCGTTTAACCGCCTGCACCTTGTTCTCGTCGATAGTCACTCGTGGCCGACCGATGAGTCGCCCCCGCAGTCGAGCAGCCGCCAGTCCGGCCGCCGTCCTTTCCTGGATGAGACGACGCTCGAACTGGGCCAGCGCCGAGAAGATGTTGAAGATCAACTCGCCGGATGCACTCGTGGTGTCGATGGCGCCCTCGTTGAGAGATCGGAACCCAATCCCTTGCTCTCGCAGGTCGGAGACGATGGAGATGAGATGTTGCATCGACCGGCCCAGGCGATCCAGTCTCCATACCACAAGGATGTCGCCAGACCGCAGTCTACGCAGGCACTTCTCTAAGCCGGGACGCTCGGCTTTGGCACCGGAAAGTTTGTCGGTGAAGATATGGCTCTCGGGAATACCGTGTTTGTTGAGAGCGTCGATCTGTAGAGCGAGATCTTGGTCGTCCGTCGAGACGCGGGCGTAGCCGTAAGAGTGGCCGGTCATGGATGAGCCTCGGGTGTGGAGTTGTGTTACGGAACAACTTCCTCACCCAACTGAAACGACACGAAGGAGCGGGGCAGGTTCACCTATGAAAAAAGCCCCGCCGGGATTGGCAGGGCTCTGTGGGTTTCAAAAAGGGTCGTTAAATGGGACTCTCTAGGGTCTCTTCCGACGTCCACTGATACGAAATCTGATTCCGCGTGACGGTGCGTCGGTGGCCCGGGGGTGAGGGGTTTATGACTGATAGGAAATCTGATTCCGCGTGACGGTGCGTCGGCAGGCCGGGGGTGACCGTCTTCGCCTTCGTCGCAGCCCCAGCAGGCCAACCGCGGCCAGGGCGAGGGTGGCCGGTTCGGGGACGGGGGTTATGGTGCCATTAACGGTGAATGCGTCGAGCCCCGTGTTGTTCCCTAACGACGATGGTTGATCGGCCGTCAGTCTCAGCGTCCATGATTCCGACGTGCCCAGAACCGGTGGCGTTCCGAACACGATGCTGCTCACACCGGAACCACCGGAGGGGACCGTGACATTGCCCGTATCCACCGTACCGCTGGCCGAGCCGATGACCTCCGCAGTCCAGACCACAGGGCGGTTGACCCCGGCGGATTGGAAGGAGCCGCTGTTACTGAAATGCTGCCAGTCGAGTTCCACGTCACTGATCGCCAGGCTCGCCGTGGTTGCCTCGAAATTCAGCGCGATATCGACTCGCCAGGGGCCTTCGTTTTGAACATTCAGATCGGGCGCGAAATGGCCTTGGGCGTTCGGGGTATCCCAGAGCTTGAACGGGGGCGAACCGGTCGCACCATTGATATCAATCGCGGTGAGCGATCCCGGATCGGTGACTCCACCCGTCGTCCAGGGGATGTTGTCGGCCGTAGCTGAACTCACGGTTCGCCCGGTAAAATCCGTCGTCAGGATGAGAGCCGCGTTGGCCGAAGCGGGGGCGAGCCCCATACCGGCTATCACCATGGCGGCGAGGGTCAACACGTTAACTGATAGGAAATTACTGACAAGTACGTGGGGATCAACCTGGACATCGGTCACTATGCCGCCCGCAACAACGAAACAGCGCTGGGGATGCTGAAGAAGTACGCCGGGCGAATTGTCAGCCTGCACCTGAAGGACCGCAAGTTCAAGACCAACGGCGCCAAGAACATGCCGTTCGGCCAGGGCGACAGCGGAATCGCCGAGATCCTCCAGTACATGAAGAAGACCAAGGCCACCTTCCCCGCCGATATCGAGCTGGAATACCCGGTCCCCCAGGGCTCGAACGCCGTCAAGGAAGTCAAGCGGTGCCTCGAGTTCTGCAGGAAGGCGCTGGCATAGGGCTGTGGGCCAGGACGAGTCCGGCTGGGGAGGGGTCGAGATGCCGCGGCGTTCTTAGCCGAACGCCCGTCAGAGAGATAGGGTAACGTCCCTACTATACCCACCGGACGACGAGCGGTTAGCGTGACCGTCCACCGTCCTCGCCACACGCGAGGAGGACCGCGGGACGCGGAGGAAATGAAGCGGGGCGACCCGATGAAAGGCCGCCCCGTAGGGTGTCTGTGGCGTTGTGGTCCGGCGTCTATGCGCGCCGCGTCCGTCGGCGCAGCCCGAGCAGGCCGAAGGTTGCCAGCAGGAACGTTGCCGGCTCAGGAACCAGGACCCCGTCGAACCGGACTTCGGAGAGCCCGTAGAAGTTGTTGTCGCCACCGTGGTTGGAGTTGATGTCGAACTTGATGAACCGCGCGTTGAATGGCGTGAAGGTATTGAAAGCCTCGCCGGCGTACGTCGCAGTTGAATCAGCCTGCGCGAAGCTGGCGATCCCGGGGACAGTGGATCCCAAGCCCGCCGTCACCCCGTACTCGACCGCAACGCCGTTCACCCCGCGACCTGTGAGATCGGTAGAGCCGGTAAGTTCGTTGTAGTTCCAGACGTGAAAGCTGTTGATCGTATACACCGCCCCCAGATCGAAGGTCACAGACGGATCGAGGTCCTGGCCGCCGAAGGCATCCCCGGTAGACAGCCACATATTCGGCTCCACCACGTTCGTGTGTTGGCCGCCCGTCAGCCCGCTGCCGTCGACGATGAAGTCATCCTTACGATTGAAATCCGGCGGAATCTCACTCGATGCCGTCACGTCCCCCGGCGCGATCGTGATGAGTGCCGCATTGGCCGATGTGGCTGGGAAAACGAGGCCGGCCATCGTTAACTGATAGGAAATTTGATTCCGCGTGACGGTGCGTCGGTGGCTCGGGGGTGAGGGGTTTTCATCTTCTTCAACATCTTCCAGCTCCTTTCGCCCCGTTTGGGGCACTTTGGTGTAAACAACTTCTTTCATCGTTCGAACCCATATTGTATTCTAAATTCAAAGGGATAGCAATGGCAATCGGTTAATCGGGAATAGCTTAATGTAAACAAAAGGTGTTTTTTTTCAGGCCCGGCGCCGACAGCCACCGCTCAAGTGCTTTTCATGAAAAAGGTTGTGACTGTGAATATGGGAACAACGATTCGGCGGATTTCGCGGTTTCTTTTTTCGCGGCGCTCCGTTTTCGCCCGATGGCGCCGCTGGGGCGTTGAGCCCAGTGACGAGACCTGATACGGCCCCCGCCGGCGCGTACCGTCCGAGAGCAACCGCCGCACGATGCGGGCCCCGGCGAGCCTCCTAGACATTGACGATGCCACGGATCTCTCGACCACTTGGTCAGGCGCGTCCGTCGCGGCGTCGGGATCCAACCCTCTGGGGTTCTCGTACGATGGCGTGAACGATGAGACGACGATCAACGCAATTCCCGAACCGGCGACGATGGTGCTGCTGGCCCTGGGCGGCCTGGCGGTTGTGAGGCGCCGCCGATAAGCGCGAGCTGTTGAGTATCGAGCAGGGCGCG
>CAZVEV010000358.1:0-5522 GCA_964625865.1 uncultured Planctomycetaceae bacterium | reverse complement strand
GCTCGACATCACGATATACGAGCAAGTGCAGGCCAGGATTGCAATTCCCGTACCCGTCCGCTCTTCCGCAACAGAGGAGTAGAAGCAATCCTTTCTGCATGATGGGGTTCCACAACTCCCCGCACGTGGCATATATCAGGCGCTACCTTCACTGCTTGGCCACCCGCTCACGATCAAGACGCCAGTCCAACGACCTTGCCCCGTACGGTGAGTTACGGTATGTTCACGTCAGCGAAAGGGGCGTCACATGAACCCATTGCATGCCGTATTCAGTAACCTCGACCATTGGCGACATCTCCCGGCCTACCAGCTTGAGCGGCGAGCAGACATCTTCTTCTCCGTCTATCTGCCCCGTGTCCTCGAGCAGCACGTCGGCACGGCCATTGACCCCCGGATAGTGCCCGAGTTCCCCATCAAGCGTGATCTCATCTGGCCTGACAAGCCCACGCACCTGTCTGTCAAGGTGGACTACGTCCTCTTCGCCGAGGACAGGAGTCGTGCATATTTCATTGAGCTCAAGACGGACTCTTCGTCGAGGCGATCGTCACAGGACCTGTACCTCGCGAGGGCCCGAGAGCTGGGGTTCACGGCTCTTTTGGAGGGCCTGGTGACGATCGTTCACCGGACAACAGCGTGCCGGAAGTACTACCATCTGCTCTGTCTCCTGGAGGACCTCGGGTTCTTGCGGTTGCCAGATGGGCTGGCGGAGCAGATCTACCCGTCCATCACGCTCCAGGGGCGGAGGCAACTCCGGGAGATCACCATTGAACCGGTCGAACCGGCCATCGAAGTCGTCTACCTGCAACCCGAACCGCACGCGAACGAAGCCTGCATCGACTTCGAGTTCTTCGCTTCGTGTCTGGATAGCCTCGATGATCCCCTGAGTGAAGTCTTCCGGGCACATCTGCGGAGATGGACCTCTGCGGCCAGTTCTGTTCAGCCGTCTAGGACAGGCAGTTGACTTCCACACGAATCCCGTGGACCCCATGGAGGCCATGTCATGGCCCATGACACACGACGCAGGTCCCACCGAACGATCAAGAGCCTGGTGTTCGACCACGTGCACCGCGTCTCGGGCAAGGTGGACTACCAAGCTCTGACCGCCGAAGTCATGCTGTTCATCACAGAACCCAAGGAGTGCAGTTGATGGCCCAACGAACTATCGAGATGCAGTGGTCGAAAGGTGATACCATCCACAGCGTTGCGGCCTGCCGTAACGATGCCAAGGCAGCGAACATCGTTGAGCACACGTTGGCGCCGGGAGGCCGGTATCTTGTCTCACCCGTTGGTGGCCTGGAGGCATACAAGCAGCGCGGCCGGGTGTGCGAGTTTCTGAAAGGTCGCCGTTACGGACGCACGGAGAAGGCGAAGGTCCGGTTTCTCGATGATGGGGTCATAGGCCACGTTGATCCCGGCGATCTGCTCCCGTGCCCCGAGAACGGAGAAGCGAATCGGGTGTCCATCTCCACACCTTTCGGAGATCGTCACTTCATTATTGAGACACCGATGCTGGAGACGGGTTATGCGGTGGCGATCTACATGGAGACCAACTGCGTTGGGGATGCGTTCGGCAAAACGCATGTTGTGTGTGATGAACGGGAACACCTGTTTGATCACAGCACTCCCGGCGCCAAGCCCGAGATCATCAGGACACCTTGTCGCTTCGAAAATGTCGAAATGGCCCGGGCTGAAGCTGAGGCGTATATCCGAGTCCATGAACTAGGGGACAAGTAGATGACTTCCACCGGATCGAACACCGTCGAGCCAATCGGTCATCGGCGCCTCTAGGGCAAGACTCCTGTCACATCGTACGTGAGACACACCGGACCGAGTGGAGAACTCCTTTCCAGCACAGGCTCCGATCGACGCCCTGATCCTTGGACCCATGTCGGCCCACTCGCTACGTACCCTACGTACCCCATGTACCCTGATCGCAGCCTGGTCTGGGGTCCGAAGGGCAGATAGGGCAGGTTGAATGGCCGTCCTCGCCCGGATTCTTCCGGCGTGTGTCCTGCCGGTACGGGCATATTGCCCTCGTCGTCGGGCTGCGATCGACAACAAGGGAGATCCTTGATGTCCAAGGCAGGAGTTTCAGCCAGCCACCGTATCCCCGGGCTTCTTGTAGACGTTCAGCCCGACCTTCTCGTCCCGCTCGGGAACCGCGACGTTCCCTTCCGTCGAGGCGATGATGATCGTCTTGCCCGAAGACGATGGTCCGAACTCCTTGGTCAGGTCCACCTTGATGGTCAGAATGTCTCCATCGACGGTCATTTCGACGTTCTTCATTGTCCTGTCCTTTCCCGGCGCCCACCAAACCATCTGCCGATACTCAGGGATTCTCCCACCCTATGCGCCATGTGTCAACAAGGGGAGCAAAGGCGATTGGCGCGAGCGATTGCTGCCGAAACGGCTTAACAATGACCACTTTCCGGTTATAAATATGTGGTCGGTGACGGTACCTGTCGGAACAGCCCGAATCGGGGCCCGGAAGGCCGTTCAGGGCGCCTGACCAAGGGTTTCAAGTGACTGCGCAGTGGTTCAGCCGGCTTGATGGCTTCGTTGACGTCAAGATGGCCAAGGTGCCCCGGTCTGCAGGTGACCACCTTGGCCACCTTGGACGGTGGCACGGAACCGTCAGCCCGGTTCGTAGTTGACCTCCAAGCCGTCAAAGCCCGTAGCGCGCGCTCAGGGCGCCGTAAAGCGCTGACCGGCGCCTCGGGCACCCTACGGTGCCTCAAATGACAGAATGCGCTTAGAACGGCTCTATGGACCTCTGAGCGCAAACCTGCGATTCACGGCCAGCCTGGCCATCGACCGGCCGCCCGTTCCTCAACCTGCCGGTAATCGTCCATCAAACGTCCACCACACCCCCTGGCCGGCTTATCCCGGTTGACCTGGCCATGGCAATCGCCTACGTTGGGCAAGTCGGCGTCCGACCCCTGGCGTCGGCAACCGCGGCAGGCTGGTGATCCCCCACCAGTCCTGCCGCCCTTTTCATCGAGACGCGCGGCAATGGTGCACCAGTCAGACCCTCGCCCGTTGCCCTGCTGTAGAAAAGGCCTCGGATTCCTGCCTTCCTGGACAGTTTTTCTCTTGCAGTCCCGGCGAACGGTGTTAAGATGAGTTTTAGCGTTAGTGTGAGGCTCCTCGGTCAGATTCGCTCTGATCGAGTTAAGACGACGTCGGGCTCCCCTCCCCCGGCGTCGTCGCTTTTTGCGCCAGATGCACTGTCCTCGGGGTACGTAGGGCACATGGGGCACATCGAAAGCGCCGGTCTCACCCACGGCATGAAGGACCCCATGGCCAGCGCCCGCGTCCCGAACTCCACCGATCACCCCGCTCACCCCGCATTCTCAACGTACCCTACGTACCCTACGTGCCCTTCGTGCCCTGATTTCTGCCTACCCAGGATACGTAGGGTACGTAGGGCACATTCAATGCCGGCCTTGACCATGCCTACGATCTGCGGCAATCGTTGGCAATCCTCGGGACGATGCCCTCGACGGGGCTGAAAGGGTCGGCCGGCGACGGGTATCGAGGATGTCGATCAGGCCGCAGCCAGATTCGGGGCGGCCCAGCTTAACATCGGCGCGTTTTCGGCTATAAATAGTTGATGAATCAAGGGCTAGGTGTCTGCCTGGCCATTGTGGGGGCCTCTCGGCCCCGTGAGACCGGATCTGGCACGACACGGACACATGGGACTCGGCGTTCAGGCCCGGGCGCTGCCCCGCGCACCACGGCCTGTTACCACCCGCCGTCTCAGACCGTGTAGCTATCAGCGGTCGCCCGGGCGAGACACTGCCGTGATGCAACACCCGTCGCCCGCCTGCGGAGGCCTCACGACCGCTGCCCACTGAAAGGAACTCACGATGCGTTACCGATCCATGCACAATCCCCGATACGCCCGGACGGTGTGGAACACGTTTCGGGACTCGCGGCCGCTGGGCCGCCATGCGCTCGCCCGCAAGCCCCCTGCAACCACAACAGGCCCGCAAGACGAGGCCGGACAACTCGGCGACGCGCTGGTGGCGGAGTATGTCCGCTCATGTCGCGGGCAACCGGAAAGAACGCCCTCCGAAAACCCCCACCAAGAGCAAGGAGCACCGATCATGATCAAACTGAACGCCGGCGTCTCGCGCAAGGTCGGCCAGCCGAACTACGGCAGCCGCGGCGCGAGCGTGAACGTTGAACTCGAACTCGAGAGTGCCGCCACTCAGGATGCGGATGTCCTGCAGGATCGCATCCGCAGGCTCTTCGCGATCGCCCGCAATGCTGTTGACGCGGAGCTCGGGTTGACGGGGGAGGCAGAAGATACGGCGACAGGACAGCAACCCGAAGCAGCCAACGGCAACGGGACCTCGGTCCGCCCCGCCAGTGATGCCCAGATACGGGCCATCAACGCCATCTGCAGCCGTCTCGGCCTGGACCCGCACGCGGAGTCCCACCACCGACTGGGCCGCAGTATCCAGGACCTGACGCTGCCCGAGGCCTCGACGCTGATCGACCAGCTCAAGGGCCTCCAGAATGGCCAGAATGGGCACTGACGCCCGGAGGGAACACCCATGACGAACACATCCGACGATCACCACACCGGGCCGCCTGAAGCGATCGCCCTGCCCCGGCTCGACGCCTTTCTGCGCGGGGGCTTCGTCGTGCTCACGATGAACCGGCACGATCCGAACCCCCGCATGCCGTTCGAGGCCTGGGCATACCGGGGGCCGCTGGACTTCGACGTGGCCACGCCGCTGGTGTTTGGACTGGGCGCCGGCGGGGTCGATGCCCTGGGCGCCCTGGACAGGCTGCTGACCAACCACGGCGAACCTGCTGAGGTGCCTGACATAACCAACCGGGTTCCGCTCCAAGTCGATGGCCGGGAACTGGCGACGATCCTGGCGGCGCTGCGCTTTCACCAGGCCGAGAACCTGCAGGGCACCGACGAGATACCGGACCAGGCCATCAGGCAGATCGCCACGGACGGCGGGCGCCTGGAGTCGCTGAATCACGAGGAGGTCGACCAGTTGTGCGAGCGGCTCAACCTCGGAGCCGAGGGATCGTATTCACGACAGTGGTACTGTCCGCATTGCCATCGCATCGCCACCTGTTCGTACGAGGACCTCGCCGAAGTGGGGGCGCCGTACTGTGGCAACTGTGACCGCGAGATGGAGATGCTCTGATCCTGCGGTGAACGTCTGCCCCCTTCGCCAATAGCCTCCACCGCTGTTTAGCGCCTCAGCTCAGATCATCACCGTCGTCGAATCCCCCCGTACCTCTCGGGAATCTCCCGAGAGCGCCGCCCCGAAACACCCTCCAACCGCCCACAGGGCAAGGACCACACCATGACCATCGTACGCGCATCGAGTCTGTCCCGTGCCGAGCTCTGCATGCTCGGCAGCAACGT
Source organism: uncultured Planctomycetaceae bacterium (assembly GCA_964625865.1). GTDB lineage: Bacteria > Planctomycetota > Phycisphaerae > SM23-33 > SM23-33 > CAZVEV01. The sequence continues at coordinate 124 of CAZVEV010000358.1, read as the reverse complement.
CTTGTCCGCCATCCATGAGGACCAACACAACCTGGCCGCCGTGAATCGGTCGCTGCACGCCCACGGCGAAGCCGTCGACCAGTTGGAGCCCACCCCGGAAGTCACCGTGGCCCCCGGCCGGACG
>CAZVEV010000357.1:0-5530 GCA_964625865.1 uncultured Planctomycetaceae bacterium | reverse complement strand
GGTGCTTGTGCTTGAAGCTTACGCACACCTTCTCAGCCGGCAGGATATCCTCGAATGGATCGTCCGTATTCTCGAGCGTTGGGGCCTCGAAGATCAGTCGTGCGCGATCGATAGCCAGGAAGCGACTGCGCAGAGACAGCCACGTGTCGCGACGTTGTATCGTCACCACCGTCACGAGAACATGCTTCTCGCACGCCCCGACGAGCAACTCACTCATTTGCCCCGGACTCAAATCCCTAAGTACACTCATCTGTCATCACCCTGAAACCAACCCGTGCTGTCAGCCCAACACGAATTGCCATCCCCGACGTTCTGTCAATATTATTGATATTGTCGGCCTGTTCGGCGGAGGACTTGAGCAATCCCCTGCCGCAACACCTGGACGGCGCTCGGTCAGATCGGCGGGATCAGACCACCTCGTCGTCGTCGTCCTCATCCATGCCGAGTTCGTGCTCGAGCACATCGACCTTGGGGATTCGAGGTCCCGTAACCGCGACGATCGCACCGGGAAGTCCCCAGAACATTGGTATCGCCCTGGCCAGCAGCGCCAGGGCGAGCACCTGGCTGGAGCTGCACGTGTCGCTGACGAACAGGGCCACGTAGAGGCCCTCGACCACGCCGATTCCGCCGGGAGTCACAGGGACGGCCCCCGCGATGGTGATCAGCGGAACGAAGATGAAGTAGCTGTACCAGGGGATCTCCAGTGACAGGCCCATGCCCACCAGCGCCACCACTCCGACGTAGAAAATATGCGAGACAACGGTCGCGATGATGGCTTCGGTCAGTTGCCCGATCCGCCGCTTGTACAGGCGCACCGCGTCTCCGGCCGCCGCGATGTGGTGGGCGATCGGCAGGCGACGGTAGATCTTCTGGAGATGCAGTCGCCGCCTGAACCCGCCGCTCAGGAGGAATACCAGCATCAGCCCCAGGACGGTCAGCACGACCGCGATGGCCACCACCGGCTGGTGCAGTTCATCGAAGCTCTGGAGCCCGCCGGCCAGGGCCACGCCGATCATGGCCGCCGCCAGGAGGGACATCTCGGCAAAGCCGAACAGGCGGTCGACGAAGATGCTGACCAGCACGACGGCGGTCTTGGGTGTGTGCGTCGAGACGTAGTAGGCCTTGACCAGGTCCCCCCCCACCGTGCCCGGGACGATGAAGTTGAAGAAGTGGCCCAGAAACGTCAGTCGCGTCACTTCCCACAGATGCACGTCGATGCCCTGTATTCGCAGCAGCATCCACCACCGGACGGCCGTCAGGGAGATGCAGAACAACGACGACAGGATCGCGAGAACCAGCAGGGCCGTGTTGATGCCCGCCACGCTCGACGCGAAGCCGCGATAGACGTACTGCGGCGCCGCGGCGTTTTCGTCGACGGGCACGAGCGTGCCGGTCGCCACGGTCTTGTGCCCGCGCCACCAGAGCATCCCCGGCGAGACGACATCGGCCCCCGGCCCGCCCGCCGGGCCGGGCGGGACCGGGCGGATCACGGCGTACGTCGAGCCGTCGGCGCTGACGACGTAATCGCGCCAGTGCGTCTTGCCAACCACCCACGTCAGCAGCACCGCTGCCAGCGCGATCTTAAAGGCCACCAGGAGTGTTTTCTTACGCGTCATGCCGCCTCAAGCCCACCAAGCCCGGGAGTGCACCGGCCAGGCTCGTCGCCCACAAGGCGACGTGGCCCCCTGCTGGTATCGACCACCTGGCGCGAATCCAAACAGGTGAAAACGATTCGCCGCGTCCGGGGTTTGTGCTATCATGGTTCACTACACTGTGTAACACGCGAACGAGTGCGGCAGGGAGCCCTATGCGCAAGATTGTTCTGACACTGTTGATAGGCGTCACGGTTTGCCTGGGCCTTACAGACGATGCGGCGTCGAAGACCGACGGGACGCAGCCGGTCCGGCGGCCGAAGAAGTCTGCCAGGAAGCGAAAGTCCAAACCCGCCCCCAAGCCGGCGAAGGTCGTCAGGCTCACTCCTGCCCAGCAAGCGGACAAGGCCGTCGAACTGGCCCGCAAGACGCTGGCGTACGTGCAGAAGTCCGCTGGGCGACCGAAGATGGCGGCCGAACTTGCAGGCCTCGCCCGGCGCCGCGCCGCGGCCGGAAGCAACGAGGCGAAACTGACCGCGGTGACGGCAGAGATTCTGAAGCTCCGTCGCAGGATCATCCTGTCCCACCCCGCACTGGACTTCGACCGCCTCCTGATCAACCAGAACCCCCCTCCCCTTTACAGCCACAACTGCGACCAGTATCTCGGGCGCCACAGCAGGCCCGGACCGGGCCTGACCGTCCTGGACAACTGGAAGACCGCGCCCAAGCCGACGGTGCTGCTGAAAGGCAAGCTGCCGCCCGGCGGGACGTGGAAGCCCAAGCTGTCCTGGGATGCCAAGCGCATCGTCTTTGCCTTCTGCGACCACCGCGAGAAGACGAAGGAGCACCGCCGCTACTTCATCCACGAAGCGGCGGCCGACGGATCGTGGGTACGACAGATCACCGGTACGCCGAGCGACCCGATGGCCCGCTGGGGCGGGCGCAAGACCGTGCTGATCGAGGACGGCGATCCGTGCTATCTGCCCGACGGCGGGATCGCGATGGTCTCGACGCGAATCCAGGGCTTCGGGCGATGCCACAACGGGCGATACACCCCCTCGCTGCTGCTGTATCGCGCCGACCCGCTTCCGGGCACGACGCCCGGCGCGACGAACATCCGCCAGATCTCCTTCGCCGAGGCCAACGAGACCGACCCGGTCGTCCTGCCCGACGGGCGACTGGTCTACACGCGATGGGACTACATCAACCGCAACGTCACGATGTTCCACATGCTCTGGTACACCCACCCCGACGGGGCCACCCAGGCGAACTTCTACGGCGCCGATACCGAGAAGCCCTGGATGGTCTCTTCGACGGCGCCGATCCCGAATTCCAGGAAGGTCGTCGCCCTGGCGACCGGACATCACAGCTTCTCCACCGGCTGCATCATCACCATCGACACCACCATCGGCGAGAACGGGCCCGAGCCGATCAAACGCATCACGCCCGAGATTCCGTATTTCGAGGCCGAGGCGGGCACTATCCATGGGTGCTACTCCACGCCCTGGCCGATCACCGATGATCTGTTTCTGGCCGCCTACTCGCCCGACATCCTGCCCAAGCAGGGGCGCACGCCGTCGGACACCTTCTCGATCTACCTGGTCGACTCCTTCGGGGGGCGCGAGTTGATCTACAAGGGCGCGACCTCCTGCTTCTCGCCCACGCCGCTGCGCCCTCGACCCAAACCGGCGATGCGTCCCTCGTCCCTGCCGGACCCCAAGACCGCGCCCAACACCGGCGTCTTCGCCGTCCAGGACATCTACAAGACCGAAAACGACCCCGAGGGGCTGATCAAACGCGGCCAGATCAAGACCCTGCGGATCAACCGCATCGTCGGTCAGCCCGCCACGTGGAAGAACCAGCCCTCGCTGATTCGACACGAGGTCGCCAAGAAGATCCTCGGCACGGTACCGGTCAAGCCCGATGGTTCGGCCGTCTTTACCGCGCCGGCCGGCCAGCCGCTGCAACTGCAGGCGTTGGACGAAAGCGGGATGGCGATCATGACCATGCGGACGGTGGTCTATCTCCAACCGGGCGAGTTTCGCAGTTGCGTGGGGTGCCACGAACCGAAGGGCACGGCGCCGATGTCCCACGCGGCCGTGATGCGGGCGACGCCGGCGACGATCACCCCGCCGGAAAGCTCGAACTACGAAGGCGGGTTCAGCTTCAGGCGATCGGTCCAGCCAGTCCTTGACCGCTACTGCATCCGGTGCCACGGCCTGGGCGAGAAACTCGAGGGCAAGATGAACCTCCTGGGCACGAGCGAGACGCCCAGGTTGCCCAAAGGGTGGATGAAGTCGCGGCTCCTGGCGGCCACCACGTCGTACAACTCGCTGCTGAACCGTCCGGGCCTGGTCAAGCCGGCCCCGTTCAAGCGAGAGGTCCACGCCAGCCGCCCGAAGGACTACTTCGCCGCCGCCAGCAAGCTGGCGCCGATGATCGCGGGCGGACACGGTAAGGCCAAGCTCACCCTCGACCGGGCGTCCATGCAGCGGATCATCGATTGGCTTGACCTGAACATCCAGTACGCCGGCGATTACTCATTTAACCGCATCGAGGACCGCCAGGCCGACCCGGCCGGCGAGAAGGCCCTGCGCGCGTTCGTCAAGCGGCGCTTCGGCGCAACGCTCGCCGCCCAGCCGTTTGCCGCCCTGGTCAACGTCGCCCAGCCCGATCAGAGCCGCATCCTCCGTGCCCCGATGCCCGTCAAAGCCGGCGGGTGGGGACAGATCGACAAGGGCTACGCCGGCACGACGGCCCCGGACTACGTCAAGGCCCTCGCGCTGGTCAACGCATCGATCGCCCCGCGGGAGTACCGTGACATTGACGGCACGTGTGGGAGGCCCCAATGCCTCTGCAAGAGCTGCTGGGTCCGCACACTCGTCGCCGGCACCGCCCGGAAATCCTCCGTCGTCCACAAGACGCCATAACACCACACACAGGACAAAGCCCCACGACGGCGTCGTGGGGATCCTCGATGGGAGTAACGCAACATGAAACACGCCGCCTTCGCCGCTGTCGCCCTGCCGGCCGCCCTGATCCTTGTCGCCGGATGCTGCCCCTGCGATTACGGCACGAGCGCCCCGCCCAAACCTGCCGGCCCGCCTCGAATCGACACGCTGGCCCCCGGCGCCCGCGCGGTGCTGTTCAACGGCAAGGACCTGACGGGGTGGCACGTGATCAAGGACGACATCTACTTCGACAGGCCGGGCAAGGTCGAGGTCGCCGACGGGGCGATGGTTCTCGGGGTCGGACAACAACTGACCGGCGTGCAGTGGAAAGGCAAGATGCTCAAGGGCAACTACCGCATCACGTTGCAGGCCAGGCGCGTCGAGGGCGAAGACTTCTTCTGCGGGCTGACGTTCCCCGTCGGCGGGGGCCACGTCTCGCTGATCCTCGGCGGATGGGGCGGATCGATCGTGGGCCTGTCCAACGTGGACGACTTCTCGGCCGCCGAGAACAGCACCACTCGGGCGATCACGTTCACACAGGGCAAGTGGTACGACATCGAGGCCGAAGTCAGTGACAAGAAGATCCTCGTGGCGCTGGACGACGAGGTCATCATCGAGCAGGAGATCACGGGTCACCGCTTCGAGGTCTGGCCCCAACAAGAGCCCGCCCGCCCGCTGGGCATCTCGACGTACGATACGAAGGGGGCGATCCGCGACGTGGTCGTCACGCGACTGGAAACGACGGAGTAGGCGACCGACGCATTGGGATGCGTCAAGACGCCAGGAAGCAAGCTGCTCCGCAGCGTTTCAGCATGCCCGCGCGGCGCAGCGTGCTTCTGGGCGTCTTGGCGCGTGGGGATACCCTCAGCGCAAGCATACAGGCGCTGCCCGCGGGGACAGCGCCTGCGAGATTCGTTGCGACACGTTGTTCGCGGCTAGTGTACCGTCAGTTTTGAATAATGGGGTTTGGGCTATTTGGCCGATCTC
>CAZVEV010000356.1:0-5576 GCA_964625865.1 uncultured Planctomycetaceae bacterium | reverse complement strand
CAAGAGGGATGCACGCGACTGGCCCGCACCCACCTACGCATTATCCGGATGAGCCGAGAATTGAAATGGTGGCCGTGCCAATGACACGCTCACGGCGCGGCCGTCTCGGGTGCATCGTTCTCTCATCGAATCACTTGACGCGACGAGAGTTCAGTGGGATAGTCTTCAGCGACAAGTAAGTCTCGGGTTGTGACGAGGGCTATCGCCGGTGGGGTTCTCGGGCAATCGAGCCCCCGTGGGGCCTGACGGGCAGTTCACGGGGAACCCGCACGTGGCGTACCGGCGGCCCCGGGCCATCGGGGAGAACCGAGGTGTTGCACCATGGAGTCGTCTTCGGCCCCTCAGAAGCCTGCAATCGCGGCGATCAAGGCGGGTATCAGTTTCGGCGTGTTTTCCGCGTGCCTCTTCGCCTACTCCGGCGTGGCTGCGTGGATCGCGGGCATCGTGTCAATCGCCCTGCCGTGGGTCATCTTCAGGCACCAGTCTCGCCGGATCATGGGCGTGGCGTGCGCGGTTCTCGCCGCGGGGGTGTTCTACATCCCCGTCAGCATCATTCTCGACAGCGGAAACGACAGCCCCGCCGGGGGCTCGGGGTCTTCCTCGCAGTCGCCCAAGGGCGATACCGGCTCGGGCAAGACCTCGGGCGGACCGGACGTCGCGTCGTTCGGGCTCAAGCCGACGGCCGGGCCGTACCACTGGGGATCGGGCGTCCTGATCTCCACCGACGGACACGTCCTGACGTGCGCCCACGTGGTGGAACACGGCGGCGAGATCACGGTGCGCCGTCGCGGCAGCACGCAGGTGGCAGAGATTCTGGCCGTCGATCGCGAGAGGGACCTGGCGGTCCTGAAGATCGCCGCAAACGGTCTGGCGTGCCTTGCCCTGAGCCCGTCCTCGTCGCCTGACCCGGACGTCCAGGCCGTCGGATACGCGATGACCGCGTGCAGCATGTGGGGGAAGTTCGCGGGGCGGGAGCAGCCCGACGCTGAAACCGTTGCCCCCGTGCCCGCCCCCGGCGGGAAGGGACGGCTGCGTCTGGACGGCCCGCTGAACCCGTGCATGACCGGCGCCCCGCTGGTCAACGCCAAGGGCGATCTTGTCGGGCTGGTCAATCAGAAGTGGTCCGGCGCGGGGCTCAGGGCGGCCATGGCGTCGGACATCTCGGCGATCGCGGCGTTCCTGAAGTCCAAGGGCATCGCGTTTACCACCGGCGGAGCGCCGCTGAGTCTGTCATCGGGCGAGGTGTACAAGCGGGCGGCCCCGGCGGCGGTAGCGATCCTGGCAAGCCCGCCGTCCGCCTTGCCCGAAGGCTGCTGGCAGCCGGCGGTACCGAGACTGCTGAAGACCGTCGGCCACCCCGGAAAGCACTTCCGGGCGTCCCCCGACGTCAAGGTCGCCGCCGGGTCCTCCGGCGCACGCAATGCAACGGTGGTCAAGCTGATGTCGCTGGAGAGCGGCAAGGTCACCCAGACGTTCAAGGGACACTCGCAGGAAGTGCGGTTCATGGCGTTTTCTCCGGACAGCCGCTATCTGGCGTCGGCCGCCTACGGGGGCGAAACGCTGGTGTGGGACCTGGACAAGAACACGTTATGGCAGAAGTTGCCCACCTGCGTCAGTGCGGCCTTCTCGGCTGACTCGTCCCTGCTGGCATTGCAGGGGCCCGAGCGCGTCAGGGTATTCGACGTAAAGAAGGGCGACCTCGTCACGATGGTCGAACCGAAGAAATGGGACCTGCAAGGCACGCTCCTGTCGGCGATCTTCCTGAAGAAGGTCAACGTCCTGGTCACCGCCGGAGCGTTTCGCCACGCGCCAACCAAGGAGGTCCGCGGGTTCCATGTCTGGGATCCCCGAACGGGCAAACTGCTCAAGACCGCCAAACTCCACCCCGCGCCGCTGACCTACTACGGCAAGGCCGACTATCGCCTGTTCATGACGCCGGACGCTAAGACCACCGCCGTGGACATGATCCTGGCGCGAAAGCCCGACGGGACGGCCGGGCGGGGCAATCTGATGGCCGTCTACGACGGGGCGACCGGGAACCGGCGGTACTTCGTCAACCCGTACCATATGGCCGGCGACCCTCCGAGGTTCAGTTTCTTCTCGCCCGACAGCAGTCTGATGGGCGTCCGGTTCACCGAACCGATGCTCAAGGGATGGATGGCGGTGTACGACGTCAAGTCGGGGCACCTGCTCTGGCGGTTCCGAGGCGACCACGCGGCGATCTCGCCGGACGGCAAGCGACTGGTCCAACCGGTCGGCACGCATCACCACGTGCGCATCTGGGACATCGCGCCGATTATCGGAAAGTGATCGGACGGTCGATCGTACTCGTCCGCAGCGCGCCGGTTCCGGCGCCGGACGAGGGTCGTCTGTCTAGATACCCGTAAACGCCGACGAGGCCGTCTCGGGCAGCGCGGGCCTCTGGATGTCCAGGCGCAGGGCCTCTTCGCGGGCTTTCCGCACCACCGGGAGCCACCGCGACGCCACCCTCATGCCGACCTTGATCGAGACCTGCTCGTCGTCCCGCATGCGGACCACCAGCAGGCCCAGGTGCTTGCCGGCCTCCACGATCCTGTCAAACGTCATGGCCAGCACGGGCTTGCTCCCGATGGGGAACCAGTAGAGTCCCGATCTGCACAGCACGATCGTACCGTGGTCCTCCATCTCCGTGCCGCCGATATCCGTGATGATCCCGCGCGAGATCAGGAGGATTCCCTCGTCGGCAAGCGGCCCTGAACAGAAGCGGGCCAGCGCCAATGCGGCCAGGTTGACCAGCGGCTTGGCCCACTGCGTCAGTCTGACCTCATGGCTCGGGCCGTCAGTATCGATGCGAAACGCCTTGTCGCCCATCCCGATGCCCCGGACGTCGGCGTAGGCGACCGCGCCGCCCCCCCCGCCGAGCAGCCCACCGTTCCAGATGAACCGGCGATCGGTCAGACAGAACCCCTTTTTTCCCGATCCGGTCACGGTATCGTCGAACAGCACGAGCGGCTCTTCGCCGTCGGTCAACTGGAGATACTTCGCGGTGGCCCCCCGCAGGACCTTGTCAGACAGTTCCGGCGCAACCGACAGACGCTCGGGCCGCTTGGTCTCGGCGGAAAACAGCCCCAGGACCGCCTCGCGAGGCGTCGCGGCGTTCAGGCCCGGCCACTCGGCGCCGAACGCTCCGCCCGGCGAAGCGCTCGCACCGTCGCCGGTGTCGGCGGGGGCAGCACCCGGTGTCCCGCCGCTCAGCCGCTGGACGACGCCCTGCAACACACCGAACAGAACGCTGGCCTGGTCCGAGCCCAAGACGAACGTCACGAGTTCCAGCGTGTGACTGTCGTCCCCGACGCGGATCGTGAAGGTCGTGTTGAGCTTGCCGATCTTGTGGGTGATCTCGTCGATCCGGCGCAGTTCGACGGCCACCGGATGCTTCGCGTCAGCCTTCGTACACCACGCCAGTTGGCGATTGGTCAGTGCGAACCCCCGCTTGCCGTTACTGCGAACCGTCTCGTCATGAACGACCAGGACCTCCTCGCCCGGGCCAACGGTCAGATACGTGGCGACCCCTTTGAGAGACTTCTCGGGGATCTCGGGCGCGACGAACAGAGAGGCGGTCTGCTGACCTGCGAACTTCTGCAGCACAGCCGGCGCGACCCACTGATCGCCCGGCGGCGCCGACGGGCGTGTCTCGGGGGCCGGCGTCGTCTGAACCGGCGGCGGCGTAGGCGCTTCGGCCAGCGGCGGCGGCGGAGGAGGAGGAGGAGGAGGCGCCTCGGCAGATGGAGTCGGCGGGCTCTGGACAGGCGTCGCAGCCGCTGGCTGCGGAGTGTCAGGCACCGTCAACTGCGTATCGCACTTCGGACAGGCAAACGTCCGTCCCGCCCACTCTGGCGGAACGCCCATCTTCTGCCGACAACCGGAACACCGAAGCACCACCTTCTCCGTCATCGTATGTCTCCCTGTTTGATCGAGATAACCCAGACCCACGTGAAAGCCCGCATTATCCATCCGCCTCGGCCGAATGCAAGCACAAACGGGCAAACCAGTTGCGCTGCAGAGAGCCGTAATCGCCGACTATGGATCGTGGATTCTGTGTCATTGGGAGAGGTCGTCAAGGCGTACGAGAATCGTTATCCGCCTCGAAGCGGCTGGAGCGTCTTTGGGGCGCATCTGCTCCGAACCTGATACGACGCCCCTCGATATCACAGGCAGCGGCTTGTAGCAGACCGGCAGGATCACCACCGGCTGGGCGCGGTCCGGGCCTGGCGAGGGTCTGAGGCGGACCGTCGCCGCCGCCTCAGTATCGTCATCGCGCCAATCGCCGCCAGGGCGAGCGTGCCCGGCTCGGGAGTGACGTGCAGTTCGCCGGTGGTGTACAGCGCCGAGTCGTCCCACGCCAGGCCGGGAGCCAGCGACGGCAGGTTGACCGTATCGAACGTGCCGTCCAGGCTGCCCCAGTCCAGCAGGTCGAAGGTATCGCCATTGGCGGGGACGAAACCGTCGATCAGCGTGACGTTCATCGTTCCGTCCAGGCTCAGCGTGCCCAGGACATCGAGACGGTCGTACTCATCACCCCCGGTCGTACCGCCCAGTTCCATCGTCAGCGTGTTGGCCGGACCGAAGTTCAGATCGCCGTTGAAGGTGACCTCGGCCGGACTGTCGCCGGGGTCGTACCCGCCGTTGAAGATGACCAGGCCCGCGCCGGGGAAATTGGCCCCGCCGCTGACCAGCCCGTTGAACGTAACGGACCCGGCCACCTGGATCTCCGAGCCGGTCGGTGAGTGCACGTCGCCGTTGACGACCACGTCGATCAGGTTCAGCCGGTTGTTGTTCACCAGGCCAACACTGTCTTTGGTCGCGTTGCCGGGAAAGGTCAGCGTGGTATTGACGGCGCTCAGTTCGCCGTCGTTAACGCTGTCGCCCACGTTGAAACCGCCCAGGATGTTGAGTAATGCCCCGGCGTCGACCTGCACGCCGTTGGCGGCGCTGAGCGCAGCCCCGCTGCCCACGTCGACCGTGCCGTCGGTAACCTGCAGTCCGGTGTCACCGGTGAGGGTCGTCGTACCGGTGACGAGTGTCACTGATCCGGCGCTGGCCAGATGCCCAGTCGTCAGGTCACCCACTACGACCAGCGTCGTGCCTCCCTGGGCGCCATAGCCCGTGGTCGTGAACGTGACGCCGGCTGGCGCGGCCAGACTGGCCGGCAGCGCGCCATCCGTCACGACAAACGTGTCCTCCGGGAATAGTGCGGTGGTCACTGTGATCTCGGCAACGCCGTCTTCAGCCTCGCTGTTCGCGTCGTCGCCGTGGGTCACGTCGAGACGCCCCCAGTGACCGAGTTTGAAACTGTCGGCCAGCAGCAGGATCCGGCCCCCGCCGCCTCCGCCGCCTTCCCGGTAGGAGCCGTTCCATCCTCCGCCGTTTCCGCCTGTGGCATAGACGCCGCCGTCTTCACCCGCCCCATAGCCCTCGGGCAGACTGAATTCATCCGCGTGCAGCAGCGCGCCACCACCACTTCCCCCGCCGCCGGCTTCGTCGCCGCCGGAACCTCCGTCGGCCTGGATGGATCCGTCGACAGACATGGTGAATGT
>CAZVEV010000355.1:0-5599 GCA_964625865.1 uncultured Planctomycetaceae bacterium | reverse complement strand
CGCACGCTTCTTGAGCAAAACTAGCGCTGTCGTACTAATCAAGGTCTGACCCCACGTTCAGCACCGGCTTGAGCGTTTTGGCGATGGCGGCGTAGCCTTTGGCGTTGGGGTGGACGCCGTCGCGGTAGAGGGACGTGTTGATGCGTCCGTCGGCGTCGAGCAGGCTGTAGTTGACGTTGTAGAATCGCACGTATCGGCGGTCGTTCAGCGTGGAGATCAGATTGTTGACGCGTTCGGGCGTGTGGGCGAAGCGGCGCTTCCGCGGGAGGACGCCGAGCAGCAGCACCTTGGTCGTCGGGCAGCGTTCATGGATCTCGTCGACGATCGCCTGGACGCCCCAGTAGATTTCGCGCGGCGTATTGGCGACGGCGAGGTTGTTGGTTCCGATCAGAATCACCGCGAGCTTCGGCGAGATTCCGTCGAGTTGCCCGTTGCGGATGCGCCACAGGACGTTTTCCGTGCGGTCCCAGCCGCAGCCCATGTTGGTCACCGTGCGCCCGGCGAACAGCGTGTCCCACTCGCGCGGACCCGCGGCGATGGGCGCCTTGGGCAGCCCGCCCCAGTAGTGCGTAATCGAGTCGCCGAAGAAGACGATCTCCGGCTTGACGGTCTTGTTGCGCTGGAGGATCTGCTTGTGTCGCGTCATCCAGTCATAGATTCGCTTGTCGCGGTTCTGCGTCACCGGCGTGGTGGTGGCGATGGGAGGCACCACGCGCGGGCGGCGCCACGAGACCTTGCCCGTGTCGATGCTGATCGTGCCGGTCGAGTTGGTCCCCGCGCTGCCCTGGATGTCGGCGCTGAGGACCCAGCCGTCTTTCGGCGCGCCGGCGGGGATCCTCAGCCCCCAGACGTTGTCGATCTGCCGCGCGCCGGTGAGCCCCTCGTGGGCGTCGGCTACGCGAACATCGCCCGACTGCAGCGCCACGTTCTTGACGTTCAGCGCGTGCCTGCCGCCCGTGTAGCGGAACGTCACGCGATACGTCTTGCCCGCAGTCAGCGGCTTGGCGATCTTCCACGTCTTGCGGGCGTACTGCCTGGGCGTATCGGCGGGCGTCCAGCCGAGCGACGCCGGCCCCTTCTTCACGGGCGCCGGCTCGACCCAATAGCTGATGTTCATCAGGTCCAGGCGCTTGGTGTGGATCGCCAGCCGCGGGAGGAACTTCGCGTAGTCCTTGGACCCCTGGTGACACCAGGCGGTCTCGGCCAGGGCGCATCCGCGCGGCCAGGTCATGCAGTCGAGCACCTCGTCGGTGTGGATGAACGCCGACCAGACGTTCGCCTGACAGCCCAGGACGTGCTTGGCCTGGTCCGCCGTCAGCACGGCGGGGATGGGATTGTACTTGTAGACCTCTTCAATCGTCTCGCGTCCGGGCCAGTGCTTCGGATGCCCCGCGCCGTTGATCGCCTGCCCGTGATCGAAGTACAGGGGCTTTTGCGGCGACATGACGACGTCGTGGCCCATCTTGGCCGCCGTGATGCCGCCCTTTTCGCCGCGCCAGCTCATCACGGTGGCGTTGGGCGCCAGTCCGCCGTGGAGTATCTCGTCCCAGCCGATCATGCGGCGACCCTTGGCGTTGATGAACTTCTCCATGTGCTTCATGAAGTAGCTCTGCAGGGCGCCTTTCTTGATCTTCAGCGCCGCGATGCGTTTCTTGCAGTCGGGGCAGTTGTACCAATGGCTGCGATTGACCTCGTCGCCGCCGACGTGGATGAACGTGCTCGGGAACAGCTCGAAGACCTCGGTCAGCACGTCTTGGAGAAACGTAAACGTCGTCTCCTTGCCCGCGCAGAACTCGTTGTTGCCCTCGGCTTTGGGGAACCGCTTGGCCGGGCAGGGATAGCCGAAGAACCACCCGACCTCCTTGCCGTTGTTCTGACACGCCAGGTACGGATAGGCGGCCGTCGCGGCGCGGCTGTGGCCGGGCATCTCGATCTCGGGCACGATCGTCACGAACCGCGCCGAGGCGTACTTGACGATGTCGCGGATCTCGTCCTGCGTGTAGAACCCGCCGTGTCGCCCGATGGGCGGCTGATGACGAAAGCCCCCCACCGTCGTCAGGCGCGGGTACTTCTTGATCTCGAGGCGCCACCCGTGACTGTCGACCAGGTGCCAGTGGAACACGTTGAGCTTGTGCGTCGCGAGTTGGTCGATGAATCGCTTGATCGAGTCGGCGTTCTGGAAATGGCGTGAGGAATCGAGCATCATGCCGCGCCAGCCGAACCGGGGCGTGTCAGCAATCGTCACCGCCGGCACGGTCCACTTCACCGTCGCGACCTTCGTGGGCGAGAAGACGGCGGCGGGCAGGAGTTGGCGAAGCGTCTGGACGGCGTAGAACGCCCCGTTGCTCGCCTTGGCGCGAATCATAATGCGCTTCGGCGTGACGGTTATCGCGTACCCCTCGGCGCCGAGCTTCGCAACGGCCGGGGCCCCGCAGGCGGCGTCTATCGCGATCGTCCCGTCAGCCGGCTGTCCGACCGACACGCCCAGCTTCAGCCCCGTCGCCGGCGCCAGATACCCCGCCAACTGCTTCGCAACGGCCCGCGAGGCGTCGTTGGCCGCGACGATCCGCGTCGCCTGCGTGACGGCAAACTCGCCGGCCCCGCGGACCATCGTCCGCGGCGCCGGGATCACGCTGATCTCGCCGGCGGCCCCGAACGCCGCCGCCACCGCCATCGTCGTCGCCATCGCCCAGACGGCGGCCGTCAATCGTCTGTGTGTCATCACGTCTCTCGTTACAGGTCTTGCCTCATCACGCGTCGTGTCGCTCAATCCTCTCCGCTTCGGAGTGATCCGCGTCGGTCCGATTCCGACCGCGGCCCACAAGCAGACCATCCGGCGGCGGCGGTTGTCAAGCGTTCACAGCGCCGCCCCGGCGCCATCGCACCCAGGCGGGATGCCGAACCATACGCGTCTTGGGGGAACGCGGCCTGACGCACTGGCCGGGGGTCTAGCCGCGTGCCGAAGACAAAACGGACCGTGCCCCCCCTGTCGAGCCGATAGTCGGCTAGGCCGCCTGCCAACCCCCTTAGCCGCCCTGCTGGCCGTCCGGAGTCCGTCGAGCCCCCCGCCCGCTCCAGGTCCGGAGAGAGTTCAAGATCTCGGCAGTCAGGCTGGTCAACGAACAGGGCTATAGTCCGCCCCAGGCGGCTGAGAATCTGGGCGTTGATCCGGCCAGCGTGCGGGAGATGACATGCAAAGACGTTACCACGCTCACTTGCGATGCGCAAGATCTGGCCGCATGACCACACGTGCAGTTCTCGGCATGAGCACATCCTGCCATCGACCACGCCACGCGGCAACCGGAAACAGGTTAACCGTCCGGGCCAGACGGTGCCTGTCGCCGCTGATGCGATACTCAAACCGGCGGCCCCAGAGGGGCTGGCCCGAGGGGCCGGGCGGTCTGGGGGGGACGTACCCTATCGCCGTAGTCGACGATAAGTGCCTTGGCCTTGGCGGTTTTAGGTTTTGTGGTGACCTTTATCTTCACCGACTTGGTCTTGTATTCAAAGTCGAACGACTTGATGGTGACTGTTTCCGGACCAATCGTCACAACCTTCTCCTGCATGTACTCGAGGCGTATCCTCTTTGCGCCAAAGTTATTGACCACGGATATGTCCATGCCCGTACCCAACACGTTGGACGGGGCCCGTCTGTATATTTCTGTGCGAGTGACCCTGAGAGCCACGAAATGCTTCCCGGCGCCGTGGACGCTTTTCAGTTGACTGGGGTCTGAGTTACTGCAGTTGAACGCCAGATCACCTTTGAGTTTCTTCAACTGAAGAACCGGCGCCGCTTTCTTCTCACGGATAACGGAGAACTTGCACGAGTCGAGAACTGTGAAGATCATGTCAGACTCGCGGACATGCCCGAACCTGTAATCATAGGGCATGGTGAGATAGAGGAACCGGCCGCCGCTGGCGATGACCGTATTGGGGACAATGTCCAAGACCAAGTCCTTAATGACCAACTGTGGCATGCCGATACGCTTGCCCCTGCCCAGGTATATCGTCTCCTTCTTGACCTGGATTTTGGCGGTCCTGTCGGGAAGAACATAAGGTCTCGCCGGCGTAACTTCCACGTCGGTCTTCTCCATCTTGCCCTTGTCATCCGAAGATACAGGTGCGACCTTCGCCCCGGGCGTGACCTTCTTGTTGGCCGTATCGGCACCCGTCGCCAGCGAGCTCCATGTACCGCCCAGAATTACTACACCAGCAATTACTCTGACGACCGTACGATTCATCTTCTGTTCTCCTTGTTCTTCAACAGTACCAGGAGCAGCCCCGCTGCGTCAAACGGATCGGCAGCGTCCCAAAGGTGTAGGAGGGAGAGGAAAGGGGTCAGGACTCTTTGCTTAACATGCCGACCCATCCCACCAGAGTCCATCAAGGAGTCCTGACCCCTTTTCTTCTCTGTGCCCGCCTCAGAGATTCGGCTATCCCATGGACCTACGCATTGTCCGGATGAGCCAAAATGAAACGGGGCGACCCGATGAAAGGCCGCCCCGTGGTGTCTCTGTGTTGCGGTGGCATCTATGCGCGCCGTCGTCGTCGCAGCCCCAGCAGGCCGACCGCGGCCAGGGCGAGGGTGGCCGGTTCCGGGATCGCGGCGAGATAGTGGTCGCGCCCATCCTGTCCCGTCAACACGGTCGGATAGATCGCCACTTCGTCGATCACCGCGTTGAGCGATGAGCCGGCCGATAGATTGCGCCCGATGGAATTGTAGACCTCGTCGTAGTTTCCATCGACGATCGTACCGGTCGCCACGGCCGTCGCGTTCCCGTCGAGATAGACGTTCACTGTCCGGGTTCCCGGGGCGGGGTTATAGTCCAGGGTGATCAGCAGGTAATGCCAATCTCCGTCGTTAATCGCACTTGGGGTAACGACCACGTTGTCGGTGTTCCCCTGAGACAGACCGATCTTGCCCCCACTGTTGGTGCCCCAGAATATGTCAAGGCCGTTGCCATGGCTGTCCCTGCCGGTCATGGCGTGGCCATTCCAGTTGCCGCTGCCACTCTGGGTGGTCTTGATCCAGAAGTCCATCGACGTCGTCAGCGGGTTGGTGCCATCCGGGCTGAGGTAATCGCTGAGGTCCCTCGTCGCCGAGGTCAGATTGAACTGTCCGGTGCCGGCCAGGTCGACGGCGAGACCCAAATCGGCGAATGCCGCGGTCTGGTTCCACGCGATGGTCCCCGCGACATTCGCGGTAAAACTCGATTCCGACCCCAGGTTCGCGGCGGTGGTTCCCGACGTTTCGTTAAACCGGTAGTAGAGGACCGGATTGTCCGCCAGAACGGCCGACTGATAGTCGGCCAGTGCGGTCGGGGCCGCGGAAAGGAAGATGCCCGATACAACAACGAGGAATAACGGTCGCAGTGGCAGTGTTCGTCGCATTGCAGGACTCCGTACGGAGAGGAAATTGACCCTCCGCGTAGGCTCGTCGCGGAAATCCGTTGACGCCCAGGGACCATCCCTGAGGCGACTGCAAGATAATAGACCTTCCCGAGTCCGGCGACGTCAAGGATAATCTGAAAAGAACTCTCGTCTGGGTGCATCCCACTTCAGTAGGCGGGGCAACGATGGACGGCGATGGCGGTCGCGC
>CAZVEV010000354.1:0-5660 GCA_964625865.1 uncultured Planctomycetaceae bacterium | reverse complement strand
CGGGAGAACTCAGCCAGCGCGCGTAGCAAGACCTCGTCTGCGCTGAGACTGCGGCCTGCATTTTCGGTCTCAATCAACCGCCTCGCCATGCGCTCAATTGTGGATTGAAGCCCGGGAACACCGTGCCCCTCCACCCAGCCCGCGAGTGACAACATCGGTTGCCACACGTCGCGTTGACGCCCCGTCAGCCACTGGCCGACCCGCTGGCTCGCCAAGTCGAGGAACGCGACACCGTTGCTTAGGGCTGAAGCATGGAGATCATTTCGCAGGCACATCCAGGTCGCGACGTCCTCGGACACTTGCCGTTGAATCTGATCGGCATCCTCCGGGGCCTTGACCGTGTCAATACAAATGCACCGGCTCAGAAGAGGCTTGTGGATGTTGCCGATGCACGCCAGAGCCTTGGGCCCAAACACATCGAACCGTCTCGCGACCCGTAACGCCGGCATCTCTTGCTGGTAGCCCGAAAGCAGGATCGACATCAGTTGTTCGGTATCCTGAGAGGCCCCTCCCAGTCGCTCCGCCTCGTCCAGCAGCAAGGTCCCCCCACGAATGTCCAGCCAGTGGAATACCGCCGCGGCGGTCGCGTTGCTCGAAGAGATCGGCCGGAAGACTTGGCGTTTGAGCACATCGAGAATCCGCGATTTGCCCGATCCCGGAGGCCCGTTGAGGTAAAGGTAGGGAATCGCAGGCCACGCTCGGTAGGAGTAGCTCAACATCACCCACAGGCCCAGCAGCGAGAGCTCTTCCTCCCTGCGGCTCTCGGGCACATAAATGTAACGATCCATCTGTTCGACGATGTCGGTGAAGAGGCGGCCCACATTCGGAGCTACTGCGCCTTTCAGCCAAGCTTGGCACGATTCCGGCTGCCAGGTCTCGCCGCGAAGGTCGTGCTCCTCGCTCGGGGGTGAAGAATGCAATAGCACGATGTCATCCAGTAGCATGAGGGTATCCTGCACTCGACATTCTCGCCGGCCGTCAGCATACTGAATGTACATCAGATTCCTCGTCCCCCGTCCACTGTCCGCAGACCAGGATGGGCGGGAGACCGTGAGGGAAGTCAACTGAGGGATGATGATCATTTCAGGCCGGACAGACAGCGCGTCCGTAATCTCGACCCCGGGGGGCTGCCCCGAATCTCCTTCCCCCGGCGCCGCACCTGATCCGGAACTGCCCCCCCGCCTCTTGGCTCTGACCTTCTTGACATCAACGCACAGCGGTGCAGACTGAACAGGTTTGCTCCGGTGGGGCCGCTCGGCGCCACGACGGTCAAGGGGCCCGACCAGAAGGCCGTTGCCCTTGTCCCGCTCGCCGGGAGCAATGGGATCCTCCCGCTCCCGGGGCACAATCGCGAGGGGCTGAACAGGGTCGCCCCCACTTGGCACGTCGGTCGGGGCGTCGGTCGGGGAGTCGCTCTTCGACGTCCCAAGAACTTCTGCAACAGATGACGATGTGGCATCCTTGTCGCCAAGCGTCTCAGCCCCCCGCAGTTTCTCGGCGATCAGATCGTCCTCCGCCATCAACTCGCGAAGATCCTCTTCGGTGAACCCCCCCGCTGCTTTCGGTTCGGCCCCGGCCTCGATCCCATCAAGGACCTCGTCGGTCGGCTCATTGGCATCCAGCGTCAGTTCGATGTCCTCCTCCGCACGGTCCGCCTCCAACTCACGGGCCATGGCGGCCTCAGCCTTTTCGGCCGCGAGGACCAAGGTCTCAAGAGAGATGGGCGGGGGCGGAGCGTGAAGACTCGCCTCATCGCCACCCTGACCCGCGATGTCCCGCCGAT
Organism: uncultured Planctomycetaceae bacterium; assembly: GCA_964625865.1. Lineage (GTDB taxonomy): Bacteria > Planctomycetota > Phycisphaerae > SM23-33 > SM23-33 > CAZVEV01. Next base: position 3,877 of record CAZVEV010000354.1, on the reverse strand, counting down.
CGAGGCGTACCGGTGCAGGCGGCTCGCCGCTTTGCCCTTCGACTGTGGCCGGTGCATCTGCACCACCCGTGACGTCGCCCGCACTCCCCGGATCATCGACCCCATGATCCGTCGTGTGTTCATCATTTGTACTGTTTTTGTCCGCCATCAGTCTTCCTTTCGCCGTGGCTTTCCGTAGCCACGCATCGTACTGCGACCTTGGTTGGCCGCCTTCTCTTCGTTCAATTACAAGGGGTCCACGTCTCTTCGCGGCCCGGCTGGGCCGCCAGCGCCCCCATGGCGCCGGCGACCCAACGAACCTGTCCGCCGCGTCTATACGGCAGCGTCGGGCGACTCACTCCAAAACCGCACGTGGGCGCCGCAATGGGCGCAGACACCGATGGGTGGCACCGCCTGGTACTCCTTCATGTCCTCGGGGAACCCCTGGTGGCTGGCGATGAACACGGGCTCCTTCTTCAACCCGGAAAGGACCTTCCCATCCACGTGAAGGAAGGCCCCGTGGTTCTCCGCGTCGCATTCACTGCACCGCCACTTGATGCTCAATTCTGGCAGACAGAGAGGAAGGTCAGGCCGAGCGGAATCGTCAGCTTCTCCGGTGCCGCCGGCGTCCGACACTTCGGCGGGAGGCGTTTCAGTCTCCGCCGGGATCGGGGGCAGTCGCCACGTGTCGCCCAAGATCTCCAGGACGATCGCCCGGCGGTCCTCAGCGGAGATGTCCTCCCCCGTGCTCTGGCACTGGGACAACTTGCCAACGAACTCGGGAGTCACGGCGTCCCGTGGACACGCCGCACAGGACAGGAGAACGCTTCCCGCCGCCACCTGGTAATCCCCCAACCCAAACTGCGCGTAGGATTGCAGCGCCTGGCACGCGTGCGGGGGGATGCCCTTCTCACGAGCTATGTCCAGATCCGAAATCGCCTTTTCGAATTCCCCTGTCTTGAGGTGGATTTGGGCCCGAATGAGAAGGTGGCCGCCAGGCAAGGGCCTCAGGTCTTCGGCCATAGCAAAACACTTCTCGGCGGTGGCATAATCCGCGAGCGCAAGATCGCATTGACCCTCCAATGCATAGTTGCCAGCCCGGTGGGCATGCAGATAGCCCTTGTTGGGCAGATGGCTGGTAGTGGGCTGTTCCGCAATCCGCGCGGAAAGCACCTTGATTTCGTTCCTACGGAACACTCCTGCCTGTTCTCGCGTCATCATGATATCGTTGTCCTTTTGTCGATCTTCGGACCGACCTTCGGTTTTTGTGTCGGCCGGAACACCTTGCCCGGCTCGGGTTTGTGGTTCATGCTGCGCTGCAGCGTTTGATTCGTCAGTGTTCATGTTTGTCCTTTCTTGCCCTGTGAATGATCCACGAGGCACGGTGCGTTGATTCGCCGTACGATAGTCTGCGTTTTGGTGTCTATTTTGTGGCCATATGTGCGCCTCCTTCCGTGGTAGTCCCCGCATGCAGCCCACAGGCCCGCCCGCCCACGGCCTTCCGGGCAGCGGCAATTAACGTCTCGAAGGGGACAAGAAGGACAGACGGGTGGAAAGCGCCGTCATCATCGACCTGTTGAACTTGAACCGCTACGTCCAGACCATCGAGAACGGCCAGCGGAGCCGACTCGCCATCTTTCTGTTCGGCTGGGGCCAGCGCATCGGGACCGGCCAGCCTGCAGAATAAGGTGCCATCCGTTCCGCACAGGACCTTGATCTCAGGCCGGTTGCGCTGTCGGACACGGTGACAGAACGAAAACACACGCTTGAGGCCTGGGACTCGTTTGGCCAGGCGAGCCTTCTGGGGGGCGACGGGCCTTACGGGAACGTTGTGGGGCTCCACGCCTGATGCCGCGCTCGCGGGGTCACATCCCTCTTCGTGTGACTGGTAGGTGCGGTTGGGGACGTCGGTTTTGATGATTTCACGCATCTCTGTTTCTTTCCTTTTTCTTGCCCGACTCGCGAACGCCGCGAGCCGCTGTACACCAGTTACTCGCAATTCGATCGCGTTTTCCGCTGGATCGCCGAAAAAAACTTTCCCGGACGCAGAGAGTCCAGCAGTGCGGCCGCCGCCGTCACCCCCCGGCCAGGAATAGACCACTGGCGCCGGTCGGCCCAGGGTCATCGACAGGACCGCCAGATCGATCGCCGTAACGGCCACAATCGCCAGGCCCACCCGCAGCGTGTTCAGGAAGACCGCTTCCCCGTCCGACATCGTTTGGACAGGCCGCACGGGAGATGGTCCAACGGAACACGACTCCGAAGATCACCAGCAACACCAGGAAGGCCACCAGGGGCGCCACGATCGCCGGCATCCCCGCCCAGTGCCGCAAGGCCCAGGTTGCCGACCGCTGGTATAGGCACGCCACCGTCGCGCAGACGCCGAAGCCGATCAGTTGGATGATCAGGTCCAGCAGCGCATACCCCCGCCGCCAGACGAAGATTCCGGCCAATACCGATGGGATGATCCACTTGATCATGACTGTTCCTTTCAGGGCTCCCGTCAGGGACGGGGCCCGTGTTCACTTCATTACTCGCAATTGGCTGGCGGCGATGTGCAAGCGCGGGATATCGCGAATAGTGGATCGTGGGGCATAGCCGATTGGCCATCACGACGGGACAGGGAGACAGGATCATGAATCAGATGACGGGTGAGCAGACCGCCCACGGGGCAAGAGAGGCTGACGTATCGGAGGTCCGACCCCAACACCAGAATTGGCCACAGCCCTCCGCGGAGATTCCCGGGCGCATTGACGCAGGAACGCTGGCCCTGGAGGCACAACAGGAAGCCGCCCAAGCACGGGAGAGTCTCTGCCGAAGGAGACAGGCCGAACGCGTGAGATTCCAGGGAGACTAAGGCCGGCCCAGTGCATGACAGCGTGTCAACCGCAACTCAGGTGAGCTGCGGGTGGTCTGCTCAGGCATTCGGCAGTAACTCCGGGTTCAACTGCAATGTCGTACGCCGCACCACACGAGAGTCCTCCAGCACGACAACGTCTTCCAATTCGAGCAGGGCTCCCCAACACCGATGTTCCACAAGTGACGGCAGGCCCGCCTGGTCGCCCAGCAGGGCTAAGGCAGACGCGGCGGCCTTTCGCACCCCTCCATCCTCGTCCCGCAGTGCGGCGATCAACGCCTCCATGGCCCGCGGGTCGTCCAGTTCGCCCAAAGCAGACACGACGTTCCTTCGCACGCATCCATCCCCGTCCCGAAGCGCGGCGGCCAGCGACTCGATGGCCCGCGGGTCGCCCAGCTTGCCCAAGGCAAGCACGACGCTACTTTGCAGTTGCCCCCCTCCATCCTCATCCCGAAATACGGCGACCAACGGATCCAGAGCACGTGGGTCACCCATCTTGCCCAAGGCAATCGCGGCACATCTTCGCGCCCATCTATCCCCGTCCCGAAGCGCGTCGGCCAGTGGCTCGATGGCCCGCGGGGCGCCAAAATCGCCCAAGGCAAGCGCGACGCTACCTCGCACCCATTCATCCTTGTCCTGCTGCAGTACGGCGATCAACGGCTCCACGGCGCGAGGATCGCCCAGCATGCCCAAAGAAGACGCGGCGGCCTTTCGCACACCTCCATCCCGGTCCCACAATGCATCGATCAACGGCTCCACAGCACACAGATCCCCAATCTCGCCCAAACCATACGCGGTGGCCATTCGCACCTCTCCATCCTCGTCCTCAAGCTCGGCGATCAACGCCTCCATGGCCCGCGGGTCGTCCAGTTCACCCAAGGCAAGCAGGGCCTCATTCTTCAACCATTCTTTCTCGTCCCGAAATATGGCAATCAATGCCCCCACAGCGCGAGGATCGCCCAGCATGCCCAATGAAGAAGCAACGACATTTCGCACCCATCAATCCCCGTCCCGAAGAGCGGAGAACAGATGATCGAAGTC
>CAZVEV010000353.1:0-5673 GCA_964625865.1 uncultured Planctomycetaceae bacterium | reverse complement strand
AGGGCGGACACGCCTGCTGGGACATGGGGGGCGCTCACGCCGGACGGTTCGCCGGGGTGATTCCCGTCATCGGCGCGCCGTACCTGAACAACCCCCTGGCCAACTACACCGATACGGCGCTGTACAGCATCGACGGTAGCCTCGACGGCGGGGCGCCCCGGAGGAATCAGGTGGCCGTGCGCCTGCTCGGGGCTCTCGGAGCCGACGCCACCTACGTCGAGTACATCGGACGCGGACACGAGGCGTTCTTCGAGGAGCACGACCGCGTCAGCCTGTGGATGCTGCGACACCGTCGAGACCCCGCGCCAAAGCGACTGCACCTGGTGGCCCTGCGGAACTGCGACCGGCGCAGGCGGTGGATTGAAGTCGAGAGCACGCCTAGGCGGCTGCAGCCGACCGTGGGAGGACGTCTGCGAATCCGCCCCGAGCCTACGACCGCGATCGTGAAGGCGTCCGTCGGCGGCAACACGTTCACCGTCCGCACCCAGAACGTCTCGAAGCTGCGCATCCTGCTCTCGCCCAGACTGGTCGATTTCTCGCAGAAGATCACGGTGGCCCTGAACGGACGCTACGGCCGCCCACAAGCGCTGAATCCCGACTGGGCATTCGCCCTGGCCGACAGCTTCGCCCGCCGCGACCGCCGTGACATCTACCTCGGCCAGATTCGCCTCTACGTCCGGTCGCGATGAGGGGCAAACACCGGCCCGCCCAGATCCGCAGACGTGAGCCTCCACGCGCGGGAGCGACGGGAACGGCGTACTGCCTTCCTGTCATACGCCTGCAACGTAACCCGTTGGCCGCCTTCTCCCACAGGAACGGTCCCACAACCCGTCAGCCCGTTCAGGGCAAATCCTCTTCGCTTTCCACTTGACACGTCCGGCCCAACACGGTAATATTTCGTTCAGTGTCAGCGGTCATCGTTGGCAGAGCCTGGAAGTGGTGAGGTCATCCGGGGTATCGAGGTCTCGCCCGAGTGGTTATTTGAAAGGGTGCATTATGAATCTTCGCAGCATTCTCGTGGCGGCCATCGTTCTGTTGGCGGCTTCCGGTGGCCTGGTCAGCGCGGCGACTATCACCTCGCTGTCGGACAACTTCGACGCCGATACCATTGACGGCTCGAAATGGACCATTACGAATCGCGGGCTTGAGAACAACGGCCCGGCCGGCTACACATTCTTCGATACCACAACCAACGCCGATCAACTGACGTTGGGCGGGACGACGACGAAGCAGTATTGGTACGGAAAATCCATCGAGTCGGTCGATTCCTTCTCGTCTTCCGTGGAGACGACCATTACGGTGGACCGCGTTTCGCTGACAGGAACGGGGTCGGCGTACCGGTCGAGCCTCTGGATCATTCAGACCGGCGGGCAGTACCTCCACTTCTCTCAGAACATCGGTGAGCAGGGCTGGACCTACAATCCGACCGGCACGGGCACGGGCACGAACATTGCTGCTTTCAATGGATTGGACGGCAACCAGGGGTTGCTCGAGATGAAACTCGTGTACAAACCGCTGGGCGGCTCCAACGCCGACGTGGAGATCTACCTGGGCGGTTCCCTCGGGACAACTCACAGCTTCACCAACTGGAACAATGCCGTCGACTTCAACGTCATCCTGACCGGCCAGGCGCGGGCGACCAACGACAACGCCGTCGCCGTGTTTGATAATCTCAACGTCATTCCCGAACCGGGCACGCTGGCCCTGGCCGCGGCGGGCCTGGCGGGCCTGGCCCGGCGACGGCGCAGACGGGCCTAGCCGCAACGCCGTCATCGCAACACGAACGTCAGCACCCGGCGGTCCGCCATCCAGCAGACCGCCGGGTTCTTGCTGCCCGAAACGCAGTCAGCCCTGCCAGTAAACTCCCCATTGGCCGTCCCGCTGGAGAGAAATCTTCGGGACAATGGCGCGGGATCCCGGCCAAGGGGTGCTGCGGGGGACATCGCCGTCCCGTCAGCGGGATCGGCCCGAGGGAAGCGGGCTTCGGAGGACGGTTTTTCAGGAGTTAGCAACCCGTACCGATGGGCTTCTGTTCTTGTAGGTCCTTCGTGTGTAGCGCGTTATGTCTTCGGGGCGGGCGGAGGTATTGCCAAGCCGTCAGGGCGTGCATCGCCTGCACTGAGACTGTTGATGCCCGTCCGCCCGCCTCCGGCCGTGCGCAACTCGCTGCCGTCAGGACGCGAGAAGATTTCATCCGCCGGGCGTTCACGCTGTACAATAACACGGATTCTGAATGGAACTCGGACTGGCTCGGTAGCGCAGCGAAGCGAAGCGGACGTGCCTGTACCCTTTTTCGTCGTACGCGAACTCAGGCCGAAAGGAACACCATGGACCACTCCACGGGCCGACACGTGTGGCTGCTGCTGACCGGCATCGTCTGTCTTGCTTCCGCGACGCACGCGGAGGACCCCGAGGTGACGGAACTGCCCTTCGTCAAGGGGAGCACGACGCTGGCGGTCCTGCCCGACACCGAGCGCTACTCGGACGACTATCCGCACTACTTCGAGGCCCAGACCCGGTGGATCGCCGAAAACCACAAGACCCGCAATATCGCCTACGCGGTGCATCTGGGCGATATCACGCAGCACAACGCCCCGGCCGAGTGGGCGGTGGCCAGGAAGTGCTTCAAGATGCTCGACGGCCGCGTGCCGTATGCGCTGGCGCTGGGCAATCATGACTACGACGACAACGCGCCGAAGCGCGACACGAGCCGCCTGACCGAGTATTTCCCCCTCGCGGCCATCCGGAAATGGCCGACGTTCGGCGGGGTCCAGGCCAAGGGCAAGCTGGACAACAGCTACCACCTGTTGAGCATCGGCGGGCGCGGCTGGATCATCCTGTCGCTGGAATGCGGGCCTCGCAACAAGGTGGTCGACTGGGCCAACACCGTGCTTGCCCGCCACGCGGACCGGCGGGCGATCATCGTCACGCACGCCTACCTGTTCCGCAACAACGTGCGTTACGACCATACCAAGGGCAAGCAGCGCGCCAGCCCGCACGGGTGGGGCAATGATGGCGAGGAGTTGTGGAACAAGCTCGTGCGCAAACACGCCAATGCGATGATCGTTCTCAGCGGTCACGTGTCGACCGGCGGACTGGGGTACCTCGCCAGCAAGGGCGACTGCGGGAACACCGTTCACCAGATGATGGTCGACTACGAGAAGATGCGCGGCGGGGGGCAGGCCTACATGCGGCTGCTGGAGTTCCTGCCCGACGGCAAGACGGTGCAGGTCAGGACATACTCACCGGCGACGAGGAAGACGAAGAACTCCAAGCTGGAGGAGTTCACCTTCACGCTCAAGCCCGCCACCCGCAAGGCGCCGAAGCACGCCCCTGGAGATCGCCAATGACCCGGCGGTCCTGCCGAAGGGCAAACACTGCTGCACTGGGCCTACGACAGCCGCACGATCTGACGCCCTGGTCTCACAGACTCCGGATGATCGAGCAGAGCCTGTTGGTCCTCTCGCCGTCGTCGTGCGTGAAGAGCCCCTCTTCGGTCTGCACCAGGCCCCACTGGTAGAGCGTGGCCTGCGTGGTCGATCCGTCGGCGCGATGGATCACGAGCGTGCCGACCACATCCCCCGTGCCGCTGTGCATCACGCGTCCGAAGCCGTCGACGCAGTCGTGCAGTTGGCGATAGCGTGCGATGTCGAGTGTCCGTGGCGGCGAGCCGGCGGGCGCGTAGGCGGGCGCAAACGAGACCATGCTGACATCGTCGGGGTCCGGCAGCGGGTTGCCCCGCGCGTGAAGCACGTAGACGTCCGCGTAGACGGCCAACGCGATCAGGACCACAAACGCGATCAGCATTTTGGGATTCGTCACCATTCGGCTGAAGTCTCCGTCTGCATACATGGTCCACTCCTCCTGCCGGGCGGCAGGCCCAAAGGTACTTATTCCCCATCGGCCGCTTCGCGACTCGGGTGCAGCAAGGATCCCTCGCTTCTCGCGTCCGCTACTTCAGGTCGACGTACATGGCGAGGAACCACCACGGGCCGGGCCCCTTGACCGTACCAAGGTCCATGACGTACCCGACAACCTCGACGCGCTGGCCGACCGTGGGCCGTTGCGGGGTCAGGCGTTCGTGATAGGACACCTTGAGCGTTGCGCTGTCGTCGTCGAGGACCATCCATCTCCTGCCGCTGGGTACCCCCGCGTTGGGATAGTCCGGTCCTTCCGATCGCACGACGCCACGGATGCGGATCGGGCGACCCTCGAACGACGCCTGGTCAGCCAGCAGCGCGCTGATGCGGGGGCGCCACCGGGCGGCGAACGGGTCCGGCCAGACCGCGACGATCGCCCCGGACAGTACGGCCGCGACGAGCATCGGGACCGCCGCGTCCACCATAAGCCCTGGTGCGCGCTTGGGCAGTGGAGGAGCCTCGCCGTGCTCGCCGGCGTCCTCGCGCATCGCCGGATCGCCCGGCGTCTGGCGGACCATCTCGGCGTGTTCCTGTGACTGCCCGCCCGCCCGGGCGACCGCCCGTCGATACCGCCGACCCAGCCACAGGCCCCTCGCCAGCAGGCACATCCACGCCGTCAGGCACCACCAGGCGACCAGCCAGGACACCCACAGCGGGACGGCCGCGTCGCGGGCCCGGCCTTCCTCGCCTTCGGCGAACGTGACGATGCCCGCCGCCGCCATCCCAAGCATCGGAATCGCCAGACACACCACAATCGCCAGCGTCCTGTCCGCCCGGTCCTTGAGAACGTCCGCGCCAACGCGTGTCCCGGTCATCACGTGTCTCCCAATGTGTCGCCCACATTGTTCCCGACGGAGTGCGGTGTTTCAATGAGAAACGCTCCGTCGCAACCGGTTCGTCTCGGGGGCGCGTGGGTCAGGCGATCTTCTCGCGGAGGAGGCGCTGGACGTCGGCGGGGGCGGCGGCGCCGCGGCTTTTCTGCATGACCTGGCCGGTGAGGAAGCCGAAGGCCTTGGCCTGCTTCTTGCCGCCCGCGCGAACGTCTTCGACGGCCTGGGGATTGTCCGCGATGGCCTGGTCGACCCAGGCTTCGACCTGGGCGGTGTCCTTGACGGCGAGGAGGCCTTCGGCGGCGGCGATCGCTTTGGGCGAGAGGTCCGAGTCGACCATCTTGTCGAAGACCTTCGCGGCGGCCGTGGCGCTTACCTCGCCGGCGTCAGTCATGGTCGCCAGCTCGGCCAGGCCCGCCGCGGTGATGCCGATCTCGGCGATCGTGCAGGCCCGTTCGTTCGCGATGGCGGCCCCGCGGCTCAGAAGGAAGTTGGCGCACCGTTTGGCGTCGGCCCCGGCGGCGACGGCGCCGTCCAGCAGGTCGCCGGTCGCCGCGTCCTGGGTCAGGGCGTCGGCCTGCTTGAAGTCCAGGGCGCAGTGGTCGACGTACCGCTGTCGCCGGGCCAGGGGCAGTTCGCCGATCGAGTCGGCGATCTCCTGGTGCCACTGCTGGCTCACGCGGACCGGCGCGAGATCGGGATCGGGAAAGTAGCGGTAGTCGTGGGCCTCTTCCTTGCCGCGCTGGAACAGCGTCTGCCCGGTCGCGTCGTCGTAGCCGCGGTTCTGCTTGGGATGGTTCTCGAACGTGTAGTCGTTGTCCGCCTGCCACTCGGCCAGTTGGCGCTGGATCTCGTAGCTGCACGCGTTTTCCAGCGCGCGGAAGCTGTTGAGGTTCTTGACCTCGATGATCGGCGTCTTGTAC
>CAZVEV010000352.1:0-5745 GCA_964625865.1 uncultured Planctomycetaceae bacterium | reverse complement strand
ATCGACATCGGCAGCGTGTCGACCACCGTCGTGCTGATCGACCTGGCCGGGCAGGTGATCACCGAGATCTACACCCGCACGCAGGGGCGTCCGATCGAAGTGGTCACCGACGCGCTGAAGCAGATCGAAGCCGAGTTGGGCGATTCGGTGCAGGTCCGCGGGGTGGGCACGACCGGTTCGGGCAGGGAGTTGATCGGCGAGCTGGTGGGGGCCGACACGATCAACGACGAGATTACCGCCCACAAGACCGGCGCGACGTTCGTCGGCGAGACGATGCTATCCGGACGCACGCCGGACACGATCTTCGAGATCGGCGGGCAGGACTCCAAGTACATCTCGCTCGAGGACGGCATCGTGGTGGACTTCACGATGAACGAGGCGTGTGCAGCCGGCACGGGCAGCTTCCTGGAAGAGCGGGCCGAGGAACTCGATATCGCCATCAAGGGCCAGTTCGCCGAGATGGCGCTGTCCAGCGAGGCCCCGATCCGCCTCGGCGAGCGGTGTACGGTCTTCATGGAGCGGGACGTCAACAGCTACATGCAGCGCGGCGCCGACAAGCCGGACCTCGTGGCGGGGCTGGCGTATTCGGTGGTGTACAATTACATCAACCGCGTCGTCCGCGGGCGGAAGATCGGCCAGTGCATCTTCTTCCAGGGCGGGACGGCCTACAACGACGCGGTGGCGGCGGCGTTTGCAGCTGTCACGGGCGCCGAGATCATCGTCCCGCCGTTTAACGGGGTGATCGGCGCGATCGGCGCGGCCCTGCTGGCCCGTGACAAGATGCTCGCCGGCGGCCAGGCCGCCGAGTCCGCCGCCCAGGCGCGGTCGCTGGGGACGTACGTGTCGGACCTCGAAAGCGACGCCGACTCCGCGGCCCCCTCGCGGTTCCGCGGCTACGACATGACCCGCGTCGACTACACGCTCCGCGAGTTCACGTGCAACGGCTGCACCAACGCCTGCCAGATCCAGGAATTCAACGTCGAGGGCGAGAAGACCTACTGGGGCGACAAGTGCTCCGACCGCTTCCGCAAGCGCGCCACCGCCGCCCGCGCCCCGGTGATCGACGACCTGTTCGCCTTCCGCGAGGAACGGCTTCTGGACACCTCGGCCCTGCCGCCGGCCGGCGAGAACGCCCGCGTGGTGGGCATCCCGCGGACCATGTTCGCCATGGAATCCCTGCCGTTCTGGCGGACGTTCTTCGCCCACTGCGGGTTCCGCACCGTCCTGTCGGACCCGACGAACAAGCGGACCGTCCAGGCGGGCATCGACTGCGTGGTCGCCGAGCCGTGCTTCCCGATCATCGTGGCCCACGGTCACGTCGCCGAGCTGGCCGCCCGTGACGACGTGGACCTGATCTTCGTGCCCAACGTGATCTCCTACGAGACGCAGTGGATGGATACCGAGTCGCACTTGTGTCCGTGGCACCAGACGATGCCCTTCGTCATGCGTCGCGCGCCGGGGCTGGAAGCCCATGCCGAGCGATTCCTCAGCCCGCAACTCCGCTTCCGCGAGGGGCGATCTGTTGTGACCAGGGCCCTCAGGCGGTTCTTCAAGCCCCTGGGCGTCCCCGGGCGGACGGTCGACCGGGCTGTCGCCGAGGCGTTCCGGGCGCAGGACGCGTTCGGCGAGGCCATTCTCGACGCGGGCGCCCGGGCGATGGATACGCTGGGGCGGACCGACGAGATGGGTATCGTGATCGTCGGCAGGCCCTACAACATCCACGACGCGGGCGTGAACCTCTCGGTCGCCCGCAAGCTGCGGGACTACTACGGCGTCAACTGCATCCCGCTGGACTTCCTGGACACCGAGGCCGTCGACGTGCGCGGCGTGAACGACGCGATGTACTGGGAACTCGGGCGCCGCGTGCTGGCGGCGGCCCGGATCGTCGCCGACCACCCGAACCTGCACATCATCTACATCACGAACTTCAAGTGCGGGCCCGACTCGTTCATCAAGCATTTCGTCCGGCGTGCATCCGGCAAGCCGTTCCTGACCCTGCAGTTCGACGGCCATTCCAACGACGCCGGCATGATGACCCGCTGCGAGGCTTACCTCGACTCGAAGGGCGTCCTTCGTCCCTGGCGCCGCGACCGGCGGCGACAGGAGCAGATGGCGTAGGGATCTCTTGTAACGTCTTTTCAGGAGAGGGTTTCCGATTTGCCGCCTGGCGGGGCGTCCCTGTTGTCGTCCGGTCTACTACTCCCCCCAAAATAGCGAACAGGCCTGGCGGGGGGGGACCAGGCCTGTCGCAGTACTCACCGGCACACGGGGAGGATGCCGGCATTACATAATAGGCCTGATCAGGGGCCGTATCAACTCGGCCGGCGGGCATTTTGCTCGCCGGAAGAACCCGGTGCTACAGCGTCCAGCCCTTGCGGTAGGGCTTGTGGATATGGCGGTCGGCCTGGGGGGCGTTGGTGGCTTTCAGGCTCTTCGCGTCCCAGGTGATTCTCCGGCCCGTGCGGTAGGCCACCACGCCCAGGAGCACCGCCTCGGTCAGCGCGCCGGAGTACTCGAAGTTGCACGTCGTGGGCCCGCCGGTCTTGCAGGCGCGGATCCATTCGGCATGATGGCCGATCGACGCGGGAATCGTCTGCGCGGGCGGTTTGGCGTTGGCGAATTTCGCCGACGGCAGGAGCAGGCGCGAGCCATAGTTGGCCAGCAGCATCCCGTTGGCCCCGACGAACAACACGCCGGTGCGCCACTTGCGGGCCAGGTCAGGCCCGAGCAGCTTATCCAGCCCGGCCGGCTTCTTCCCGCCATCGGACCAGGTCATCTTGACCGGAGGCAGCTTGCCGCGCCGGGGAAACTCGTACTTCACCTTGAGCCACCGCGGCGTGCTCTCGTCGTGTTGGGGCGGCCCTTCGGTCTCGACGCTCGTGGGGTGACGCAGCTTCAGCGCCCAGAAGGGCAGGTCCATGTAGTGACAGCCGAAGTCGCCCAGCCCGCCCGTGCCGAACTCCCGCCATCCGCGCCATCGCCCGGGCAGGTAGCAGGGATGGTAAGGCCGCTGCCGCGCCGGGCCCAGCCACAGGTCCCAGTTCAGGTGCTTCGGCACGGGCGGGGTGTTGGCCGGTCGCCCGCTGACGCCGTAGCTTACGGTGTGCCACACGTGCACCTGTCCCACCGCCCCGATCATGCCGCTCCGGACGATCTCGACCACGCGCCGGTAGTTGTCGCCCGCGTGGATCTGCGTGCCCATCTGCGTGACCAGCTTATTCCGACGGGCCAGCTCGATCAGCGTGCGACACTCGCGCACCGTGTGGGTCAGGGGCTTCTCGCAGTAGCAGTGCTTGCCCCCCCTCATCGCCATCGCCGCCGCCGGGGCGTGCGTGTGGTCCGGTGTGCTGACGACCACCGCGTCGATCTGCTTGTCCATCGCGTCGAGCATGCGCCGGTAGTCGGCGAAGAGCCTGGCCTTGGGAAACCGCCTCGCCGCCTGGCCGAGTGCGTTGGCGTCGATGTCGCACAGGGCGACGATGTTCTGGGCGGCCACGCCGCCGAGGTTCGCCCTCCCGCGCCCGCCTACGCCGATAACCGCGACGTCGAGCTTGTCGTTGGCCGATTCACCCTTTCCGCCGGCCCCTCGCGAGGCCGCGATCGTTACCGTCGCCGCCCCCGAGACGGCGAGAAGCCGCCTGCGCGTCATGCCGTCCACCATGGGCTACTCCCTTCGGCAGGGCACTATACCCGATCAGCCGCCCCGTGTCTTGCGCCGCAGGGCCGCGGCGCCCAGGGTCAGCAACACGATCGACGCGGTGGCCGGCTCGGGAATCTCGTGGACGTGGGAGGGCATCTGGTCCACGGTCAGCGTGACGGCCTCCTCGCCGCCTTTCTCGCCGAGGGATCGAGGTGTCAGCCCCGGGCCGGTCCCGAAGTGAATCGGGACCCGTCCCCGCAGATCGGGCAGGGCAAACGTCGTGCGTCCGTCGCCGCCATACCTGGTCAGCAGGATTTCGAACATTGCTTGATTCTGCGCGATCGGCAGCAGTTGGCCGTCGCAGAACGCCCAGCCGCGCGGGGCGAGGTGTCCCGCAAACAGCGTGATTTCACCGATGCCCGGTACCAGGCTGGCGGGAGAGATCTCGCCGTCCGGCTCCTCGCCGGCAACGGTGGCATTGGAAGGATAGACTCCCGTCAGCGCGATGATGTAGTTCAGACCCAGCGACGGCTGGACGTTCGCATGAGGCTGGCCGCCGCCGGTGTCGCCCGTCACGTTGGTTGACGGCGGGCGCGTGTGGGTGTGAGAAGGCATCTGGGCCTCGCTCAGGTCTGCCTGCTCGCTGCCGAGGCGCTCGCCGAGGAATCGTGGGGTCAATCCCGTCGCGTTGCCCGGATGCATGGCGGCACGTCCTCGCAGATCGGGCAGGCCAATCGTCGTGCGCCCGTCGCCGCCGTACGTGGTGCCTATGATGGATTCCAGCGCGGTGTACTGGGACAGTGGGAGCAGTTGCCCGTTGCAGAACTCCCAGCCGCGCGGGGCGAAGGTCCCCGCGAACAGAGCGACCTCGCCAAGGAAGGGATCGCTGCTGAGCGTGGAGATCTCGCCGTCGGCCCCCGCGCCGGCGGTGGTGGGCAAGGGATATACGCCGGTCGTCGCGATAATGTAATTCACCGCCAGCGACGGCTGCATGTTCGCGTGACCCTGGTCGCCGCCGGTGTCATACGTCGAGGCGCTGGAGGGGGGCAGCGTGTGGCTGTGGGAGGGCAGTTGCGTCTCGCTCAGGTCGGCGGTTTCGGTGCCGGTCTTCAGGCCGAGCGGGCGAGGGCTCAGCCCCGGTCCCTGTCCGGCGTGGATGGGCGTGCGTCCTCGCAGATCGGGCAGGCCGATCGTCGTGCGGCCGTCGCCTCCGTACGTCGTACTGATAATGGTCTCCAGCGCCTGATTCTGGCTGAGGGACAGCAACTGGCCGTCGCACTTGGCCCAGCCTCGCGGGGCGAAATCCCCCGCGAAGATGGCGATCGAGCCGAGGAACGGCTCGCTGCCGAAGGAGGCCGGCTGGACGGGCACGCCCTCGCTGGCTGACCCGGGGGAGGGAAACAGCCCCTGCAGCGCAATGACGTAGTTCAGCCCCAGGAACGGCTGCATGTTGGGGTGATCTTGCCCGCCGCCGGTCGGGCCGGTGTACTCGACAGTGTTTGCGCCCGCTGTGGACGCGAGGGGCAGGACGATCAGCGAAACGGCCAATACGGTGGTGAGCGTTTTCATCGTGAGTCTCCTTTTTCGCCCTGCGCGCAGGGCTGACGAACGGTAACAAACGTGTCGCGCGTTCTCCGTTGATTGAGCGTCGTCTTCAGATCGACAGTACGTGTGAGGAGAACACACTCAGTGAGCCATCTGCCACCATAGCAGGGAGACGGGCAATGTCAAGCGCAAACCGGCGCCTGCGCCGGTTATTCTTCGGCCTGCCCGCTGCGATCAGAACGGGTTGAGCATGTCCTTGATCTGGCGCGTGCCCCAGACGTTGACTTCCTCGATGACGGTGTTGTCGGGCACGTCGACGCAGTGGACGAGGGTGGCGGCGAACTCCGCTGCCCCGGGATAGCCCTCCAGCCAACTGTCGTCGATGCCCGCCGCGTCGCAAAAGCCCGTCCGCGCCGCGCCGGGGATGAAGGTTGTCGCCTTGCCGCCCCACTCGGCCATCTCCAGGTGAAGACACCGCGTGTAGCCCACCATGCCCGCCTTGGCCGCCGTGTAGACCGACCAGCAGGGCCAGGAGTGACGCGCGCACGCGCTGGAGACGT
>CAZVEV010000351.1:0-5763 GCA_964625865.1 uncultured Planctomycetaceae bacterium | reverse complement strand
AGCCCCCGGGCTGGGCGTCGCAGCCGTCCAGGAGGCCGGATCGTTGCCCCAGAGGCCTGGCGCCAGGCGATTCAGCGACTCGCCATTGCCGTCCGGCCCCGTCGGCCAGGGGGCCACGTCGTTGTAGTCCACCTCGTCTTCGAGGGTGTGGGGCACGAAGTCGGGCTCGTCGGCGGGCGGCTCGTCGGGGCGTCGCAACCGGACTGTCTCACCGCCGTCGCTCAATTGCCCCCCGTATCCACCGGCCAGCGGGACCGTCTCGTCGATGCCGTAAGCCGTCCTGAACGCGGCGACGCGATCGGCGTTCTCCGCCTTGTCGGGATTGAACGACAGGACGACGAGCACTCCGCCGGCCGGCAGCGTGGTGCCCATGTCGAACTCCATGTCCACTCCGCCTCGGAGGCGCCAGTCGGCAAGGTACTGCTCGCCCGGGGCGTTGGGATTGTCCAGCATCCGGGCGAGGTGTACGGTCTGGGCCGTGGGGTTGAACAGTTCGACGAACTCGAGATCATCCGGGTCGACGCCGACTCCCGCGCCGTCAGGATCGGGCGGGTTGTACATCACCTCGCTGATCGCGACAGGCCCGACCCGAGGCCCCGCGTTGGCCCCGCCGAGCGTCAGCGGCAGCAGCATCGGGTACGGATCGCCGGTCCCGTTGGGCCAGCGTCCAAACGGTTCGCCGTTGACCGCGCCGCTGAACTCGACGTGATCGGCGAAGGCGGTCAACTGGCCTGTCCCGTCGGCCGCCATCAGCCACACGTCATCGCCATGGGCCCCGTCGAGCGCGAAGTCCAGCGCCGGATCGCCCGAGGCGTTGAAGTCGTCTTCATCGAAAACGATATACTGCCCCGCCCCGAGCAGCGTCTTGCCGACCTCGCCGAGGTCGAGCACGGGGATCTCGAACTTCTTGTAGTTGCCGTTGTCCTCGCTGGCCGCCCAGCCCCACGAGTCGCTGAGGTACCAGCCGGCGATATCAACGGCGGTCGTGCCGGTGTTGTACAGTTCAATCGCGTCGGTGTCGGGCAGATCGGTGTGCGTGAGGACCTCGTTGACGACGATGCCGAGGTCGTCCAGCGGCGCGGCGCCCGGCGTGCCTCCGTAGGCCACCGACGAGTTCCAGTTGTCCGAATCGTTGTAGTCCCCGGCCGAGTCGACCACCTCAAGCGCCGCCCCCTTACCGTCCGCCCGCCCGGGCCAGGAACTCGAGTCGTTGTACGCGAAGAGCGCGATATCCACGCCCAGGAGGTCTTCGATTTCAATGCCCTCGCCGTCGTTGGCCAGGTTCGTCGCGGCCGGACCGACCCCGAACTGGCCCGCGACGGGGACGCCGCCACCGTAGCGTGCCTCGAAGGCTGCCAGGTTGGCCGCGACCACGACGCGCTGCCCGGCTGCCAGCGTTTCGCTCGGGGCGAACGTGAACGCAATCCCGTCGACGAACGTGACGTTCCCCAGCGCGATCGTTTCGGCGCCGGTGTTCCGCAGTTCGACGAACTCGAAGTCCTCGCTGGTGAAGCTCGCATCGACGGCCAGTTCGGCGGCTGTCGGATCGTACGGGTTGTAGTTGATCTCCGTGACGGCGAGATTGCCCGCATCGGCGGGCGCATCGATAACCAGCATCACCTCCGCCGGAGCGCCCCATTGGACGTAGGAGAAGCCCGGGCTGGTCGCACTGGCGCCCGGATCGTAGATGCGAGCGATGACCTTCGTGTTGTCGTCGATGACAATCGGCGTGCCGTCATACGCCAGCCCCCCGATGCCCCCGCCGTCCAGACGCGGATCCGTACCGTCGGTCGTATAGTAGATCGTGCCCGAGGCGGGAAGGTTGACGAACGTCAGTTCGTAGCCCGAGGCAACCTGCCCGTCGATACGGGAGAACTCCGGCGTCGGGCGGAACCGGCTGTCAATCCAGGCCACGCGACTGGCCAGCCAGCTCTTGAGATTGTCGCGGTGCCCGGGCCAACTGCTGTTTCCGCTCATGGCGTTTTCGAGCTGCGCCGCCTGCGTGTCGACGATGGCGTGCATGTTCGCCACGGTGAATTCGTCCTGGCGCAGCTCGAACCACCGGTCGATCCAGGTCTGGCACAGGTCGGGGTCCTGGAACAGGCGATTCCACCAGCCGTACCGGAACTCCGTGTACCAGCCGGCGGGGTTGGACGAGCGGCTCTCGAAGCCCAGCGCGCGGTCGAAGTCCCAGACGGGCCCGTACGTCAGCTTCCCTTCGCGTTCGATGTACAGGTACGTGCTCAGGCGCAGCGCGTCGGGATTCTTGGTCAGTTCGTTGAGGATGTGATGCTCAACTCCGGCGGGCACGTCGAAGTACTCCGAGTAGTGCAGCCCGGTCGTGGGATGCGTGAAGTTCGACGCGTCCAGGGCCTGGTCAAACGCGTTGATGTAGCCCTTGAGCCAGTTGTCCTGGGCGTCGTAGGCGGCGGTCTCCATGACCTCTTCTTTGGGATAGACGTACTTCAGCGCCTGCCCGCCCGCGGAAAAGCCGCCGTCGCCCGGATCGGCGCGGTCGATCTTCACCATGTACCCGCCGGTAACCTCCGGCTCGGCCGTGTCGCCCGGGTGAAGGTCTTCCACGTCAACACGGTCCGGGCCCTGCTTGATCTTCTCCTCCAGCACGAACACGCCCTTGTGGCTGGCCGACGTCAGTTCCCCGCCGTTGGTGTCGAGGTAGACGTCCACGAACCGTGTGCGCACCGCGTATTGGCCCACCTGGTTGCTCAGTTCGTAGATGAACGAGTTGTTCATGTACGACTTGTCATACGTCGAGCGATAGAGAATCCAGTCGGACTCGGCGGGCATGCCCAGCAGGGCAATGTCCTTGTCATCGTTCGTCTTGTCCCAGGCCTCAAAGCCATACGATTGTCCCGACGTGCTGGATCCGCGCGTCTTGATGCCCCCCCGGGTGGCCAGGTCCATCGGGGCGGTGAAGTCCGTCCAGCCGCTCGGGCCGGTCTCGAACAGGCCGATGAAGCAGTTCTCCAGCGAGTTGCTCGGTACACCCCCGCCGCTGAACGTGTCGATAACGAAGACCGGCAGGTCGGACGTGTACGACGCCAGGCTCGCGGCGGTGTTGACGTACGTTTCGCTGGCAATCTCGCCCGGGGCCATGCCCGGCTGGTACGTTCGGGCCCGCACCTGCGTCGTATTGCTGATCGTCAGCGGCGTCGAGTACACCGGGGAGGACTCCGTCGGCACGGTGCCGTTGGTCGTGTAGTGAATCACCGCCTCGGGCGAAGCCGACGCCAGCCCCACGCTGATCGACGCATCGGTGAACAGCCCGCTCGGACGGGAGAACGTCACGTCGGCCGATGGGGCACCGAGGGACGGATCGTTCTCCGCCTCCGGCGTTGGATTGCCGAAGAACCGTGGCGGCGAGACGTCGCTGGTGGCCGTCAGGCGCGGCCCGATCAGCAGGTCGCCGTCGGCGGCGCCGACGTTCAGCCCGTGAATCGCCAGCACGTTCGTTCCGGCCCAGAGTTCGTCCAGGTCGGCGCTGATGTCGATCGCTTCGTAGACGACGGCCTGTGCGTTCGGGTGGGGGGCGTCGGCGGCCGAGTTCCACGCCGGCGTGCCCGGCGCATTGCGGCTGGCGACCTCTTCACCGTTGAGGTATGCGACGAATCCGTCGTCATACTTCATGTCGAGCGTCAGCACGTCGAGCGCCGACAGGTCGCCGGCCTCAAACTCGATCCGCGTCCACACCGAGGCGTTGACCCCCTGCATCGCACCGCCCACCTGCGTACCGATGACGGCTTCGAAATCCGGCTGGTCGTCGCTGAAGCCGATGCCCGTAACGTTCGGCAGGATCGCGCCAAATGGGACGCTCACGTTCGGGTTCTGCGTGCCCTGTGTCGGAGCGTTGGTCGCGTCAAAGTCCGAGGCCGTGTTGTTATCGGTGTTTCCCTCGCGCGCCAGCGTCTGGCCCCCGCTGACCGGCCGCCCGAACAGCCGCAGGTCCAGACCCAGGTCGGAACTGCCCGTATTCGCCTGGTGCACGGATACTGCGATGGTGTGCGTGCCCGCATCCAGGTCCGCGATCGACAGTGTCTTCGTGACGTTCTCGACGTTTGTCCCGTCGGGATACGTGTGGTTGTCCGCGAAGGTGGTGTACGTATCGGTCTTGCCTGCCGAGATGTTGTTCCGGGCGACCTCCACGCCGTCGATGTAGATGAAAGCCCCGTCGTCGTTGAGGACCTCGATCGCCGCGTCGATCATCGGATCCTCGAGGGTAAACTCCCTGCGGAAATACGCCGTGTAGCGATTGCCCGACGCCGGCGTGCCGATGTTCGTCACAACCGGCCTGAGGTTGATCGTACCGAAGCCCAGGACCGCCGGGCCCGACCCCGCGAAGGCCGGCCCGTCGTAGCCCGTCGGCTGCATCCAGGTCGTATTGAAGTCCGCGTCCGAGCCGGCCGGGTCCACACCGTTGGTCGGATGCAGGTAGTTCCACGTGGCGCCGAATGCGATGGCGTCGGCCACGGGGCCGGGCTCGCCCCCGCCGGTCAGGTCCGCCCCGTCGCCGCTCCACGCCTCTCCCGCGGTGATGCCCGTCCACGCGCCGTAGTCGATGCTCAGCGAGGCGATCTCCGAGGCGGAATAGCCCCAGACGGCAAGGTCCACGACGTCCCCGCCGTCGTCGAGGATCATCGCCCAGCCGCCCCGGTCGTCCTGCCAGTCAATCTCGCCGCCCCAGTACTGCCCGTCCCCCGCGTCGTCGGTCTTGTACAGGACCTCTCCGGGAGCTATCGAGGCGGGCAAGGCCCAGGCCGTATCGTTCACGTCGTTGATCCCGCCGGCTGAGTCGTTCACGAGGACCAGCCAGCCGGTGGTGTCGATCGGATCGGACGATGCATTCTGGATCTCGACGAAGTCGTCGTCGCCCGTGTGGGCTTCGGTGACGAGCATCCCCGCCGCGCCGACCGTGGTGGTCTCGCTCCAGTCCGAGTCGTCAAAGCCGGCCGCCGTCCATCCCGCGTCGCCGGCGGAAGGCACGAGTGCGGCGTCGGCTGCAGTGGGCACGTGATAGACCAGCGCCTCGCCTTCGTCGACCAGCGTGTCCCACGTCGTGCCGATGTGGATGCCGTACGACACGTCCGTCACCTGCTCCGGGTAGTCCACATACGCGTGCTCGATCGTCAGGTCGGGCCTGACCAGCAGGACATTCTCACCTTCCTTCTTCAGCGTGAAGTTCGTGTGCAGATACCCCGCGGGATCGACGTAGTCGTCGCCGTCCTGGCCGGAGGCAAAGATAAGCATGTACTCGTCGACGCCTATCGACACGTCGGGAAACGGCCACTTGGTCAGCTTGTCCGCGTCGGTCTTGTCCGTGAGGTACCACCCGTCCAAGGAGATCGCCGCGTTGGTCGGGTTGTATATCTCGATCCAGTCCGAGGAGTTGCCGTCCCCGTCGAGCAGCGATCCGCTGTTGCTGGCCATGAACTCGCTGACAACGGGCCCGCTCGACAGCAGCAGGCGCGGCTCGAGCGCTTCGATCATCGCATGCGCTTGGGATGTCGCATCGTACCTGCGTCTCATCGACTCGACGTCCACCTCGGTCCAACACTGTCACCGTCTGTCCCTGACACCGATGAAACTCGACTAACCGTTCTCTGCGCCACGAGTTCCAACCGTCCCGCTCACCCGCCATCCCGACGCCCCGTTCATCCTGCGCCGCCCCTCACGCAGCGGCTTGCCTTTTGGCGGGACGCTTAGACGGCATCCCCCGTCAGTGGGTCCGTCAGGCCCGGCGACAGG
>CAZVEV010000350.1:0-5771 GCA_964625865.1 uncultured Planctomycetaceae bacterium | reverse complement strand
CGCCGCGTGAAAACATGCTCCGTCCGCCATCCACAACTATTGACAATATCTCCCGACCGCCGCGAGCAGTTCGAAGACGCGGCGGGCCTCGGCGGGACTCAGGTTGCCCGCGCCGCACGACGGGGTCAGGACCGCACGTTCGCGGAGCAGGTCGGTCGAGAAGCCCTTGTCCGCCATCGCCTCGAAGCAGGCCGCCAGGCGCTCGACCGGCGCCTCGGGCGTTGCCTCGCCCAGCGCCGCGCGCGACGGCGTGCAGGCGGCCGAACTGACGTAGATGTCCGTCAGCTTCATCCCCGCCGCCGCTAGGCGGTCCAGGCGCGGCGTCTTGTGAGCCGAGCCGAAGGGGCCGATGTCGCCGTAGCCCACATCGTCAATGAAGATCAGCACGACGTTGGGCGTTCGCCGGCGGTGGCTTGGCTTTCGCCGCCGGCGCCGCAACGCTTGGCGGGTTTCCCCAGACGGACTTGACGGTATTGACCACAAGCGACTTGACGGTCATCTCGTCGTTACTCGTGATCGCAATCGTCCGTCCGCGGGGCACCACCACAAAACTGGCGGCCGCCTGTCCGTCGTTGACGAACAACTCCAGAGACGCCCGATCAACCAGGACGCGAAGCTTAACGACGCCGCCGACCGTCGGCGCCGGGATCGCGCGGAAACCCGTGTCGCGATAGGGCCGCTGTTTGGCTTTGGGCCGCGTGAGCACGCCCGCTTTCTCGCCCGTCACGCGCGCCGTATTGGTGAACTGGAACTCCTTCTTCGCCGCGTCGTACGTAATGTCCGATCCGCGAACGCTGAACGTAAAGCTGCCCTTGGGGGCAACCGTCAGCGTCAAGTCGATCAGCTCGGGACGCACCGACGTGAGCTTCGCGTTCAGTGCCTTCGCCGTGAGATCCCTGAACGTGTCGGTCTTTGCGTAGAGGGCTTCGATCTCCTTGACGGGATTGCGGTACATGCGAATCCCGTCCGCCGTCGTTCTCAGCGTGATCTCGGCCGGGATCGACATCTGCTGGGTAAACGGCATTCCCGCTTTGAGGAAAGGCCGATACCCCACCTGCTTGCTCCGCAGCCAGCCGACGTGGACCACGCGCCCGGCCGGGCCCTGATTGAACGCCTGCGCCGCGTAGTAGGCGTCGCCGTAATCGAACCGCAGCGGCGTTCGCCCGTCGGGGCCCTTTTGCCCGCTGCCTTTCCAGGTCTTGCCGTCGAAGTCGCCCACTTCGTAGCGCGTCCCCGCGTCGGCGATGACCCACTTCATCCTGCTCTTGTCGTCGTCCAGCGGGACGGTGTACATATCGATGCACTCGGCGGCTTTGTTAGGCACGTCGCCGAGGATTTCCCAGTTCATCAGGTCGGTCGACTTCCACAGGCGCACCGCGCGGTCCTTGCCGCCGATCATCATGATCACCACAAAGTACTTGCCCGGGGCGTAGTAGAAGATTCGCGGATCGCGCTGCCCGCCCGTCCCGTCCGGCTGGTGGTCGATGATCGGCTTGCCGCCGTTGATCTTGGCCCAGGTGCGCCCCTTGTCCGTACTGTACGCCGCGCCCTGGAAGAACCCCGCTTTCCCGTCGGCGCCGCGGTGGGTGGCGGTGTAGATCGCGTACAGCGTCTTGACGCTGCCCTCTTGCTTGCCCAGGGCGTTGATCTCATCGACTACCGCCGAGCCGGACCAGATCGCGTGGAGGTTGCCCTTGTCCCACTTGACGTTGGGATACGGGTCAATCGCGTGGGGCAGTTGCCGCCAGTGCATCAGGTCGTCGCTCACCGCATTGCCCCACGACTTGACACCCGTTGCGTTGCCCTTGGCGCAGTGCTGGAACAGCATGTGCCACTCGCCCGCGTAATACACCATGCCGTTCGGATCGTTGAGCCAGCCCATACGCGAGGTGAAATGAAACTGAGGCCGCAAGGACTGGTCGTACCCGACGCGCTTATACAGCGGAAACGTCGACCACTCGTCGGTCAGCTTGGGGCGCTTGATCGGGCGTATCACGGTGCCCTGCGGTGCGTCGGCCGCGCGAAAATCGTCGGCGCTGATAAAGCCCCTGCGCGCGTCGCTGTTGTCGACGACCACAATCTTGGCGCTCTTGCCCCGCAGCGCCCGGACGTCGAAACTGACGGGCCTCATCTCTTCGTTGAAGTCCGGACTGGCCGTTCCGAGCAGTTCCTGCCCATCGACGATCAATCCGACGCCGAGCAGGTTGATGTCCGACCCGCCGGCGATGCGGAAGGTGATGTAGGGCTTGGACATCGTAAAGCTCGCCGAGACCAGCCGCCCCTTGGGCCCGTCGCCCCGAGTGGCGCCCGGCTTGCCGACCTTGCCGTCGTAGCGTTCCAGCGTTCCCACCCAGTAGTCGCCCTGGACGTTGTTGCTGCCCCGTTTGCGGGCGGCCCGCTGATCGCCCTTGGTCGGCTGATCGCTCATCGCATCGCCACGGGCGGTCCAGTTCTTCAGAGACCCCGCCTCGAAATCACTGTTCTCAAACAGCAGCGTCGATTCGGCAAGACACATACCGCAGGCCAGCACCAGCGTACATAACGACAGAACCGCTTTCATTTCCCGTCCTCTTTTCTTTCGGTTACGAGCGTCAAACACTGCCGATGCAGAACTCGACGCAATCAAATGGCGTCCCTCACGGCGGCGAGCAGTTCGAAGACGCGGCGGGCCTCTGTCGGGCTCAGGTTGCCCGCGCCGCAGGACGGGGTCAGGACCGCCCGCTCGCGCAGCAGGTCGTTCGAGAAGCCCTTTTCCACCATCGCCGCGAAGCAGGCCTCCAGACGCTCGACCAGGGCTTCGGGCGTCGCCTCGTTGATCGCGGCGGACGTGGTGGGCACGATGCCCCAGGCGACCGACCCGCCCCGGTCGAAGAAGGCCCGGATCTCGTCGGGATAGAGGGAGATGCTGCGGCCGTACTGGTAGGCGTCGAAGTTGATCACGTCCACGCCGGTCCGGGCGATCAGGCCCCAGTCGCTGTTGCCGCAGACGTGGATCCCGGTCAGCCCGCCGGCGGCCCGGATCGCGTCGAAGACCTCGCCCAGCATGTCCAGGACGTTCTGCTCGGACAGGTACAGGTAGCTGCTGGACCCGAACGCCGCCAGGACCGGTTCGTCGACGAAGATCAGCACGCCCTCGGACGCCAGGGGCCTGAGGCGGCCGACCTGCCACGTGACCTGGCGCACGAGGGTCTTGACCACCGCGTCGCGAAGCTCCTCGTCGCCGAAGAGCGGACGCTTGTCGGCGTCGAAGATGCTGGTGCACAGCGTGATCGGCCCGGTTGTCTGGCCCTTGACGACCGCGTAACGTCCCGCGGCGGCTTCGCGCTCGAACGCGTACAGTCCCGCGGCCGCCGTCTCCGGCAGGGCAAACAGCGACGGGTCCTCGGCGAGGAACTTGTGGTAGAACGCTTCCAGTTCGGTCATCTTGTCGCTGACGTCGAGGCGGATGGCCTTGCCCTCGGCGTCCGCGCGAACGCACGGGACGGCCTGGCTGTACTGGGGAACCATCTCCTCGGCGAAGCAGCGCTTGGGCATCTGCGGCCAGAAGGGGATGCTCAGGTCCGCGGCCAGCAGGACGGAGACCGCCTCGTCGGCGTCGGTAAACGGTACGGATCCGATCCCGGTGGTGGCCAGGTTCGGTTGGAAAGCCGGGTCCATGACACTCTCCTTCTCATGCAGCGCCGGCGCCTTATTCGGCGCATGGGTTTCGCAGATTCGTCCGGCCGGACCGCCCGGCCGCCCGGCCACTATCCCCCGTTGCATTGACGATGTCAACCGCAGGGCGCGGAGTGCGGATGTGCGGGCTCCAGATGCCGCCGCCGAAGACCCGGCGACGGCCCGCGGACGTCTTGTCTGTCTATTTCGGCATCCGCTCGCCGTGGGGATATCGGTACTCGGCGCCGGCGTCGGTCGAGACGCGTTTGGTCGTCCCGTCGGCCAATGTGTACAGGTAGAGCGATGGGCTGGCGTGGTACACGATCGCCTTCTCGCCGGTGGTCCAGCGGGGATAGGCAAACCATCGCTTCTTGCGCTGGGGGTTGGCGAACGGCTTGGGATGGGTAATGGCGAGCTTCTTCGCGTCGAAGTCGGCCACGTACAACGCGCGTCCGATGGGGTTGTGCTTGTGCCCGATCTGGTGCTCGAAGCAGATCTTGTCTTCGCTGGGCGAGACGCTGACGCGGTCCAGCAGTCCCTTGCTCGCCAGCCCGGCGGTGTCGAGGCGCTGGTATTTCGGCTTTCCGCCGGGGTTGGGCGTCATCAGGAAGTAGCCCCAGCCTTGGGTGGGATGGGCGCACTGGACGAGAATCCTGCCGTCGATAAGGCACGTGTAAGCCCAGTTGTGATAGGCCGGGTCGGTGATGGCGACCTCCTGTCCCGGACGATTGCCCACCTTGCTCTTCATCACGATAAAGCCGCCGGTCTTCATGTTCCTGCGGTTCCAGATCGGCGTGTTGGTCCCGTCACGCGTCCAGGTCTGGTTGAAGTCCGTGTGCGTCCCGTCGGTCAACTCGTGAAAGCCCGTGCCGTCGGTCTTGATCACGCAGATCTTGGTCTTCCACTTGACCACCACCGGGTCGTTCTTGACACGGCGGAAGAACACCAGCATGTCGCCGGTCTTCGACCAGGACGGCTTGAAATCCTCCCAACTCTTGACCGGCGGGGCAGTGACAGGCTTGCCCTCCGGCGTGCCGAGTTCGTTGACGTAGATCCTGCCGTTCTTGTAATACGAGGATCGCAGCCCCGTGCCCTTGGCGGCCGCCGATGCCTTGGACGCACCGCCGGCCTTGGCCACGCCGCCGGCCTTGCCGCCCCGGGCGCGAAGAGCGGCGGCGATCTTCGGCCGCGCCGCCTGCAGGCGCTTCAGGTCCACCTTTATCCCCAGGACCTTGCCGATCCCGCCGTACGCCTTGCCCAACTCCTCGCTCCACGGCGCGGCGACGGTGTCCAGCGGCGTCTCGGACTTGTTGTTCCGCGCGTTGACGTCCGCGCCCTTGTCGAGAAGGAGTTTCACGACCTCGGTGTGGCAGAAGAACGATGCCGCGTGCAGCGCCGTCGACCCGTCGCCGCCCTTGGCCGCCTTGATCTCGGCGCCTTTGGCGATCAGCAGCGCCGCGGCGTCGCTCTGACCGAACAGGGCCGCCACGAACAGCGGCGTGACGTTGTAGGGGGTCTTGGCATCGACTTTCGTTCCGGCGGCCAGGAGTGCCTCGATCGCCTTGACGTCCCCTTCCTTGGCGGCCGTCAGCAGCATGCTGGTGAGATTGGGGGCCTCGGCCTTGTCCGCCGCCGCCGCCGGCGCCGCGTGCAAGGGGACACACACTGTCAGAAGGGCAATCGCGACGGTCCACGTGGTCAGTGTTCTCATCTCATGTCTCCTGCCTATTGGGGGGCCACGGCCTGGCGCATCGCACGAGACCACCGCCCCGCGGGTCCTTTCCGGCCATCGGCCTGACGCTTCAGGACACGGCCTGGTCCCGACGGCCTCTTCGACGCCCAGGCCGGAATACGACAACAGGTCGTAAGCCTACGACAGAAAGTCGTAGAAGTCAACGCCCATCCGAAAATCCCCGGCAGGGGGGTGCGGCCCACCTGAGGAGGTAGAGCGAAGGGGGTCCCCCGCGTCGATTGCCCGTGACGCCACCACCGGAGCACGCCCCGCGGCTCAGGGCGGGGGCAGGTGCGCCCAGCCGGCGTGTATTAGGCCACGGCTTCTAAGAAGGGTTCATCCGGATAATGCGTAGGTGGGTTCAGGCCAGTCAGGTGCATCCCTC
>CAZVEV010000349.1:0-5783 GCA_964625865.1 uncultured Planctomycetaceae bacterium | reverse complement strand
CAGCACAAATAACCTACCCGACTTGGAGGCTTGCTTCATAGTTTCAGGGCAGAGCCGGCCCTGCGGAGCCTGAAAGGCGAAGCTGGGCGGCGCCGCCCTGGGTTTGCGTGTGTACAAAAACGCAAGCACCAACGGTGCGCCACGGGATGTCACGTGTCTCATGTGGCGCCCCCGTTGGGGCTTGGGGTCTTGGCGCACGCACACCCAGGGCGGCACTCCAGGCGTCGCTCTTCGGGCTCCGCCGTGTCGCTCTGCCCCGGGCTTTCGACTGTGAGCCCGTTGGGCTCATCGCTGCCGAGAGATGTGGGTAAAAGTGAGCCCTGCTGCGTCGGGTTCTTGGCGATGAACTCGATGAGGGCCTGGTATTGGGGGGCGGTGGCGGGGTCCTGGTCGTGGGCTTCCACGACGCCCCAACTGCCCCACTTGCTGTAGCGGCCGGTTGAGGAGAAGACGGCGAACAGGTCGCCGCCGGCGCGTTTCCAGGACGCCAGGCCCTGGAGGTGGAGGGCCTTCGTGCACGGGTGGCGGTTGACGGTGTGGCAGAGCCCCCCCCGGCCAAGTGCTCTCTGCATGAGAATGCGCCTTCGTTTGATTCCCGTCCGAAGCGCCCTCCCGCTTGACCGTGCAGGCGCAGAGGAGTATCTTTCACGCACGCATTGACTGTCCGCGTGCTACGGTGTCGCGTGCATATCGTGCAATCCTGGATCGCCGATCGGGGATCGTCAATCGCGGGTGAAAGGCTTCGGCTTGTGAGACCGGTTCACTACATCCTGGCGGTCGTCATCGCCGCGGTGGTCGCTG
Source organism: uncultured Planctomycetaceae bacterium (assembly GCA_964625865.1). GTDB lineage: Bacteria > Planctomycetota > Phycisphaerae > SM23-33 > SM23-33 > CAZVEV01. The sequence continues at coordinate 4,982 of CAZVEV010000349.1, read as the reverse complement.
TGGCAAGTCTGGAGACCCGCCCCGAAGCGTCCGAGTTCGATCCCGATCTTCACGGCTACTTCAGGACCGCGTGGATCGAGAAGCACGAGGCCCTCGGCACGGAAGGCGATCTGGAAGAAGCCTTCGTGGCCAACTGGAACGCGCGGACGCACATCGTCTACTGGGAGAAGTGGGCCAGCTTCGAGGGCGAGGCCTGCCAGAAGATGGTCGACGCGTTCAACCTCAGCCAGGAGGAGATCTACTGTCACCGCCTCCAGACCTCCGAGGTCGACCGCAAAACCATGCTCGCCATCGTGGGCGGTTCGCCCCCGGACGTGGCGGGGCTGTGGATGTTCAACGTCGCCCCGTTCGCCGAAGCCAACGCCCTGATGCCGCTGGACGACCTGATGGCTGAGTCCGGGCTGACCGAGGACCACTACATCCTGAACTACCTGCGCCTGGGCCAGTACGAGGGCAAGACCGTTGCCCTGCCGAGCACGCCGACGACGATCGCCCTGTTCTACAACAAGAAGCACTTCGCCAACAAGAAGGACCAGTTGATCGCCGCCGGGCTGGACACCGACCTGGAGGGGCGCGACTTCATCAAGAGGCCCCTGACGTTCGAGGAACTCGACCGCTACGCCGACGCCCTGAGCGAGTTCAACGACGACGGCACGCCCAGGATCATGGGCTTTATTCCGACCGAGCCGGGCTGGTTCCATTCGTCGTGGGTCTACTTCTTCGGGGGCAAGCTCATCGACGAGGCCACCGGCGAGATCACGACCGACCTGCCCGAAAACGTCCGCGCCTTCGAGTGGATCAAGAGCTACGCCAACCGCTACGGGCGAACGAACCTCACGCGGTTCCAGCAGGGGTTCGGCAGCTACGACTCGCCCCAGAACGCCTTCATCGACGAGAAGGTCTCGATGGTGCTTCACGGCGTGTATTTTCCGGCGTTTATCGACCGTCACAAGCCGCACCTGGACTACGGCGTGGTGCCCTTCGCCTGCGCCAAGGGCGTGCCCGGCCCGCGCAGCGCGATGGAAGACGACGTGCTGATGATCCCCCGCGGCTGCCCGCATCCCGAGGCGGCCTGGACGTTCCTCCACTACGTCCAGACCGAGGGCCTGCCGATTATCTGCCGCCTCCAGGGCAAGCACCTGCCCATCCGCGTATCCGACGACGCCGCACGCGAGTTCGCCCGCACGCACCCCAACCGCCACTACAAGGTCTTCAACGACCTGGCCCTGTCCGAGCACTCGTTTATCATCCCGCGGAGCATCGTCTGGCAGGAGTACGGTAACGAGATCCAGAAGATGTTCGACCATATCTGGCGCTGGAAGGTGCCCGAAGCCCCGCTGGAAGGCCTGACCGGCGAGGCCCGGACCGCACGCGTCAAGGAGTTGTGCCGCGAGGAAATCGTCAAGACGCTCGCCGACGTTCGCGAGCGGCTGACGAAGCTGCTGGCCCAGAAGCGCGCACGGGTCCGCATGCGAACCGGAGGGGGCGGCCAGTGACCGGGCGAAGCAGAAAGTACGTCGCCGGCTACTCGTTTATCCTGCCCTGGATCCTCGGGCTGACGTTCTTCATCGCCTATCCGTTCTTCGCGGCCCTGTACTTCAGCCTGTGCGACTTCCCGCCGCTGAAGGACCCGATGTTCATCGGGGCGGCCAATTACGCCGAACTGCTCGCCGACCCCCGCTTCCACACGTGTCTCGGCGTGACGATGATGTACGCGGCGGTGGCGATTCCCCTGGGCGTGATCCTCGCGCTGACCCTCGCGATGTTCCTCAACGCGCGCGTCCGCGGGCAGACGCTCTATCGCGTGATCTTCTACCTGCCCCACCTCGTGCCCACCGTCGTCGTAGCGGTGCTCTGGCTGTGGATATTCAATCCCGAGGCGGGCCTGCTGAACCTGATCCTGGGCATGCTCATGCGAGCCGGCGACTGGTGGACGGGCCTGTTCGTCGACATAGACGCCCTCCAGGCCGGCACGGTCGCGGTGCGCTGGGGCGCGCTGGGGCTGCTGACGGCGCCGGCGCTGGGACTGATGGCCTGGGGACCGCTGGCCCGTCAAGGCCGCCCCCGCCGCATACTCGCCCTCCTCGCCGTCGTCGCGATCGCCCTGACCGTCCTGCCGATGCTCAGCTCGCTGGCCTATGTCTTCCGCCCCGAGGACATGCGGAAGCTCCACGCCCCCGGCTGGCTGACCGACGGGGATCCCATGCCCGCCGGCGTCTCGTTCGCCCCCTCGTGGGCCCTGTGGTCGCTGATTATCATGTCCATGTGGGGCGTCGGACAGATGGCCGTGATCTACCTCGCCAAGCTCCAGGACGTGCCCGCCGAACTCTACGAGGCCGCCGATATCGACGGGGCCAACTGGTGGGCCAAGACCCGCAACATCACCATCCCCATGATCTCGCCGGTGATCCTGTTCAACGTGGTGATGGCTATCATCGGCGCGTTCCAGGTCTTCGCCCAGCCCTACATCATGACGCGGGGCGGACCCGAGGATAAAACGCGATTCGTCGCCATGTTCGTCTACGACCACGCGTTCCAGTATCACCGTCTCGGCTACGCGTCGGCCGTCGCCGCCGTGCTGTTCCTGGTGATCGTGGCCATGACGCTGATGGCGTTCCGTATCTCGAAGAAACACGTGCATTACGCAGGAAGGTAGATGGCTTCAGTAGGTGAAAGGAAGGCGACGTGGGGCCGGCGGACGGTGATCCATCTGGTCCTGGCCACCGGGGCGGCGTTCTTCCTGCTGCCCCTGGTCTGGATGATCGCCACCAGCCTCAAGCCCCTCGACCAGACCATGCAGAAGCCCGAGAACCTCCGCAAGGCCTTCGTCGCCACCGGGTATCACGCGGTGATCGACGGCACGGAATACGACGTCACGCGCCGCCCGATCGACCTGGCCAAGGAAGGGCCCCTCTGGATCGTCCGCCCGAGGCCCGCCAACGACGAGACGCCCTTCAGCGCCGGCGAACTGACCCTGCTGTTCGGGCCCGACAAGTGGAAGGACATCCTCTCGTTCACCGACGAAGAACGGCGCCAGATGAACGCGCCGGTGACCTCGCGGGTCAAGGTCCTGGCCGACAGCAGCAAGAACCGGTACGACCCGGCTGCCGGCACGCTCCACCTGCGATCCGGGCGCGTGGTGGCCGTCGACCTGGTCCGCACGATCACCCCGCCCGCCGACGGGGCCGGGCTGTGGCTGGTGCGCGAGTGGCGATCGGAGGACACCAACACGCGGGCCGTCAGCTCGCCGTTCGTCAAGGTCGACCGCCAGTGGGACATCGTCCCCGACAGCGCGATCCGGACCGCGCCGAAGTTCATCCCGGAGAACTATCCCGTCGCGCTGGAACGCGTCCACTTTGGTCGCAGCCTGGGCAACACGCTGTTCCTGTGCCTGATGGCCGTCTGCGGCACGGTGGTCTCGTCGGTGATCGTCGCCTACGGGTTCGCCTTCCTCGAGTTCCCCGGGCGAAAGGCCCTGTTCGCCCTGACGCTGGCGACCATCATGGTCCCCTTCGTCGTCACCATGGTCCCGGTCTACATGCTCTACCGCTCCCTCGGCTGGGTGGGCACGTTCAAGCCGCTGTGGGTGGCCACGTGGTTCGGCAATGCGTTTTTCATCTTCCTGCTGAGGCAGTTCTTCTTGGGCATCCCCAAGGACCTGCTCGACGCGGCCCGCATCGACGGGTGCTCGGAACTCGAGATCCTCTGGAACGTGGTGGCCCCGCTCAGTCGCCCGGTCATCGCGATGGTCGCCCTGTTTACGTTCCTGGGCACGTGGAAGGACTTCCTCGGCCCGCTGATCTACCTGAACCACGAGAAGCAGTTCACCCTCTCGCTGTCGCTCCAGACCTTCCAGTCCGCCCACGGCGGGACGCCATGGCACCTCCTGATGGCCGCCTCGACCGTCTTCTCCCTGCCCCTGATCGTCCTGTTCTTCTTCACCATGAAGACCTTCATCCGCTCAGTCACCATGACCGGGATAAAGGGGTGAACGGCAGGGAATAGGGTGTAGGGGTTAGGGCGTAGTGGACCGGAAACGGACCGTCTGACCTCCGGCCTTCAACCTTCAACCGTCTCTTCGTCCAATCTACAATCGTAAATCGTCAATCTACAATTGATTGACCTTCAACCTTGAACAACTCTCCTTCGACCTCTTTTCGCCCAATCCCCGAACATCCCGCCGGTGTTTACAGAGCTTTACACTCTCAGCGTGTAAAGCCAACGCCCCCTCTCGCCAGAACATCGGATAACCCACTTTATCTAAAACACCTACACCAAACCCCTATCCCAGCCGCCTCCTTTACACCTCCTTTACGCTCCCGGAGTGTAAAGCGCTGTGGACCTGTCCAAACTGGCTAATTATACGCGTTTTCTGCATGACTTTCACCCGCCAGGCCAGACCGCCTCCGCAGCACCGATTTCCTCGCACGGCGCCAGCACGCGGCCTGAGCCTCACAGAGGGGTCCAGGCCGCCTGTCAACCCCGCACCGGCCCCGCCCCCCCCCTGCCGAACTCGCACGCGGCCGCGATACGGCCGTGCCACGCGCCTGCAAGCTGAAGTTTCACAAGGTGAACAGAGGCCGTATATTCTCTTAACACGTTCCACTGAAGACTATTACAAAGCCAACTGACGACCTCCCGTTGAGCGCATATCTACAAAACTGCGCGCATGACACGGTCCGATCGCTGGCGTTCGACGCCGAGTTTGGCCTTCGCACGGTTACAACATCTTGAAGAAGAAGTGGTTCCGTCGCGAGACGCGTGTATAATACCCTTGTACGGGAATCAGGGCTGACCGGGCGGCCGCGCGCTTTTTCGCGCATCTGTTATCGCCCTTGGATTGCTGTAAGCAGATATGTCCGTGGGCGTTGAGGCCGAACTCACCCGGTTGGCGAGCGCATGTTATTATGCAACATGCGCCATAAACATTGTTGAACTAAGCCGCTTCGCGGCAGCTTGGGATGGGCGGGGGTCGTGTGGCG
>CAZVEV010000348.1:2973-5799 GCA_964625865.1 uncultured Planctomycetaceae bacterium | reverse complement strand
CCAAAAGTCTTTTGCCAACGGATCTTGCCCGTTTTGATATCCAGGCAGACAACCCTGCCCCTGCTATTTGAGCCACCCCAGACCATGATGTAATCGCCTGCGTGTTGAACAAACCCGGACGCTTTGCGGGACCAGCGCCTTTCGCCGGTTCGCCCGTCAAAAGCGATGAACCGCCCTTCGCTGCGAAGCACCATTAACTCGCCGAAGAAAATCGGCTTGTCATTATCGAGCTTTGACATGAACCGTTGCCACACAATCCCGCCCTGCGGGTTGGCTTCTGCGCAGGTGAGAATACCTGCGGCCTGGTAGTACGCCTTTCCGGCCAGTGGCGATCCGGGCGGCGGTTTTATTACGTATGTGTCTTTTGAAATGGGCAGCGTCCAAGCCAGGCGCATCGGAAACTTGAGAGCCGGCGCCTTGGGCGCGTTTGGATTAAGAATTCGCCGTGCGGGATCCAGGTACGGGGTATTGGCAACGACGAACAGACTGTCTCCGTCGATCCGCGCCGCTTGCGGCGCGCCGTCCTTCAATGCCCATTGCCGTTGAGCGATGCGCGTTCCGTCACCGGCGGACAAAGCAACCATCCGACTTTCTGTCGGGACATAGACACGGTCTGCCATGAGCTGAATACGTCCGACAATAGACTCCCCGAACCGGCGGGACCAGCGTACCTTGCCCTCATTGACCGAAAGGGCGACCAGGGTCAGTTCGTCGCGGACCAGAACGGTCTTGCCGTAGCGCCCGACCTGTTCGGTGACCCACGTATAGGGGGTGCGCCAAAGCAGGCGCCCCGTGTCCAGATCCACCGCGATGGTGGAGGCGCCGTTATACAAAGGCGAACAGATCAGCCGATTCCCCACAATCACCGGCGATCCTGCATAGCGAGGGAGCGGGCGGCGAGGCCAGAACTTTTGCTTCGAACTGTACCAGTTCACCCAGACGAGCCTACCGTCGCGCAGATCGTGACAACTGACGGCCTGAGCGCTGGTGACCGAGTAGACAAAGCCCTTGTGCACAATCGGCGGGATACCGCATAGATGAGGAAGGGACCATCGCCCGGATTTGGGGATGGACGACCGCCACAGAACGCGTCTGGTGTCGAGATCGACGGCGACCACCGAATGATGTCTCTGGGGGTTGCGAACGCCTTCTTCGTAGGACAGATATATCAACGAACCGTCTGTGAATACAGGCTTGCTGAGGAACTTCTGCCGGTGGTGCAGCTTTGGAGCAGCATTGGGGGAGATCCCGTCCCGCCGCAATTTTTCTTTGCCGTCCTGCTGCGATTTGTATCGTCCCATCGACCACAGGTCGCTGCCGCCGGCCAGGTCGATCACGTTCATGACTTCCGAAGTGTCACCGCTGCGATTGCGGGCGTAGACCCTGCCGTCACTCAACGCCGGAGCGTAGCTGCCGGGCATGCAGGCGAGGTTACCGCTGCCAAACTCATGTTTCCGTAACCATTTCGGCCGGTCGGTCTTGTTCCGGGCGTAGGTTGCCAGGTACCAGCGCGCACTGAGAACAACGTGGTCATTCTGGACCTGTAGTTCAGGAGAGCCCCCTTTCTCCACGTCGCCGCCCCACGGCGTGATCGGCGGCGGAGCGACGGTCTGAATCTTGAGAGTTTCGAGATCCGGCGCCTTGACGGTCGGCTTCTGCGCGGGTTGGAGTTCTCGGCGCAGCTCCGCAACCGAAACACTCTTTCCCATCCAAGGCAACTGTGCTTTGGCGTCCAACGCATCAAACTCCGCCGCAAGAGATTCCGCGTCGCCCAGGCAGGACAGCGCCATCAGGCAACCGACGGCGGCTCGCCGGCGGAACTCGGGATTTACGCTATGGGTTCGCACATCGTCAAAGGAACGATAGGCGGCGTGAAAGCGTCCCTTGCCGAGGTCTGTCCCGCCATAGTCGAGGAGACGACGGTGCGCGGTTTCGGCCCAGGGGAACCGGCGGAAAACCTTCAACGCGTCCAGCTTGAGGTTATCGGGGTCTTCCCGCAGTTTCTTCTCCTGGTACGCGCGCAACGCCGCCAAGCCGGCGGCGGGTTGCCTGCGCAGGTGCAGGCCCATGGCGGTCCAGGCTTCGATGGCGCCGACATCTCCGGCCCAACGCTTGGTATCCAACTCCCCGGTCGCTTCCCCGATAATGGTGTCGAGGGTTTCGGCGATACCGGCCGGGTCGGAGCCAAGAACCTGGCGCCAATGGTCCTTAAGCTCGATTGTCTCCAGCAACGCCAACGGACTTCCGGTCGGCGGCGATGCGGACACGTGACTCTGAGCGTCTTGGGAAAGGGCGGGGCTCACATGCCTGCTCCGCGAGTCATCGGGATAACGTTCTTTCAACTCGGCGAACAGGAGTTTCGCCGAGAGTATGCGCCCCTCGGCGATGTCTTGATTGATCCGGGACAGATAGATATCAAGGGTCGGGTCTGCATGCCAGGAGACAAGACCGAGCTCCTGTAGGGCGAGCAAACGGCGGGTTGCGTAGCGGAGCCATTCCTGATTGCCGCCGGAATATTTTAGAATCAACTTCAACCCCGCCATGGCAAGCTCTGTATTGCCCGGGTGACGTTCGAGGATGGCGCAAACCGCCTGGTTCCCGTTTTCCGGTCCATCGGCGTAGGCCTTCTCCGCCGAAGCCAGGATCTGTCTGGTATCCTTCGGGGGCGCAGCGGGGAGCAGGTTCGGTGCGGTCAGCAACGCCGCCGCCAGCAGTGTAAGGATAAGTGTTTGCTTCATTGTTGCATCTCCAGTGGGCTACCGTCGATGCCGAGCACACGAACACGAAACTCCCATTCGGGTGCTTTGATATTGAGCGACTTGATAA
>CAZVEV010000348.1:0-2873 GCA_964625865.1 uncultured Planctomycetaceae bacterium | reverse complement strand
GCGCGCGACACCCTCGACCCGGATGATTGCCCTTCCCGGGGTTTTCGGGGTCACCGTCGCGACGGCGTAAGCGACGGTCTTTCGGGTGGGCGGCGAGACAAAGTAATTGACCCGCAAGAGCCCGTTCACGGCGGTGACGCCGCCTTTCCGCCATGCAACGGTGCGGGTGCGTTTCTTGGGTATCGGCGGGTCACTTTTCTTTTGCCGGGTAATGAAGATTCCGTCGGCCTGGTAGGTCTTGTCGAAATCTATTTCCGTTTCCGGGGGATAGGCGGGGGTCTTCTCCAGGCTCTCGCCGCCGAGGAACGTGCCGAGGACCCGCCACTGCGTGACGTAGCCGTCATTGCGCGCCAGTTCCGTCTGGACGTCCTCCGGCGCGATGCTTGCGATGGCTTGCCGCGCTGTCTGGCGCACTTGCAGATTCTTGCCGTACACCATGGATTCCCAGTCCCTGACCACAGAGGGGTAGTCCCGCTTGCTTGCAGCCTGTTTGAACAGTGCGACCGCGGCGTTGCGAACCTTTACATGCTTGTCAACCATTGCGTTGGTCAGGTAGGCTCCGATTCGCTGCTTCGGTACATGCTTGCCCGGAGCCGCCACCAACTGCTCGAGCGCCGCGACGAGCACCTCCGGCTCATCGCCCTTCTCAACGATGCCGGAGTAGGCCTGATAGCGATTGACGTCCGGGCAGAGCGCCAGAGCATCGATGGCGATGATGCGCAAAGCGGCGTGCTTGCTCTTGAGAAGCTTCGTGAAATATGCCTGATAGCGCGCCGGCTGCATCGCCGGTTGCATGAGCGCCCCCGCGCATGTGTGCCCAACGTAGATATCCTGGCTTTCGCCGCAGGCCTTCAGGAGCAAGTCGCCGGTTTTAGGCGATGGCGTCAGTTGAGCCCCCAAGACGCAGGCCAACTCCAGATCCTGGGTCTCCTGAGATTGCGCCAGGGTGCGAACAGTTTTTTCAACGACTTCAGGACCATGCCTTCGGATCGCGGTGGTGATACCCAGATACACAGGGTCGTTTGGGATGTGCAGCGGGCCGCGTGGCAACCCATCGGGTTTCCGCTTCTCTGTGTTGTGCCTGTAAGCATATCGCAGAGCAATGACCAGAGCGGAGGTCTCGCCCGAGGTCACCAATCCGCGCAGCACGAGTTCCGATCGGTCGCGACTACCGGCCACCGCCTTGTAGACGGTGTCGATTCGCGCATGGGCCTCGGGGGAGCCCGTGTGCGCCAGGGCGAGCATGGCGGGAATAAGCTTCCAGGTGAGATCCGCCGAAAGTTTGTGATTCGCGAGGGCTTGGGTCGCCGGATCGACAACGGCCCAGGCGTCTTTTCCGTAAAGTTTGGCCCAACTGACGACGGCGGCGGTCGCAACTTTCTGGTCCTTGTCCTTCAAGAGATTACCCAGCGGAGCCTTGGCGACACTAGCGTCGCCGTACCCGTAGGCCTCGGCGGCCGCAGCGCGTAGACGCGGATCATTGTCGCCGGCAAGCGCTTTGACGTCCCGAGCCGCTGCGCCGCGGTCGAGCCTTACCAGGGCGACCAGCGCGCGTCGGCGAACATAGACGCTCGTTTGGCGATTGTTAAGCAGTTGACGAATTGCCGGAACCGAACTCTTGTCGCCCATGCGGGCGAGCTCTTCGATCGCCTGTGTCTGCATGATCCAATCCCCTTTGGCCAGTTGCTCCAGCGGGGTCTGGATATCGCCTCCGTTTGCCGGCAAGGCTGAGAAGTCAGCCGCCAGCGCGAGGCAAACAACAAGAACAAAAACGCGAACCATATATTGCTCCTATCGTTGATAGATGGGCAGGTAACGATAGGGAACGCCGATGACGAGAATAGACATCCCGGTTCCATACACCGCGCCGGGGTTGGCGTTCCAGGATCCGTTGTCCTCCTGCGTCTCGAGAATCGTCTTGAGGATCTTAGGGTACCAGGCCTTGAAGTCTTCCTCGCCGGACTGGTACATGCACTGGATGGCGTAGTAGTGAGCGTAATAGAAGTGCGGCTGCTTAGACGAGAACTTGGACTCGTCATGGTCTTTGAGATACGTCATACCACGGCGGACCGAGTGGTGCTCGCGCTGGCCCGATAGTATCAGCGCCAACGTACCGGCTGCGGACACAGGAAATACGCCTTCTTGACGCCCACCCGTAGCCGTGTAGGTGAATCCGCCCGACTCCTCGCCCTGGCAACTGAGCACGTATTTCACGGCGCGGTCGATAGTGGACTGCGGCACGGCGATGCCGGCTTCCCGGGCGGAGTTGAGGGCGACTACATGCATAGCCGTCATGGACAGGTCGGCGTCTTTCGGCTTGGGCGAATAGCGCCATCCGCCCTCTTTGTTCTGGGCGCGGAGGGTGATGTCGACGGCCTCGCGGAGGACCTTGCGAATCTTGGGGTTCTTGCTTTGCCCCCACGCCTCGGAAAGGGCCAGCACGCCAAGCGCGTGCTCGTACATGGCGGCATGATTCGTCCCGCTGCCCAGAAAACCGTCCTGCTCTTCACCCATGGCAATCAGATAGCTCAGGCCCTTTTCCATGGCCTCCCCATACTTGCCCTGCCCGGGGATGTGTCCCTGCAGCATGAACGCCATTAAGGCGATGGAGGTATCGTAAGTGCTTTTTGTAGGAGAGAAACTGCCGTCGTCCTGTTGCTGCGACGCGATAAAGCGCAGTCCGTTGTTGACGGCGACGCGGACCTTCGGGCGAAGTTTGACCAGGTCGATCTCGTCCTTCTCCGCGGCGGGCAGTTCGGGCAGGATGCTCGCCAGGGTGCAAAGCAACGCAATGGCGGTTGTCAGGGCTGTTTTCATTGGGCTAGTACCTCGTAGTAATCTTTGATCTGGTTACGGAACTCTGCGGGCAATTG
>CAZVEV010000347.1:0-5812 GCA_964625865.1 uncultured Planctomycetaceae bacterium | reverse complement strand
CGTAGCCGTCGTGATGGTGGCAATCATGTTTGTCGCCGTCGGCGCCCATGCCGAAGAGGCCCCCGCCAAGCCGGCAGCCAAGCCCGCCGTCACGCCCGCCGCGCCGAAAGCCAAAGTCCTGGCCACCGTGGGCGCCACCGAGATCACCGAGGACAAGATCAACGCGATTCTGTCCCGGTATCCGGGGATGCCGCCTGCCCGGGTCGCGTCGGCCCGCAAGACACTCCTGGGACGCATGATCCAGCAGGAACTGATGACCGCCTACCTGAAGACCCTCCCCTGCCCCGCTGACAAACTGGCCGCCGAGAGGAAGAAGATCGAAGACCAGCTCAAGCAGCGGAACATGACGCTGGCCGAAGTGCTCAAGCGTCAGAATATGACCGAAGCCGACCTGAACACGCAGTTGGGCATGCAGGTGGCCATGCAGACCCTCCAGGAGCAGGCCCTGGCCAAGGACAAGGTTGACGCGCTGGCCAAGTCGGCCCCCGCGGCCTACTCTGACGGCACGAAGCTCAACGCCAGCCATATCCTCATCATGTCGCCGATGTACGCCTCTCAGGCCGACAAGGACAAGGCCCGCAAGGCCCTGACCGAGATCGCCAAGCAGATCGCCGACAAGACCGTCACGTTCGCCGACGCGGCGAAGAAGCATTCGGCCTGCCCGTCGAGCGCCAAGGGCGGCGACCTGGAGCAGGCGTTCACATTCGACAAGATGGATCCGGCGTTCTCGAAGGCGGCCTTCGCCATGAAGGTCGGCGAGACCAGCGGCATCGTCGAGAGCAGTTTCGGCTTCCACCTGATCAAGGTGACCAAGCGCGTCGAAGGCACGGACAAGCCCGGCAGCGGCGCCGGCGACGTGGCCAAGGGCATGCTGATGGCCGCCCTTCAGGCCGACATCATCCGCAAAGCCGCCGCGGCGAATCCGGTCGTGATCAAGTGATGTTTGACTTGCGATCCTAGATGTGCGATTCCGGACCGAGCGGGACCCGTTGAGTGAACGTCTCGTTGCTCGGACGGTCCGGTGTAACTGCACAGCGCAAGACAAGACCTGTCCTGATCGAGGACAGGTCTTGTCGTATTCCGTTCAATCGTAGATCTACAATCTACAATCGAATTACGTGCCTTCGTGGACTTCGACTTCGGCGTCGGCGTCGGCGGCCTGCTCCTGCTCGGCGGGCTTTTCACCCGTGCCTTCAAAGTACAGGTGCTTGTCGTCGTCATCATCCTCGTCGCGGGGGCCTTCGACCACCGAGACGACGATCTGCAGCTTGTTGCGGTAGGCCCCGCGGAGGATGTCCTCTGAGATCGGGTCTTCCACGTGGTGCTCGATGGCCCGTCGCAGCGGGCGGGCGCCGAAGTCCGGGTTGTAGCCCTTGTCGATGAGGAACTCCTTGGCCTCGTCGGTCAGCACGAGTTCCAGCTCGTGCTCGGCCAGTCGCTCGCGAACCTTGCGAAGTTCGAACTCCACGATCTCCACCAGGTCGTCGCGAGTCAGCGACTTGAAGACGATGATGTCGTCAAGGCGGTTGAGGAACTCCGGCCGGAAGTGACGCTCCACTTCCTTGTGGAGCATGTCCTTCATCTTCTCGTAGCTGGCATCCTCGTCCCGCTTGCCGAATCCGAACCCGCCCTTGTTGCGGATCATCTCGGCGCCGATGTTCGTCGTCAGGATGATCACGGTGTTGCGGAAGTCGACCCGCCGCCCGAACGAGTCGGTCAGGCGCCCCTCTTCCATGATCTGCAGGAGCATGTTGAACACGTCGGGGTGGGCCTTCTCGATCTCGTCCAGCAGGAGCACCGCGTAGGGGCGCCGCCGGATACGCTCGGTCAGTTGGCCGCCCTCTTCGTAGCCGACGTAGCCCGGCGGGGCGCCGACCAGCCGCGAGACGTTGTGCTTTTCCATGTACTCGGACATGTCCAGTTGGACCAGGGCTTCCTCGTCGCCGAACATGAACTCGGCGAGGGCCTTGCTCAGCAGCGTCTTGCCCACGCCGGAGGGCCCGGCGAAGATAAAGCTGCCCATCGGCCTGCGGGGGTCCTTCAGGCCCGACCGGGCACGGCGGATGCTCTTGGCGACGGTCTTGATGGCCTCTTCCTGGCTGACGACGCGCTTGTGCAGTTCGGCTTCCAGTTCCAGCAGACGCTGGGCCTCTTCCTCTTCCAGTCGCGTCAACGGCACGCCGGTCATCATCGAGACGACCTCGGCGACCACTTCCTCGTCGACCTCGCCGGCAGCCTTGCTGGACTGCTCCTTCCAGTCCTTGCGCATCTCGTCGCGCCGCTCGCGGAGCTGCTCGGCCTGGTCGCGAAGCTCGGCCGCACGCTCGTAGTCGGCGTTCTTGACCGCTTCGTCCTTCTCCATCTGGAGCTTCTCGGCCTCGGACTCCATGCCCGCCAGGTCCGGCGGCTTGGTCATGGTCTTGAGCCTCACGCGAGCGCCGGCCTCGTCGATCACGTCGATGGCCTTGTCCGGCTGGACGCGCCCGGTGACGTACCGGTTGGACAGGTCGACCGCCCGCAGGAGGGCCGCGTCGGAAATCCGCACGCGGTGGTGGGCCTCGTAACGGTCGCGCAGGCCCTTGAGGATATCGATGGTCTCGGTGCGGTTGGGCGGATCGACGAGGATCGTCTGGAAGCGGCGCTCCAGGGCGCCGTCCTTCTCGATGTACTTGCGGTACTCGTCCATCGTCGTGGCGCCGATGCACTGGATCTCGCCGCGCGAGAGCGAGGGCTTGAGCACGTTGGCCGCGTCGATGGCGCCCTCGGCCCCACCGGCGCCGACCAGCGTGTGCAGCTCGTCGATGAACAGGATCACGTTGCGGGCGCGGCGGACCTCGTTCATTACCGCCTTGATGCGCTCCTCGAACTGGCCGCGATACTTCGTGCCCGCCACCATCATCGCAAGGTCCAGCGCCACGATTCGCCGCTCGTGGAGCAGTTCCGGCACGTCGTGCCCGATGATCTTCTGGGCCAGACCCTCCACGATCGCCGTCTTGCCCACGCCGGCCTCGCCCAGCAGGACAGGGTTGTTCTTGGTGCGGCGGCACATCACGGTGATCAGGCGCTCAATCTCGCCGGCCCGACCGATGACGGGGTCCAGCGAGCCCTGTCGGGCCAGTTCGGTCAGGTCGCGTCCGAAGCTGTCCAGGGCCGGCGTCTTGCTCTTGCCGCGCCTCGGCGCCCCTTCGCCTCGCGGCTCGCCGCCGGTCGGCGCCTCGGGCTCCAGGCCCGCCCCGAGAAGGTTCAGGACCTCCTCGCGAACGTCCTCGAGCTTGAGGCCGAGATTCATCAGCACCTGCGCCGCCACGCCGTCCTGCTCTCGGAGCAGGCCGAGCAGAATGTGCTCGGTGCCCACGTAGTTGTGGTTCAGGTTGCGGGCTTCCTCGATGGAGTACTCGACGACCTTCTTGGCCCGGGGCGTCTGGGGCAGCTTGCCCATCGTCACCATGTCGGGGCCGGCCTTGACGAGTTTCTCGACCTCCATCCGCACCTTCCGCAGATCGACCTCGAGGTTCTTCAGCACGTTGGCGCCGACGCCCGAGCCTTCCTTGACCAGGCCCAGCAGCAGATGCTCGGTGCCGATGTACTCGTGGTTGAACCGCTGGGCTTCCTGGTTGGCCAGGGCCATCACCTTCCGGGCCCGTTCCGTAAATCGTTCGAACATAAGCTTAGTGCTCCCCAGCCTGCAGGCGGTATTCTCCCGCTTCTGCGTTCCAGTGAACCGTCGGCCGCGACGGCGCCGCGTCCGCTCTAAGTCATTCTAGTGGTGCGGCGCGGGCTTCGGCGGCAAAACCGCGCAAAGTCGCACCGCGGCCCGTCCACGCCCTTTGTATCGGCCAGACGGGCCCGAGAATCCACATCTCGCCCTTATCAGTACATGCAACGCCCGCGCCAAAACCCGTTCACCGGCCGTCCACACACCCGAGCCCTGCCCCGTCTATCGTGACGTAGCGAGGCTTACCGTCTACTCAAGAACCACTTACACCCCGCTCTGCGCCGGCTGGCGGGTCCTCTGGCGTGCGAGGACGGCGTACAATGCCCCCAACGTCCACGCATACGGGGCCTCGCCGCCTCTGTCACCTTGTCACCCCAGACGGGCCCCGACTGTCAAATCCGGACACGCCCCTGCCCAGCCGGACCCCTCAGCACGCACGAGGCCGCGGCCTGAGAGCTTATCTCCCGATCAGCGGGGGCAGGACGGTTTCAGGCGTGGCATGCGGCTACGGGGCGGCTACGGGGCTTGGCAGGCAGGGACACGGCCTCACGCCCAACCGGAGGCCGCGAATGGCGATCTATGGGCTCGACGGTCACGCGCGAATATGGTATCCAAGGTCCTCAGACGAAAGGACCCCGCTATGGAATACCCTAACTACGGACAGGACCTCGCTTTCCTGAACTCGCACGCCGACGTGGCCGAGCTGCGGACCTCAGACGACGCGCGCGTTGCCGTCGTCCCCGCCTTCCAGGGGCGCGTGATGACCGCAACGCTCGCCGGGGACGAGGGGGCCAGCTACGGGTGGCTCAATCGCCCGTTCATCGCGCGAGAGTCCGAAGACGATCCAACCTTCAACAATTACGGCGGGGCCGACCGATTCTGGCTCGGACCGGAAGCAGGACAGTTTGCGTTATTCTTCCCCGCCGGCGCGCCTTTCGACCTGTCAACGTGGATCGCTCCGCCGGGCTTCACGTCGGGGCCGTTCGACGTCGATCAGCAAGGCGAGGCGTCGCTGACGATGTCCGCCCGGTTCGACGCCACCAGCTACGCCGGCACGACGTTCGACTGCGCCCTGAACCGCCAGGTCAGCGCCCTGTCAGCCGATGAGATTGCCGAGACCCTCGGCGCCGCGATTCCGGCAGACCTGGCCTCGGTGGGCTTCGAGTCGGTCAACACGCTGACCAATGCGGGCGAGGCGGCCTGGACGCGCGAGGGCGGGCTGATCAACATCTGGATCCTGGGCATGATGAAGGGGCTGGAAAACGGCAAGGTCCTGATCCCGCTGACCGACGCCGGCCCGGCGCCGAAGATGGACTACTTCGGCGAGACGCCTGCCGACTACGGCGCCGTACGCGACCGGTACGTCTGGTACACCGTCGACGGGCGGCGGCGCGGCAAGATCGGGGTGGCGCCGGGGCGGGCGAGGGACGTCTTCGGCAGCTACGATATCGCCAACCGCCAGTTGACCATCGTCCGCTTCACCCTGCCCGAAGACGCCGCCGCCTTGCCGTATACCAACAGCGCCTGGCAGCTCCAGGGGTCCCCGTTGGCCGGCGACGCGATCAACAGCTACAACGACCCCGGCACCGACGCGGGCGAGCCGACGTTCTTCGAACTCGAAAGCAACTCCCCCGC
Organism: uncultured Planctomycetaceae bacterium; assembly: GCA_964625865.1. Lineage (GTDB taxonomy): Bacteria > Planctomycetota > Phycisphaerae > SM23-33 > SM23-33 > CAZVEV01. The sequence continues at coordinate 462 of CAZVEV010000347.1, read as the reverse complement.
CGCCGAACTGGCCCCCGGCGAATCCATGACCCACACCCACACCACCTGCTGCTTCGCCGGCGACTTCGAAACCCTCAACGCCCTGTCCCAAGCCGTCCTGGGCATCGACCTGACGGAGATTACAGACTGAAGGGTGCCGTGGGCTACGGCGAAGCCGCAACCACGCCTGCTCGAATGAAGACGCCATACAGCCCAACGGGCTGACAGTCGAAAGCCCAGGGCAGAGCGGGCGGCCGCAGGCCGCGGCGCCGCCCTGGGTCGTCGTGCGTATGAAGACCCAAGCACCAACGGTGCGCCACCCAATATCACGCCTTGGCGGTGACGCCCCGCTTGGGGCTTGAGCCGTTTGGCGCACGAGTACCCAGGGCGGCGCTCGCGACGTCGTCCCCACGGGACTCCGCCACCTCGCTCTGCCCTGAAACTATGAAGCAAGCCTCCAAGTCGGGTAGGTTATTTGTGCTG
>CAZVEV010000346.1:0-5813 GCA_964625865.1 uncultured Planctomycetaceae bacterium | reverse complement strand
CGGCCAGCAACTCCAGGTATCGCAGGCGGTCGGCGTCGGTGAAGAACACGTCCTCGCGGCGATTTCCACGCTGCGTGACGTGATGCGGGCAGTCCGGAATGACAACGCGAGCCATACGAGGCATGCCATAACCTTAGCGGGTAGGGTGGGTAACTTGTTACCCACGCAATCGTTGCTTGGGATATAGCGCCGAAAGGGGCAAACGCGGACCATGCCGCAGTATCGTCGATTCCGTCGCCCATGGGGGAGATACTTCTTGACGGTCGTTACGCATGACCGCTTCCCATTGTTTCGGGACGCCAAGGCTCGAACGCTGTTGGGCCTGGCCATGCGAGCGACGTTCGCGGATCATCCGCTGACGATCCACGAGATGGTCCTCCTTCCGGACCACCTGCACATCCTCTGCGGTCTGGACGACGAAGCGCAGGACTACTCCCTTCGGATTCAGCAGTTCAAACGTCGTTTCACTCGGGCCTGGCTGGCCGGCGGGGGGCGCGAGGGCGTGCGTAACGCCTCGCGTAAGCGTTCGGGAGAACGAGCGGTATGGCAGAGGCGGTTCTATGAACATACGATCCGCAACGCGCGTGAGTTTCAAGACCATGTGGCGTACACTCTGATGAACCCGGTGAAACACAAACTCGTCGATCGGGCGGCCGACTGGCCGTGGAGCACGATCCACCGCCACCTGCAAAGCGGCGCCCTGACGCCGGATTGGTGCGGGCCGATGGAACTGCGCGGCGTTGGCGATCCGGAGGGAGAACTATGGTGATCCGGAACGTGGGTAACAAGTTACCCACCCTACCCGCTGAAGCTTAACGTTCGGTTATTGAGGTGAAATCGTGAGAGCGTCTTACATCGCAGCACTTGTCTTACTGGCCGGCACGTCGACTGGCGCGGAGGAGTTGATGATCGTAGCACATCGCGGTGCATCGCGGGATGCGCCGGAGAACACGATACCGGCCTTCAGGCTGGCATGGACACAGGGGGCCGACGCCATTGAAGGAGATTTCCACCTGACCCAAGACGGTCAGATCGTCTGTATCCATGACAGGAACACGAAGAAGGTTGCGGGCAGGAATCTCATCGTCAGCCAATCGACATTGGGCGAACTGCGCAAGCTGGACGTCGGCGCGTACCGCGGAAAGCAGTTCACCGGTACGGTCATTCCTACCATTGCAGAGGTGTTCTCGACCATTCCGAAACAGAAGACGATCTACATCGAGATCAAGTGCGGGATTGAGATTATTCCTGCATTACTCAGGGAGATCGGCACGTCTCGCCTCAAGAAGGAGCAGATTGTCGTCATCAGTTTCAACACGAAGGTGATTCAAGCCCTAAAGGTCAAAGCACCGCAATACAAGGCGTTTTGGCTGTCCGGTCTCAAGAAGGGCAAGTCAGGGAAGATATCCCCGTCCCTCGAAACAGTTCTGACAACCCTGAAGCAGATCAAAGCTGATGGATTCAGTTCGGCCAAGAACAGTGTCGACGAGGGCTTTATCAACGGGATCAAAGACAAGGGATATGAATACCATGTCTGGACGGTTGACGACGTTAAGACCGCCAGGCGTTTCAAGAGATGGGGAGCCATGTCCATCACTACAAATGTCCCTGGCCATATAAGAAAGAACCTTATCGAACACAACGCTCCAGCGGACGCGGACAAGCCACGCCGCTGAGCCCAAATGTTGGGCTCAGATTGATGGGCAGAGTTCTGTCAGTGCAGAGGATATTCCAGAATGACTAAAGACAGCAAAGACCAGCAAGATCGAAGGGGCTTCTTGAAGATGACCACCATAGGAGCCGCCCTGCTTGCCGCAGGGCGGATTTCTGGATCTTCCTATGCAGGAGAAGGCAAGCCACAGAAGGAGGGCAACGCCTCTGACGGCCCTGCGGAAGGGAAAGCTGAGCTTCTGTTTCTGGGTACGGGTGCGGCAGATTGGCCACGCAAGTATCCACCTTTGGAAAAGCAACTTGCAAGAGGACAGGTGCGTGGTATGTCGTCTATCCTGGTCAACGGGCATATTCTGATTGATTGTGGTCCAACAGTGCTCGATGTTATGAAACGGTACAAAGTGAATCCTGCTGACATCACCGATGTACTGCTTACCCATACACACCGTGACCATTTTCACCAAGACACGCTGCTGGCCATAGCTGATGCGAAAGATGCAGGGGTTGCGCCGTTGAGATTCTGGGCACACCCTGAGGTTCTGAAAGGTGTACCGAAGTCGGATCGGATCGCAACGGGCCCTGTTGCGATCGGCGAAACCTTCAAGATTCGTGGATTAGGGATCACCGGTCTTGAGTCCAATCACCACGTTAAGTCCTCGAAAGAAAAATGCCTGATCTACCTGATCGAAGGAGCGGCAAAGAGCATTCTCTACGCTACAGACAGTTCCTGGTTGCTGACCCGCACCTGGCATTATCTCCAGAGGAAGAAACTCGACATACTCATCTGGGACGCCACGATAGGTGAGAGAAAGGGGGACTATCGGATCTTTGAGCATAATGATCTCACAATGATCCGCCACATGAACCAAACGCTTGTGAGCAGAAAGATCCTGAAACCTGATTCACAGGTAATTCTCACCCATATGGCGCGGACGTTACATCCCGCGCAGAGCGAACTGGAGAAAACACTACTGCCCGAAGGCCTTATCCCTGCCTATGACGGTATGTCCGTAACACTCAACTAAGCATGCTTGAGTGGACCAGCGTGCCCAACCAGGCCTTGGAGGCGACGGTTTACACCGCGCCTCGAGGCAAGCGTTCGACTCAGTATGCCCCCCTATAGTGACACGTACGACCCTATTTTGCCCGTTTTCGCCTCTCCGGCCCATTTCCGCGGATTACCTTGTCCCTGTCTGGTCAGCGCGGGCCGGGGGCGTTGATTTGGGAGGCGCCTGTGGTCTGGCCGGGTATGATTCCGCCTTTAGGTCTGCCGCCTCTTCCGTGGATGGGTTTGCCCGTTCTGCGGTCGTACCGGTCGGGGGTTGCTTTGTCCAGCGGAGGCACGGTGTCGCCGGTGCGCTTCTGCCACTGGTCCATCAGCGTCCGCAAGCTCGCCAAGACCTTCCGATGCTCCGGATTCCCGGCGATGTTCTTCACCTGGTGAGGATCGTCCGCTACGTTGAAGAGTTCTTCCGCCGGTCGCGGTTCAAGCAGCGGGTCCAGTTGGGCCGGAGTCAACTTCCCTTGTTTCGCCAGGGCCCTCAGTTCTTTCTGGGGGCATTGTGAGTCCAGACCGCATATCTGGGGCAGTTGCGGGTGAGCGTTGCGAATGTAGACATAGTCGCCATGCCGAACCATCCGCTCGTGCGCAATCTGGCCGTGCCAGTTGTGTTCGGCGAATACGTACTTCCGGGTAGCGGCCTTGGGATCAGCCAGCAGCGGCGCCATGCTGACGCCCTGGAAGCTCTCCGGCGATTTCAGACCGGCCAGTTCAAGGAATGTGGGTGCGAGGTCAATCGTGCTGACCAACGACGAGCTGACCTTGCCTCTTGCCTTGATTCCAGCGGGCCAATGGACCACCAGGGGCGTCTTGACTCCGCTGTCATAGAGCCGGGTCTTGCATCGCGGGAACGGCCTGCCGTTATCGGCCATGAAGACGATAACGGTGTTTTCGAGCTGGCCCTGCTTCTTCAGTTCGCGGGCAACCAGTCCGGTATACCTGTCCAGACGCTGCACCTCATCGTAATACTGGGCCATGTCCTTCCGAACAGCAGGCGTATCGATCAGGTACGGCGGGATGACGGCATCCCGGGGCGTGTGAGGTTTGCCTTCCTTGTCTGGTGACCAGCCGCGATGCGCATCATAGGCGGCGAACCACATGAGGAAGGGCCTGTTCTTCGGCCGCTGCTGAAGACACTGCACCCAGCGTTCTTCGCCCCCGGACCCGCCGCCGCCGACCACCTTGTCAAAGGCGCCCTTGGCGTAGTTGCCCATATGCCACTTCCCGGCCGCCGCGGTGTAATACCCCGCCTTCCGCAGGATCGCGGGAAACATCACCTGCCCCTCGGGCAGGGGCGAGTGCAGCTCCGGAGCGCCGGTATTGTGCGGATACCGTCCGGTGATGAGGCTGCATCGGGTGGGGCTGCACTGACTCGTCGTCAGATAGGCATTGGCGAAACGCAGTCCCCCCGCGGCGAGCTTGTCAACGTGGGGCGTTCTAATACTCGGATGCCCGTAGCATCCGAAATCGCTGACAGAGATATCATCCCCGATAATCAGCACGAAGTTCGGTCGAGTGGACTCGGCACGCTCTGCAGAACTCCGTGACGTCAGGGCAAGCCCGGTGGCGGCAATCCCGGCGTTCCACGCTCTTCGCAGCAGCCCACGTCGCGTCATATTGCTCACGGTCATCGGCACGGTTCTCCATGGTACCCCGATGGTTTCCAGCCGACGACCGCCGCCGGTCTTCCTGACGATTCTATCGCCAAACCCAGCATCCGCAAGCGGCCCCTCAGCGGGGCCAGGTATCGGGAGATATCGGGGACGCAGCCAATCCTGTTCGGCCTTGCCTGCCCGACGCCACCACAGCCAAACGCGGGAGGTCCGCGCCCGCATCCTGACCCACAACCTGATGATCCTCCTATGGATGATGACGTTCTACACAGAGCAGGACGCTGCCCTGTTTCCGGGCGGAGAAGGGATGGCGCTGTCTAACGATTGCGCCTCCGGACGGCGAAGGCCGAGCGGTGCTCGGCCGCTAAACTGTGCGCCGGTTCGGATGGTGCATCACGTGCACGGGGGCGCGGTGTCGCGGACAGGATACGCGCTACTGGCGACCGGCTAACACGCTACAGCGTCCACGGGGCGCGTTTGGGGCTGTTCGGGAGGCGGCTGGCGGCGGGGTCGTTGAAGAGGCGTTCGGCGGCCGGGCTTTTCGCCGCGGCGCCGCCCGTGGTATACTGCGGCGTCCGTGGACCACACGCCGGGCGAGAGTCATGAATCCAGGTCGTGCCATTCTGATCGTTGCCGGCTCGGTCGCGGCGCTGATTGCTTGCGCGGGCGACCTGGCCATGCCGTTTGTGCTGGGGCGGCACTACCCCGGCTACAACCACATGCGAGACGTCGAAAGTCTTCTTGGTGCGGCCGACAGCCCCGTCCGGCGATGGATGAACCTCTGGTGGATCGCCTTCGGGGCGCTGATGATCCTGTTCGCGATTGCCTTCGGACTGGCGCTGGCCGATCGCGGGCCGGCCGCCGCGGTACTGACCGGGCAACTGGTCCTGTTCGGGGCGCTGGCCGGCATCGTGGCGGGGCTGTTCCCGATGGACGTCGGCGCGCAGGTGACCCTCTCCGGACGCCTGCACAACCTGGCCGGCCTGGGCTTTGTCGCGATCGTGTTGGCGCCGGCCACGTCGATGCTGCTGTTTGGCCCCGGCAGGCACACGACGATGTTCGTCGTCGCGGTCGTGACGCAGGCGACCGGCCTGGTCACGTGCGCAGTGTACGTCCTCTCGGAGGGCAAGATCGCCGGGCTGCAGCGCTTCGTGGGGCTCTGGCAGCGCCTGTTCCTGCTGAGCTGCTACATCTTCGTCTCAGCCCTGGCGATCCAGACGATGCACCACGCCCGCGCTCGCCCGTAGCGTCACCCGCGTGCCGGGCCTGGTCGGTCGCAGGATGCGCTCGTGCCGAGAGTACGTGAAGATGGTAACCGTCCCGGTCAACTCCTCAGTTTAGTAGGCTCTTATTGCCCCTATGAACGGTTTCGACGGGTCAATTGAAACCGGAAACCGCGGAAACCGGGGACGCTGCCAATCCTGTTCGGCACTCGTATTGCAGTGACGTTTGAAGGGTGATTTCGGGCG
>CAZVEV010000345.1:4325-5824 GCA_964625865.1 uncultured Planctomycetaceae bacterium | reverse complement strand
CAAACGCGTGCTGGAGGGTCCGGCTGCCCGACGGATCGTGGAAATCCGCCCCCGAAAACACCTCGCCGCGGCGGTGGGATCTTGCCCCCGCCTGGCCCGGACTTCTGGCCGCGGCGGCTGACGAAACGTATGTTTCCCCTGGGAGGCATGTGCGCCGTGCGGGGGCCGGCGCGGGAGGTATGCGATGGCGGATTACAAACCGGACGTTCGGGCCCCGGCCCGGCTGGGGCGCCGGCGCGAATCGGTCTTCGCCTACTCGCTGTGGGTGCATTGGATCGACCTGGTCCGGCGCACCGTCGGCAGGGCGGCCCGCCCGGTCGAGGTGCCCACGCACCAGTGGATGGATGCTGTCGGCAGGCGTCGCCTGACGCCGGCTGAGTTGGCCGCGCGACGCAAGTACTTTGACCGCAAGGCCGCCGAGGCTATCGCCCGCTGCGCGGGATAGCACTACGGCGTTGGGCGGCACCGGACTCCGCGCGACGAGGTGCGGGCGGGCCGATGTACTCGGTGGCGACCACCACGTCGTCGAACCAGACGGTGTTGGTCTTGTTGCGTTTGGCCCAGCGATCGGTGACGTAGAGCATCAGCCAGAAGGCGTTGAGCTTGAGCTTGGCGCTCGATCGCCAGTTGATGCCCTTGTGGTGGGCCAACTGCTTGCCATCGATCCAGACCGCCGCCTCGCCGTCCGGCCTGGAAGGCGTGTTGCACCGGGCCATGAACTCCACGCAATACCACTGCCCGCGTTTGGGCACGGCGTAGGCGGTCTTGCTCAGCGCCACCCCCCAGTACATGCCGTCCCTCGAACGCGGCATCTTCCACCAGTAGTTGTAGAAGCTCCATCCCCCCGGGGGCGGGTACTTGCCCCACTTTCCGTGCGGCTCGACGGCCACCGAGAACTTCTTGTCGCCGGCCGGCCTGAGCCCCGCCCCGCCCGTGGGCCAGCGCGTCGGGGGCAACTGGGCTACCATGTGAACGAAATGGTGGATGTAGTCGATGTCCTTGGCAAACTTCACGCAGTACCGCGCATGCATCGTTTCATGGCCCTCCCTGAAGCGCCGAAACAGGTGGCCTCCCGTGTTCTTGCCCAGCGTGGCGGTGACCTGAAGCGCCTGGGCCCCGTTGTGGACGTTGGCCTTGTCGCGGACGAGCTTCAGGGCGCCGGCCTTGTTCGATATGTCGGGCCAGCGCTTCTTGTCGAAGACCTTTGTCGCGTCCTCGAAGTCCTCGTGCAGCAGGACGGCCCGGTCGCGGGAGATGCCCTTGTCGCCGGGGTAGCGCGCGGCGATTCCCTTAGGCGGCGCACCGCGAGCAACGGCGCAGGCGGTGACGATGAGGAACACGGCGCAGAACCTGCACATGGCGGACTCCCTTCAGGTTGCTCGTCGACCGCGGACGGTCTCAGTAGGGCGTGCAACTCGTTGCACGCGGGGCGGACTGGGCATACCGTCCCCGGGGCACGAGGTGCACGCCCGACCCGGGTCGGCGGCGCGGGGGGTCTC
>CAZVEV010000345.1:0-4315 GCA_964625865.1 uncultured Planctomycetaceae bacterium | reverse complement strand
GGTGGCGCCCCCCCCGGCGGCGGGGGGGGCCCCCCCCCCCCCCCCCCCCCGCCCGCCGCCCCCCCCCCCCCCCTACGCGGGTCGTCGTCGCGGGGGATCTCAGTCGCGCAGTTCGACGTTCCAGTAGGCCTCGGAGAGGAACTGCTTCCACGAGGCGTACTTGCGGCTGGTCAGGCGGATGGTGACGGCGGGACATCTCCTGGGCTTAGCCGGCTTGGCGACGAGTTTCATGTGCGCTTCGCCCGGCGTGCGGCCGCCCTTGCGGGAGTTGCACCTGACACAGCAGCAGACAATGTTGGTCCACGTGCCCTGTCCGCCGCGGCTTTTCGGCACGACGTGGTCGAGGCTGAGTTCTCGCGTGGGGAATCGCTTGCCGCAGTACTGGCAGCGGTTGTGGTCGCGGGCGTAGATGTTTCGCCGGGTGAACTTGACCTCGCGCCGGGGCAGGTGGTCGTAGGTGACCAGGCGAACGATCCGCGGCACGGCGAGGTCGAACTGGACGCAGCGTACCCACTCGTGGGCGTGCCTTTCGTATTCGGCCCGGAACTCACTGACCTCGCGCCATGACTCGAAATCGTAGGTGGCGTAACTCCCGTCCTCGACGGAAAGGACTTCGGCGATCTTGCGGAACAGCAGGCAGAACGCCTCGCGGGCCGGGACGACACGGAGTGCGGCATAGTGCTTGTTCAGCACCAGCACGTCACTGTACAGGGAACTGTAGGCCGCGGCAGACATCACACCGTCCTTGCCGGGGAGAGGATTCCGACCCGCGCCGGAGCCCCCGTCACCTGCTCTTACGATAGCAGATCGTCGCTCAGATGCAAGAATCCCCCAAGGAAACGCGTGGCGGTCGCGTCGCGGTCGTCAGTGTCGCTCGGCGGTCGGCGCGGCCGGGTCGTATCGGGCCCACAGGCGGTCGAACGTCTCGACGAAGGCAGCCACCACGTCGCGCTCGCTGGTGACGATGAAGTTCTCCTGGTTGGCGCCGGCGGCGCCGCGGGTCCAGTTATAGCTGCCGGTCAGCACGCTCCGCTGGTCGAAGACGGCGAACTTGTGGTGCATGTAGGCGCCGTTGTCGTCGGTGCGAACGGCTATCCCTGCGCGGATGAACGCCGCGATGTCCGACCCGGTGGCCTCGACCTTCTCATCATCCGTCACGATGCGCACCGCCACGCCGCGCCCATGGGCGTCCAGGATGGCCGCCGAGATCCGGTCGTCGGTAATCGTGTAGACGCAGATGTCCAGGCGGGCCGAGCAGCGATCGATCAGCGAGGCGATGGTCGCCGGACACTCATGCTGATCGCTGAAGAACACCGCCGTTGCCCGTCCGCCATCGCCTTGGGAGGCCGAGTCAAGGATGCCGACGACGTCGGCCAGCCAGTCGAGCACCTCGCCGGCCAGTTCGCCCTGGAGGGCGGCCTTCGCCTGGGCGAACGCCTTGTTTCGGATGACGGCCAGTTCATGTTGATTGCCCGCCAGTTCGTCCACGATCTCCCGCAGGACGTGCTTTTCCCCGCGCGACAGGCGCTTGTCGTCGAGCGTGCGTGCGAGGATTTCGTCAATGTCCGGCTGATTCACTGTGGGGGCTCTCCTGTCAGTCTGTAAACGTCGTCACCAGCGGCGCGTGGTCGGAGGGTTTGACGCCTTTGCGCTCGTCGCGGTCGACACAGGCGCCCGTGCTGGTCTCGGCCAGGCGGGCCGTCGCGTACACGTGATCGAGGCGAAGGCCGTTGTTCTTCTGAAAGCCCAACTGGCGGTAGTCCCACCACGAGTAGATCCCGCCGTCGGGATTGTGCTTGCGGAACACGTCGGACAGGCCCCACTGGCGAACCCGTGCCAGGGCGTCTCTCGCGTCGGCGTGGCATAGCACGGTCTCGTCCCACTGGCGCGGATTCGCCGCGTCCAGGTCGTCCAGGACGACGTTGAAATCGCCGCACAGCGCCAGCGGCTCGTCGGGGGAGAACTCCTCGCCCAGATACCCCGCCAGTCGCCCCAGCCAGTCGAGCTTGTACGCGTAAGCTTCCGTGCCGACCTCGCGCCCGTTCGGCACGTAGGCGCTGAAGACACGAACGGACCCCACCTTCGCCGAAATCAGCCGGGCCTGCGGGTCGTCGTCTCCCTCGCCCATGCCGCACCGCACGTCGGCCGGCTCGGCCCGGGCGAGAATCGCCACCCCGTTGTAGGTCTTCTGGCCCAGCACCGCCGCGTGGTATCCGGCGGCCGCTATGGCGTCATACGGAAACGCCTCGGTGGGACACTTCAGTTCCTGGAGGCACAGCACGTCCGGCCGGTGGCTTTCCAGCCAAGCCACCAGCCGCTCCAGGCGGGCCCGGACCGAGTTGACATTCCACGTGACGATCTTCATGGCAACGATTATAGCGACCGGGGCGCCCCAGGGAACGGCGAAGCATGGTGCGGGAATGTGCGGGTTTACGGCACGACGTTGCGCATGGCCATCACCTGTTTGGCCAGTTTGCGGGCGTGGGGGCGCTTCTTGCCGGCGGGCATGTCCTGGATCTCGGCCCACCGGTCGGGCAGGCCGATCATGGCCAGGGCGTAGGCCGCCTCGTCGCGAACGTGGAGGTCGAAGTGTCGCCGGAACATCTTCGCCAGCAGGGGAATGGCCGGTTCGTAGTCGAGTTCGCCCAGGAGGATGATCGCCGCCAGGACGGCCTGGGGCTCATGCTTCGTCGGACTGTGGTTCGTCTCGTCGAGTATTTCCAGCAGGGACGGCGCGGCGGGCGGACCGAACTTGATCAGGTCGAAGACCGCCTCGCGAAGGAGCACGTCCGAACTCCAGTGCCCGCCCAGTTCACGTACGACCATTCCCACCACGTGCGGCTGGTTGATCTCGAGCAGGGCCATGATCACCGCATCGCGGACGTCCCGGTTGCGGTCGCGGAACTTGTGCGCAAGCATCTGGAGCGCCGAGGCGTCTCCCGGGTTGTGCACCGCCAGGGCCCTGACGGCCTTGACGCGAACATCCGCATTCGGATGGTTCAGGTCCTCGGCGATGGCGTCAAGGTCCACGTCCTGAGGATCGGGCGGAGGCGGAGGCACTTCCGACTGCACACCACAGACCGGGCATTGCTGTATCTGGCCTATCAACGAAGCAGGAACCGACAGTTCCTCCCCGCACTCAGGACACTCATAACTGATCATTACCTGTTCCTCATCTCGTCTTTGAACCCGTAATGACGGCTACCGGCTCAGAAGATCTGATGAACCTATGCGTCAAGTGCATTGTACGAAACTGACAGCAAAGGGCAACCCCTTGTTTATCGACCATCAACACGCCTCTCACCCATAACGCCCCGCCTGCATTCCCGAAACGCGGCGAGACGCCGCGTCTACTGTAGAAGCGGCATCTTGCCGCTTTGAAAAGACCGCAAACCCGCCGCCCCACTGCGCGCCAAGAAACGCGGCGAGACGCCGCGTCTACTGTAGAAGCGGCATCTTGCCGCTTTGAAAAGACCGCAAACCCGCCGCCCCACTGCTCCCCCCCGCCCGGGCGAAACCGTGATCGCGCCATTTGCGGACCATCTCCGGGCCTGCCTGGGCCGGTGCCGTGGCTTGACGCGACGCGGCAACCACGTAGAGACGCGACGCATGGCTGCCGCCTCGCGTCAAGCTACGGCGCCCGGTGGCGCCTCCGTGGGCAGCCAGCCCCCCTGGCACGCACAGAGAAGCGGCCTGCGGGTTTTCTTTCGGCCGACGCCCCCGGGGGGTCTTGACGCGTCAAAGGCGGCCAGAGGGCTCCAAACGCCTCAGCCGGGACGCCGGCGCCACACGACAGTTGGCGATCCGTCTCAACCGGACCGGCCTACACTTTTGGGGCGGTACTTGTCGAAAACGGTTCGCTCGCCATCGTCTTCACGGGCAAGATGCACGTGCCACGAAACCAGCGGAGTTACTCGCCCGCCTTGGGCTCGGTGCCGATGTTCGGGTTCGGCACGGTCTTGCCGCACGCCTCACACGTGCGTTCGGCGTCGTCAGCCCACATCTCCACGGTCTCGCCGCAGTGCGGACAGGACACGTCGAAGACGCTGTTGTTACCCCAGGCTTTGTGATCCATTCCGGGACAGCGGTCAATGGTCATCGTTGCTCCTTTGGCTTTCTCATGTCGTCTGCGGGTCATCGTCCGCGCCGGCGTCCGTGGGCGAACAGGCCACAACGCGCCCGCAGGCCGGACATGTCCGCTCCGAGTCGCCCTGCCAGAACTCGACGCTCCGGCCACACTGCGGGCAGATCACCTCCGACAGGTCCGTCTCGCGCCATATCTTCTGTTCTCTCGGACAGCGACGCATCGTCACGG
>CAZVEV010000344.1:0-5829 GCA_964625865.1 uncultured Planctomycetaceae bacterium | reverse complement strand
CAATAATTCTACCGTATATGCTTGTCTGTGTCCAGAGAATTCTCAAGAAGGGGATGGGTTGCAGTCGGCGGAACGTGGAACGCGGTCAGGCGGTGGCCGGCTGGAGGGCGGCCAGGACGTGAGGCCGCCCCGTAGCCGCCTGCTGCGCCCGAAGGCGGGGTCTACCCCCTCGGCCGGGAGATCGTCGCTCAGGCCGCGGCCTCGTGCGTGCCAGGGGTCCCGGCTGGGCGGGAGATGTCGTCTTCAGCCCACGCAGGTGCCCCCTCGGGCCGTGCTACCGCCCCTCGCACTCGGCCAGGAGGTCTCTCAGCGTGTCGATAGCCACCTCGCGAGATGATCGGCCCTCGACGTTCTGTTCGTCCAGCAGTTCGGCAAAGAGTCTGTCGAAGTCGCGGACGCGGCTCAGCACGGTGGGGGCGTGGTGCGTGAACATCGTCTGCCGGTAGCCCCCCCGGTAATGGGGCACGACGGCTTCGGCGACGAACAGGTCGCCGACGGCGATCAGACTGCCGTCGATCTTGCCCTTCTGGAGGACCACGCGGGCCTTGTCGTCCGGCATGTCGGAGAGGAACTCGATGAGCGTCCGCAGGCGCGGAGCGGTGGCGTCCGGTGCGTGCTTGAGGCGCACCTGTGTGTCCGATGACTTCTGCTCGTTCAGCGTGACAAAGGGGTCCAGGATCAGGTCGCAGCCGTCCTCCTCGGCGCGGAGCGTCATGATCTCCCGTTCCTGGCGGAGCTTGTCACGGTCGGCCCAACTGCGCGGGTTGTCCCCGTCGCGGTGGTCCCAGTCCGAGTGCTCCGGTCGCTTGTTGGGCAGGCTGAACGAACTGAACGCCATGCGCTGGCGGACCTTCATCGGGCTGCCGAACCGGGCGACGTCGGTTGCGTATTCCACGAGGATCTTCGTTCGTTCGTACAGGCGGTCCCCGCAGCGGAACATGGCCGCCGACTTCTTCTGCGACGACGAGACCACTCGGTCCAGGGCCTCGGACGTGAGCTTGTCTCCCAGGTCGGACAGGTCGGGGCGGACCTTGACCGCCTGGATGCGCTCGGCCATCCCTTTGGGCAGTTCGTCCAGCGCCAGGGGCAGGATCGGCACGCCCAGTCCCATCGCGTAGCCGATCTCCTGGTGCACCCACGGGCGGGTCTCCGACGCGCTGGTGAGAATGGGGATGAAGACATGCGCGAACGAGATCTGGCGGGCGATGTCCTCGTCGAACGGCGTGCCGGCCCAGATCTCCCGGTCCGACATGGGACAGGCCCCAATCGCGTCGCTGACCAGATGCTCCTGTACCGTCTGGGCCAGGCGCTTCTCCTGGCGCGAGTAACTGACAAACACTCGATAGGGATACATAGGCAATGCTCCGGCAGTGTCAGCCCCGGTCGGGCACACGGGAATCTACTGTGTTGCCTTTTCGCAGGCAAGCGCGTTTCGTCCAATCGCACTGCACCGACGGGGGGCCGCGTCGATCTGTCGATCGACCGCTAAACGATGTGCGCGAACATACCGTGCGCAGAGTTGGGTCGTTTTCTCGTCAGTTCGACGATGCGCCGTTGTCGAGTCTACCGCATGATCCAGGTGCGGTTGGTGATTCGGATGCGCGAGCGGATGCGCTGGGCCGCTTCGCCGGTGACGGCGCAACTGATGCGGAGGGTCTTGTCCAGGATGATCTTGCTGACCTTGACTTGCTTCATCGTGCCCGTCGCGTCGGGGCGCATGACCGTGATCGGCTTGGGCAGGGTGACCTCGGCCTTCTCGCCGCTCAGCCCGCCGACGAAGATGTCGAAGCTGCCCGCCTTGGGGTCGAAGTCCGGCCAGAGGGCGACGCAGTTCTTGGCGTTGTCGGCGCCGCGAAGGAGCCTGCCGCTGCCCTGGTCGTCCCGGAGCAGGGGATCGTTGTGGTGTGTCTTGACGGCGTTGTAGACCTCCCGCGGGACATTGCGCCATGCCCGGAGGGTCTGGCCGGTCTCGGTGTACAGATCGAGCTTGGGCGAGATGTCGATGTCCTGGCGCCCGCGGTTGATCAGCGTGTAGCGGAGATACCAGAACAGCTTCGGTTTGGCCTGTCCGGTGAGGTAGACCTTGATCGGATAGGGCCGATCGTACTTGATCTCGACTTCCCATTCGGAGGGGATCACCGAAGGGCGGGGGGCCGTTCGGGCCTGATCGCTGGCGACGGTCATCATCATCGCGACGACCACGAGTGCTGTCATGCCGGTTTTCATGCGCAGTGACTCCTGCTCTGTAAGCCCGATCCCAGGGCGAGCCCTGACCGGGGGACACTTAAAAGTACGCTGTTGCGGCGCGGATGTCAACCATCTACCGGCGGCCTGACATCCAGCGGCCGAGTCGCGAGACTCGGGCGGGCTTGCCCAGCCGACGCCCGGGCCGCTAGGATAGTACCCGATGATCTGGTCGGAAGTAAAGATCGGTCCGGTGGGGCGGCTGGCCCGCCGCGAGGCGTTTGAGCTGCTGGCCGCCGACAGCGGTGACCGGTCGGCCTCCCGCGTCGCGACGCTGAAGCGGCTTTGGCGCAGGCACCGCGGGCAGGCCGGAGCGCTGCTCTGGCAGGCGCGCCGCGCCAGGCGGACGGTGGCGGCGGCCATGGTCGTGCCGAACCCCGGGCGGTTCGGCATGCTGCTGTACAGTCGCTGCGGCGCCGCGGGTGTCGACTCGGCCGCCCTGGCGAGGCTGCTGCGGCGCATCTCGGCTGCCGCGTGCGACGGCGGGCTCGTGTTTGTCCAGGCCCTGGTGCATCCCGACGCGGCGGCGGACATTGCGGCGCTGGAGTCGGCGGGCCTGGTGCACCTGGCCGAGTTGATCTACATGCGGCTTGACCTGCTGGGCCCGGACGCCGACGGCGGCGCCGAGTCGCTCGATGCCGAGGCCGGCCCCTGGACGTGGCGGGCCGGCGGCCAGTTCACCGAGTCCGAGCTGTGCCAGACGTTGACGCTGACGTACGCCGGTTCGCGGGACTGTCCTGAACTCAGCGGCGTGCGGGCCATCGGCGACGTGCTGGCCGGCCACAAGGCCAGCGGGGTCTTCCATCCGTCGTGGTGGTGGCTCGTCCAGTGTGACGGCCGGCCCGCCGGGTGCATCCTTGTCAACGGGGCGGCGTCTCCACAGTCGGCGGAGGTCGTCTACGTCGGCGTGGTCCCCGCGTTTCGGGGCAGCCGGCTCGGCCGGGCCATGGTGCTTCGCGCCGCGGCGGCGGCCAGACGCGACAAGTGCTGCACCGTGACCCTCGCCGTCGACTCGCGGAACGCTTACGCGATGGCGCTGTATGAGGGGCTCGGTTTCCGTCGCGTTTTCTCGCGTCAGGCGTACACCACACCCCTGTTGCGGGCCTCTGACGGGGCGTTTGTCGAAGGAATGTGAACAACATGTGGACGAAAAATTATTTCGCCGGCCAAGCGCCGCAGCGCGAAGACGTTGAGGGCTGTGGACAAGAAAAACGCCGGACAGGTCATTGATTCCCTTTCACCAGGGCCATAATTTATCGCTCGCCGTAGTTGGTTGAGTGTAATACTCGTCGACAACGTATCACGGCATTTCAGTGATCGTTGGGGCCGCTCGGAGCGGCTTGAAGCCCAACACGAAGGATCGGTCATGAACAGACAAGCGCCCAGTCCCTGCGCCGAGTCGGCGGGATCGCAAGACATTCTCGCGGACCTGCAGAGCCGCCTGGGACCGCGAAAATACAACGCGTGGTTCCGTCACGGCACGACCGTTGACGTGACGGACGCCCATGCGCAGGTCTCCGTGCCGAATCCCTTCGTCGCCAACTGGATCGAAAAGCACTACGCCCCCGACGTGGCCGCCGCGGTGGCCGCCGCCACCGGAAAGGACCTCCCGGTCGTCGTGACGATCGACCCGGAACTGAGCGGCCAGTTGCGCAAGAAGCAACTGGACGTGCAGGCCGATATCGTCACCCGCACGCGCTCGGGGACCGGGCGGACGGCCTACGTCGCCCCGCCGGCGACGATGCGACACCGGCTGGATGACTTCGTTGTGGGCCAGTCCAATCGCCTGGCCTGGTCGGCGGCCCGTGCGGTGGTCGGCGGGCAGGTGGCGTTTAATCCGCTGTTCATTCACGGCCCCTGCGGGGTGGGCAAGACGCACCTGCTGCAGGGCATCTGCAACGCGGCCGGCAGCGCGACGCGCAACTCGCGCCCGCTGGCGTGGCGGTACGTCACGGGCGAGCAGTTCACCAACGAGTTCGTCCACGCGCTGCGGCGCAGGAAGTTCGCCGAGTTCCGCGCGCGGTATCGCGGGCTGGACCTGCTGGCCATCGACGACGTGCATTTCCTCGCGTCGAAGAACGCCATCCAGGAGGAGTTCCTCCACACCTTCAACGCCATCGAGGCCGCCGGAAAGCAGATCATCCTCGCCTCGGATGCCCACCCGCGAATGGTCGGTCAACTCAACGCACAACTGGCCAGCCGGTTCGTCGCCGGCATGGTCGTCAAGATCGACGCGCCCGACAAGACCACCCGCCTGGAGATCCTCCGCCGCAAGAGCGACCAGATGAAACTCGCCATCGCCCCCGAGGTGCTCGAATACGTCGCGAGGCACGTTCGGGGCAGCGCGCGGGAGTTGGAGGGCACGCTGTTCAAGCTGGCGGCCCTCAGCGCACTGGAAACGGCGCCGGCGACGATCGACATGGCGCGGTCGGCCCTGGCGGACCACCTGTCCAAGACCGACAGCGCGATGACGCTCGGCGATATCGAGTCGACGGTCTCGGCGTTTTTCGGCATAACCCCCGCCGACATGCATTCGAGCCGGCGGACCCGGACGGTCAGCGCGGCCAGGCAGGTGGCGATGTTCCTGGCCCGCCGCAACACGCCGATGAGCTATCCGGAGATCGGGCGGGCGATGGGCAAGAACCACTCGTCGGTGGTCCTGGCGGTCAAGCGGATGGAGAAGGCCCTCGCCGACGACGCGGACCTTCAGTGGACCGGCGCGATGGGGCGGAAAGCGATGCGGGCCCAGGACGTACTGACGCTGCTCAGTGACGAATTGTCGTAACGGCAGGGAACGGTTTCCCTGCTGGGTCGCGCGTCAGCGCGGCGTTTCACGGATGGGCGCCCAGGCAGGGATTCGCGGGCGCCGTAGGTGCAGTAGTCGTACTTCACGGACGGGCGCCAGGCAGGGATTCGCGAGCGCCGTAGGGCGTATGCCATCGTAGTTCCTCAGGGACGGGCGCCCGGGCAAGGACGTCCGGGCGCCGTAGTTTTCGCGCCGCGGTCAAGGGGCGCTGCGCGCGAGGGCTCACCCTCGCCGGCGGCGGGGCAACAGGATCGCCAAGGCTGTCAGCAGGGCGACGGTCGTCGGTTCAGGGATGATCCCGTTCGGAACCAGCAGATGGTCGCCGACAGAACCGTCGGTCGCCACGGCCGTGGGGTCGACCGCCTCGAAGCCCTCATTCCAGATCTGGGCCTTCGGCTGGCCTCCGTCCTTGCTGTAGTAGTCGCCCCAGATGGGCTCACGGTAGGAGTGGAAGGACACGATCACCGTTTCGTCGGTGCCGGTCATGTTGAACTTGATGCCGAAGACGTCGTCGGGCATGTCCGTGTTGCCCTGGGCGCCGCCTTTGTGCTTCTTGATCTCACCGACGTCGATCGGTCCGGACCGTTCGGTCAATTCGCCCTGGGTGGCGCCGTCACTCAACTCGATGATGATGTGGCTGGGCGCCATGGCGTTGGCCGCGAGGGTGTACTGATAGCGCCAGTGGTTCCCGGTGCGACGGATTTCCCACGCGAGGGTCGTTGTCCCTTTCAAGCCGGTACATGGTTTACAGTCTGGTCCATGAACATCCTTTACACTTT
>CAZVEV010000343.1:0-5849 GCA_964625865.1 uncultured Planctomycetaceae bacterium | reverse complement strand
TTACAAACAACCCCAATGTGACCGGCGCCGGTCACATTGGGGTTGTTTGTAACACTCCGTTGAAAACGCGCGCTCCACCCGCCCCAGTCGTGCAGGCCGTACAGGAAGTCCGGGTTCCCGCCGTCGACATCCTGGTAAAAGGTGATTCCGGCGATTTCCTGACCTTGACTTCCATCCTTCTGCATACTGACATAGGTCTCGACCGACCATGTCGCACCGTTGGCCACCGTCGGCGAGGCGACCCAGGCAATGGGTGCGTTGGCGCGGCCGGACCACATATTGGCGTTGGCGGTATTCACGAAATCGAGCGTGTCGTTCGTTGTGTTCAGGCTGTAATCATTGTTAATACCCGGGAGCCCGGGCGCATCCTTATTCAGTCCGGTGATGGCAGCCAGGGATGCCTCATCGAAGTCCGAGTGGAAATAGGCCGCCTGAGACGTCACAGGGGCAACCAATGCGAGCATCACCAGTACCGCGGTTACGTGTGTCCTTCTCATTATCATTCTCCTTCTTTCGGCCTCGATAGGGCCTTGTTTGAGTCCTTCTGCCATGTGGTTGCTCGTGGGGTTACCGTCTCTTGCGACGCAGGAGGCCCATTCCGCCCAGGCCGATAAGGGCCAAAGTCGCCGGTTCGGGGATGTACGTTGTCAGCGTCAAGGTGATTGGATCGGTGGCGACCGTGCCGTAGTCGACCGCAAAGGTGTGTCCCTGGGAGTTCACGAACGAGAACCCTTGCGCGAATCTTCTATTGGCGGCTCCGCCGTTGAGAGTGGATGTGTTTCCGTTGCTGGGCCGGTTGACGATGTTCCACGAATCGTTGTCGGCATATCCGGACCCCAGGAGCGTGACGTCGAGGCTCGGCGTGTTGTTTAGGAAGACGACGGTGCCGGTGGCGTCGATGGAACTCAGGTTGCCGTCAACGATGTGTAGATCCAACAAGGAGTTTGAACTATCGATGGTGAAATTGGGGCAGTCGATGTTCGTGCCGCTTCCCGTGATCTTGAATGTCGCCGTGGCGCCGTTGGCCAGGCCGATGCGCAAGGCGTCGCCGTTCACATCAAGGTGACCGCCACTGACCTCCAACGTCCCAACCGTGCTGGCGCTTTCAAAGCCGAAGTAAAGTCCGCTTTGGGTGTCAACAGTTCCCCCGGTCAGCTTCAAAGTGCCCTGGGCGTTGTTCTGTCTACCGAAGAAGAACTGACCGTTGATGTCGAGCGTGCCGGCGTGGACTTCAACGGTGCCGACGCCGCCGGTTTGGTACCCCACGTTCGACGTCGTGGCCGCCAGCAGCGTTCCGGCACTACCGGATAGGACCAGCGTGCCGGTAGCTTGCAGACCAATGGGCAGTTGATAGCAGTTGTAGTTTGTCGACGAGCTGTACGTCGCTTTGACGTTATTATTCGTTGCCGTGCCGATTCGAGCCCAGTTGGCTTCGACGTTGGTGGTCCCGTTGGGCACGATCCCGCCCGACCAGTTCGTACCTACCTGGTAGAGCCCATCGGCGGCCGTGAATTGTGCGGCAAAAACGGGCGAGACAAGGCACGCGGCCAACACGAGCACCGCCAGTACCGCGGTCATGTGTGTCTTGCTCATCATCAGTCTCCTTGTTCCGCCCCCGGTGGGGCTTTGATTAGACCTGCTGTCGTGCATCTGTTCCGTTCCGTCGTTGCGTTGCTCTCTCCGATTGGAATCCCTCAATCGAGATAGACTACTAGAGATTATACCCGAAGGGCGGTGGAGTGCAATATCAAATTGTATTTATTTTGTTATCGTTTTGTATAGTTGTTCTGCGGGTACTTTGTCCGGGCGAGACTGTCGGACAGGCAGTGTAGACGCGGCATCTTGCCGCGTTGTCTTGAGGGTAACACGCAGTGTCTCTCAGAAGGCGTTCCAGAAACGCGGCAAGATGCCGCGTCTACGCTTACGGACCGGAAAAGCCGGTGAACAGCTTGCCGAAGTCCACCGGGTAGGGCTTGGGCCTGGCGCCGGGCATGTCGACTCGCGGGTCGGCGTCGAGGGCCTTCTTGCCGGCCCGGATCGCTCTCAGGATCGCGGCGTACTTCGGGTCTGACGTGCTGGTGAAGACGGCGGCCTTGTCGTCGGCGGCGCCGCCGGCGGATTTCGCCAGGCGCCGGGTCAGCAGGCGGCTGAACTCCGGCCGCGTCAGGTTCACGTCGGTGTGCCCGAAACCGGTTTTCAGGCCGGCGGCCTTCAGGGCGCTTCGGAGTTGTCCGATCCAGGGGCCGGTCCACAGGTCTCGCGATCCGGCCGTGCCGGGGCGGGTGTGATCGTATGTCCCGTAGTACGGAATGTTGGCGTCGATCCAGGCGGTGATGCGGCGGCGCGACTCGTCGTCAACGACGACCTTGCTGTGCTTCGCTTCGATGCGCTTGACCAGCTTGCTGACGCGCGAGCCGGTGGACAGCGGTTTCCAGTTCTTCACCGGCGCCTGCTTGAGCCAGTGGTAGTGCACCAGCCTGCGGTCGACGAGGTTGTCGTACGCCATGTTGAAAAACCGCGTCTTGTCGCCCGAGAGGTCCATGCCCGCCTTGGGGTCGGGGCCGGAGTGGCACTTCGTGCAGTACTTGTCGAAGACGGGCTGGATGTGACGGGCGAAGCTGAGCGGCTCGTCGCCCCAGGGCGGCGGGGTGAGGTCCAGGGGCGTGCGGCGAAGCAGTTTCGCGACCGCGGCTCCGGTCGGCGGGGCGGTGAAGTCGTCCTCGTGACAGCCCAGGCAGCTTTGCGTTTCGCCGGGCATGATCTGCGTGACCGTGCCCATCCGCTGCAGTTCCTTGCCCGCCGCGTCGAGCGCCTGGAAGTACAGTTCGACGCGGGCGGGGGCGTTGAAGCACGCCGAGCCGTTGGCGTCTACCGGGACCGTGCCGATGACCTGCTTGGCGTAGTACGTGCCGCGACTCTGCAGCGGGTCCATGTCGTAGGCGCGGCGGCCTCGCATGTTGCAGCGCTTGGGGATCACGCGCGTCACGCGGATGGCCTTGACCTGTCCGGGCTTGACCCCGGTCAGGCCCTCGTAGACGTTGGTCAGGACAAACGTGCCGGTGGTCTTGTCCGACGGCGGCAGCAGCGGCTTTCGGCGCGGCGGCGTGCGGGGCGTCAGGGGCATGGGATTGAAGCACGAGAGCGTTGCGTCCTGGTGGAGCAGGGCCTTGCGCCCCTTGTCGTCGAGGGCGATCAGCTTGAACCGCCGCGGGCCGGAGGCGCGGAACCCGCCGTAGGACGCCATGTACAGGTCGCTCGCCAGCGGGTACGGGTCGCGGTACGTCCAGGCGAACTGACGGTCGCCCACGCCCGCGCGGTCCAGTTCGGGGCGGTAGGGGACCTCGGGCGTGATGTTGCGGATGGCTTTGGGATTCTCGAGCCCCTTGGTCCGGTCGATGATGCCGACCGCCCCGATCGGGTGCCCGTGATGCGGCGCCAGCGTGCAGAGCACCGTCGAGGTCCCCGGGATCTCCCGCGCCTGCCACGTGACCGCCGGCTCGTAGATCGTGTTGCCGTAGTACAACTGCAGCCGCGTCCCGTCGGGGTTGATCGTCCAGAGGCCCTGGGGATAGGTCAGGCTCTTGTCCTGGTACTCCCACCGCGTGAACAGGATGCTCCCGTCGTTCATGACGTAAGGCGAATGGTCCGCCAGCGTGCCGAAGTGGATCCGCTGCATGTTCGTTCCGTCGGCATCCATCACGTACAGCGCGCAGGCGGCGCCGGGCTGGCAGAGCGTGTGGGCCTCGACGCGGGTCGAGACGAATCCGATCCGCCCGTCCGGCAGGGTGAACGGGTGGACGTCGTGGAACCGCCCGGTGGTGATCTGACGGACCTTCGCGCCCGGTGCGCGGCGCCCGGTTTTCGGGTCGATCGCCAGTTCGTAGATGTGGAACGGGTCGCCTTTCTTGCAGTCGCGCCAGGCGAACAGGAGTTTGCGGGCGTCGAACGACAGGCTCGCGTCGAATACGATGCCGTCGTCGTTGCGGAACAGTTCGACCTCGTCGCCGCCGGGCTTGCTCGGGTCGCACGTGTAGATCCCCCCGCCGGGGATGTGGATGTCCCACGCGATGATCGACCCGATCCCGAACGGCCTCTTGAAGTGATGCCGCTTGACGAATACTACCCGCCCGGCGGCGCGGGCAAAGCGGGCTTTCAGGACAGCCGCCTCTTTGTCGGGCGCCGCGGCCGGACCGGCGGCAGCGAGACAACACACGACCAGGACGCACGCTGTCTTTGACAGGGGACAGTGAGTTGTTCTGCTGCTGCTCATTCCTGTTCCGTGGTCCGCCTGATCTGCAACCGCTTCGCTCGACGATACCTCATCCTACCGCGCGCCTGTTACCGGTCAAACGTCGTTGTTGCATCTGTGCGAAGCGCCGCTTGCGGCTTCGCAATTTCGCGCATGTCGCCCGGGCTACTTCTCGACGATCCAGATGTTGCGGAAGCGCACGGGGTTGCCGTGTCCCTGGAGGAAGATCTGGCCGGCGGGGATTTCTCCGCGGCCTCGGCCCGCGCCCGTGCCGCCCTGGACCATCTCGACGTCGTTGTGGATGACCACGCCGTTGTGTCGCACCGTGATGCGGGCGTTGGCCGTCTTGGTCTTGCCCTCGAAGACTGGCGCGGTGAAGTCGATATCGTAGGTCTGCCACGCCAGGGGCGGGTAGCACATGTTCACGTCGGGCGTCTTGAACTTGTAGAAGCAGCCGCCCCATTGCGTGCGGTCGGACTGCGGGCCGGTGCCCAGCTCGGCCTTGAACGCCTCTTTCCACTTGTCGATCTTGTGGTGGTTGTAGTGCAGTCCGAACGTGTCGAGCAGTTGGGTCTCGTAGCGATTGTACGTGTAGACGCCGCTGTTGCCGCGGTCCTGGTTGCTCGGAAACCGGTCGGGCTTGTAGGGCATGCGGAACTCGATGTGGAGCCGGAACGACTTGAAGGACTTGACGGTGGACGTCCCTTCGCACAGCAGGCCGCCCTCGGTCCTGCCCCTGGCGAACTGGTCGGCCTTGCCGCCGTCGAAGAGGACCACCGCCCCCTTGGGGGGCTTGGCGCCGGCGGTGGGGCTGGTGCGGCAGACCTTCTTCAGTTCGCCGACGGCCTTGCCGTCGGCGCCGAAGACCGTCATTGCGCCGTCCCGGACGAGGGCCTTTGCGAATCGCTTGCTCTTCAGCGTGATCGTGCCGGCCTCGGAGGTCTGGCCGAGGCAGACGGTGCGGGCGGCGCCGTTGGCCCCTTGTCCGGGCAGGCCGCCGTCGAGGCAGACGAAGATGAACCGCCCGCTGCCGATTGCCACCAGTTGAACGCCGCTCTTGGCCTTGGCGACCTGACCGGCGTACTCGCCCTGAATCGCGAAGTCCTTGTCCTCGGCGGTCGCCTTGGTCGGGTCCGTCCACGACTTGGAGGGCTTTCTCTTGGCTGCCGAAGCCGCCGACGCCAGAGAGATCAACACAGCCAACACAACCAGAATCTTTGATGTATGCACGCTAGATACCTTTCGGTGAAATCCCGTCGATTAGCAGGGATGCCATGTTAACCCGTCAACCGGTTCAGTCTTCGATGATCACGCGGAAGCCGACGTCGTAGACCTTCTGGAAGGATTCGTAGCGGAAACGCACGGACGAGCCGGCGTCCTTCGGGCGGTCGTCCCACGAGCCGCCTCGGGCGACCTTCGCCGCCTGCACGTTGCCCGCGTTCCGCCCGTCAGCGGCCTTGTACGGATAGGCCGCGTAATCCGATCGCGTCCACTCGCTGACGTTGCCCACGATGTCGCGGAGGCCCCACGGGTTGGGCTTGCACTGGGCGACGTAGTCGACGATGAACCAGTTGTCGGTGAAGCGGATGTCGCGCAGCGG
>CAZVEV010000342.1:0-5866 GCA_964625865.1 uncultured Planctomycetaceae bacterium | reverse complement strand
CCCCCCCCCCCCCCCCCCCCCCCCCCCCCCCCCCCCCCCCCCGCCCGCCGGGGGGCCGGCGGCCGGGGGGCGGCGGCCGGGGCCTGGCCCTGCGGGGCCACCACAAACACCGCGCTGCAGTTCTTGCAGCGGACCTGCTTTCCCATCATCGTCTCGGGAACGTTGTACATCTTCTGGCACGTAGAACACTGTATCATCATGATGATCAGACCTTTCTCTCCGCCGGTACTTGACCGGACACTGCGTTGCTCCGCTCGTATCAGACGGTGCGGCCCGCGCGTGCCCCTTGCCGACAGCACCGTCGTCGCGGCAGGGGGCACAGGCCGCGACGGGAAATATACCGCATGGGCTCGTCTCGCCGCAAGCGGCCGCCAATGATTCTTGACGCGGGGCGCGAGATTCGCTATAAGACCCTGCTCACATGTGAGCGACAAACCCCCAGGGCCCTGCCGAAGCGGGGCAGAAACGACGAGACAAGAACGATGAACGCCGAATACGTAGAGATTCTGAAAGACAAACTCGACGCCGACAGCTTCGCCAAGCTCGAAGCCTTGGACAACGACAAGCTGCACGCCTTCGTCGTCGACGCGGTGCAACTGTGTCAGCCCGCATCGGTCACGGTCTGCAGCGACGATCCGCAGGACATTGCGGCCATTCGTCAGGCCGCCATGGACAAGGGCGAAGAGATGCCTCTGGCCACCGAAGGCCACACCGTCCACTTCGACGGCTATCGCGACCAGGCCCGCGACAAGGCGGCCACAAAGTACCTCGTGCCCGAGGACCTCTCGCTGGGGCGGGCCCTGAACGCCGTCGGACGCGACGAGGGGCTGGCCGAGGTCCGCGGCATCCTGACCGGGGCGATGGCGGGCAAGGAGATGTTCGTACGGTTCTTCTGCCTCGGACCGGTCAACTCGCCGTTCTCCATCGCGTGTGCGCAGATTACCGACTCGACCTACGTCTGCCACAGTGAAGACATGCTCTACCGTCCGGGCTACGAGCAGTTCAAGCTGATGGGCAACAACGGCGACTTCTTCCGCCTGCTGCACTCGGCGGGGCGGCTCGAGAACAACGTCAGCGCCGACGTCGACGACCGCCGCGTCTACATCGACATCAACGAAGACAGGGTCTACTCGGCCAACACGCAGTACGCGGGCAACACCGTGGGCCTGAAGAAGCTGTCGCTTCGTCTGGCGATTCGCAAGGCCGACCGCGAAGGCTGGCTGGCCGAGCACATGTTCATCATGGCGTCCCACGGTGCGGACGGCACGAAGACGTACCTGGCCGGCGCGTTCCCCAGTGCGTGCGGCAAGACGTCGACGGCGATGGTGCCCGGCGAGAGCATTGTCGGCGACGACATCGCCTACTTCCGCGTGATCGACGGCGAGTTTCGTGCGGCCAACGTCGAGGCGGGGATCTTCGGCATCATCGGCGACGTGAATCCAGACGACGACCCGGTCATCTACGACGTGCTGACCAACCCGGGCGAGGTGATCTTCTCCAACGTGCTGATCAACGACGGCGTGCCGTACTGGCTGGGCATGGGCAAGGACATCCCGGGCGAGGGCGTCAACCACTCGGGCCAGTGGACGGCGGGCAAGACCGACGAGGCCGGTAACGAGATCACCCCCTCGCACAAGAACGCCCGCTACACCGTGCGCCTGGGCGACCTGTCGAACCTGGACGAAGGTCAGAACGACCCGAACGGCGTCCTCGTCGGCGGGGTCGTCTACGGCGGGCGCGACAGCGACACGTGCGTGCCGGTCCAGCAGAGCTTCGACTGGGCCCACGGGATCATCACGATGGGCGGTTCGCTCGAGAGCGAGACGACGTCGGCGACGCTCGGGGCCGAGGGCGTCCGGACGTTCAACATGATGAGCAACCAGGACTTCATCGCGATCCCGCTGGGCAGGTACATCCAGAACAACCTCGACTTCGTCGCCGCCTGTGAGAGCGTCCCGCCGATCTTCGCGGTCAACTACTTCCTGAAGAACGCTGACGGGACGTTCCTCAACGGCAAGCTGGACAAGTCGGTCTGGATCAAGTGGATGGGCCTCCGCGTCAACGGACAAGCCGACGCGATTACCGGGCCGACCGGCATGATTCCGATGTACGAGGATCTGGCCAGGCTGTTCAAGGACGTGCTCGACAAGGACTACTCGCAGGACGAATACGTCGAGCAGTTCACGATCCGCATTCCGGAGAACCTGGCCAAGCTCGATCGCGTCGAGGCGGTCTACCGCGACATCGAGGACGCCCCGGCGGTCGTCTTCGAAGCGTTCGACGCCCAGCGCCAGCGCCTGACCGCCCTCCAGGCCGAGAAGGGCGACTACGTCTCGCCGCTGGACCTGTAAGTCGATTGCGGATTTCGGATCTCGGATTGCGGATTCCGCGCAATGGTAGGGCGTGCAACTCTGTTGCACGCGGAACGAGTACCCTGTTCCTTCCGCGCGCAAACAAGTTGCACGCCCTACTCGCTGGTTTGCACGCGGAACGATTGAGTCATCCCTTCCGCGTGCAACAAAGTTGCACGCCCTACGATTGACGCCGTGGTGATCGCGAGGTATACTGTTAATCGTCGTAGCTTGGCGTCTGGTGGCGAATCGTCAATCTACAATCGTAAATCGTAAATCGTAAATTGGAATGGTGGCTGTAGCTCAGTTGGTTAGAGCACCTGGTTGTGGTCCAGGGGGTCGGGGGTTCGAATCCCCTCAGCCACCCGTCAAAAAGCCCTTGGAAACAAGGGTTTTTTGTGCGCCGGGAGAGAACGTGCGGTAAAAGGGAATAATTGATCGCCGCAGAATCGCCGCAGAATGCCACACCACTACCGGTTCTTCCTCGGTCTACCCCTGCGCCGCGACTGATCCCCTTTCGCCCGAACGCGATCAAGATTCTCCCGCTTGAATACGTTGCGGCCCCCGATCTTCGTTGGCTCTAGCGATCCTTTCTTGATCAGACGCTGCAAGGCCATGTCCGGTCGCTTCAGTCCGAGACGGTCCAAGCCAAGGTACTCGATTGCCTCTTCAGCCCAGAACTCAGTCTGCTCGGCGGGGGCTGTCTTGCGCCGTGACCTTTCCGCCTTGCCAGTGGAAGCTCGGAGCTTGGCCTTCATACTAGCCAGCTCTGGGTGGATTGCGGCGTCGCTCTTCGCAGGCGGAATGACCACGCCGAAGCGCCGAAACACGCAGGCCAGGATCAGGTCACGCTGGTCGGTCATGTCCCCGATGTAGGGCTCGAAGGTACTGCCCGTCTCGTGGCCGGTCGGGATGTCCTCCAGCGTCGGAGGCGGTAGAACGGGAGCCGGGTCAGTGATCGACCGTGGAAGACGGTCTTCGCTGACTTCGGACAAGCCGGCAGCTCGCCGGAAACTGTTCTCTGCCTCGAGGTCCGTCAGGTCATGGACGGCGAGGTCGTTCAGGACGGAGTTGATGAACTCGACGTGCAGGCGGGGCGTGACTCGATAACAGAACCCCGAGAGCAACGTGCCAAGCCTGCAGGCGTCCAGGTCGCCCACTGCAACCGCCGCCTGTGTTACGGCCGCGTCCAAGGCCACCATGACTGCGGGGGCGACCGAGTACAAGGGGGAGGGCTCCAGAGCAAGTCGCGGTGAGAACGTCATCTCGTCGGGCTCGACACCATCTTCAGAGGACTGATCCCACTCGCCTCGTTCTTGATGACGGACCATCCGTTCGCGCGTGCCGTCGCTCGACGTCCACCATCCGCCGGCTGCATAGCGTCGGATGAGTCGCCCCAAGGCGGCCTGCATGTCCCCCGATAGGTCAAGCAGCTTCACCTTCTCAGCTTCGTGGCAGACCAGTACAAGCCGGTCCACTTCGGTCGCGGCAGCATACCAAGAATCAGCCTGATCGCATGTGACAGCCGAATGCGTCAAAAAACAGACCTTCTGGCCAATCCACCCGCTGTAGATGGCAAGGAGCTTCTGGTGTTGTACGATCAGGCCATAGCTGCACAGTTCTGTGGCCACGTGTCTCCCATGTGCGCGGAGGCTTTCGACTCAGTGCGCGAAGCAGCCGCGGCAGTCGCCATCAATCTACAGCGAGTGCCAGGAGCGTGTCAATGAGACAGATGACGGGAATCATCTTACCGTCCCCAGCTCGACACTGAGTGCCCCAAACAGTCGGTCGAGAAGGCACTACCGCTGGCGGTGGAAGCGCGACGGAATGGCACCGGAGATGGCCAAGCAGGAGAAGGTCCTGGGGAAGTAGAACGTCCGGCTGAAGAAGCTGGTGACCGACCATGCGTTGGACATTCAGGTCCTCAAGGAGGGCTCGCGAAGCTGGTAAACCCCGAGCGGTGACGAAGGACGATCGAGAAGGTCAGTCGTCGCTTGGGGCATCAGATGATATCGGAACGTTGGACCTGTCAGGTTCTGGGCCAGCCCAACGCAACACAGTCGTGCCGCCCCAACCGGCCGGATGCCGATGGACGCCTACCCTCGGTACGGTAGCCAGCGTGTCCCTCAGTTACTGATCGCGGCACGGATTGACGGGTGAACATCAAGCGCGTACACGGGCCGTGGAAGCCGGAGTATCTCCACGTCCCGCAGAACCAGTGAAGACGGCGAGGGTTGCCTAGGAAAACCGATAACGGCTGTATTCGCCACAAGGCGACACCACCGTAGCCATGTGTGGAGCTATGAACTCCTGGCCGATCGAACGGATGAAGGGCGACAAGTGGAGTTCCTGGTGGTCATCCGCCAGTTCACGCAAGACTGCCTGGCGATCGAAGCGGATTGGACTTCTACGGTCCAAGGCGTGACCCTGACGTTGCAGTGCCTGCCTACGGTTCGGGGTGCACCGCGGCATATCTGAAGCGACAAAGGCGCAATAATCATCGTGAAGGGGGATTCGTTGCTGGGTGGACCGCGAGTCGGTGGGTAAGGTGTGTGCCGAGAGAGCTGGACCGGTCAGTCGGCGGCAACGCTGGTTGCTTCTCTGGTCGAGGCTGCGCCCTGTCCTACGAACCAATCAGCCAAGCAGCGACGGATTCTCTCTCATGACTCTGTGTGAAGAGCGGGGAGGGGCGAGTGGCGGTCGGCTGCGGATGCTGTGCTTAGTGGGCGAGTTCACGCGGGACTGCCTAACGCTCGGGGTCGCCCAGCATCTGGCGGGTCGCGATGTCGTTGGAACGCTGGACGACCTCTTCGCAGTTCGTGGCCGACAGGATTCCTTCGGAGTGACAACGGCCCGGAGTTCGCGTCCAAAGCGGTCAAGAACTGGCCCAAGTGGCTGTATGCTGGCACGTCGTTCATCGACCCGGGCACGCGGCGGGAGAACGTGTATGATGATAGCTTCAACGGGAAGGCGCGAGATTAGTGCCTCAACGGCGAATCACTCCTAATCTCGGCTGACGCGCGGTACGTTGTGGATCGCGGGCGAACGCACTACTGTCACCATCGGCTGCATAGCAAACTGAAGAGAATGACATTGGCAGCATGCGCGGCTTCGTGCCCAAAGGTGAGGCGACCGTGCGGCCCTCCGGGTTCAGTTAAGCCTCACCCTCGGGAACACCCGGAGATGGCATTGGCCTGGCTCGCATGCAGGTTAGTACAGGAACCGGGGGCAGGCCAGACCGAAACAGAGGACATTATCGCCGTCGTGCAGCCAAGAAGGGCCAGCCCATACTCTGACGCCCTGACCGCTGCGACAATGGCGAGTTGTGAGTGTAAGTGATTGTCCTAGTTACGCGTAGCCGCTATACAGGCCTCTCCCAATCCAGCAAATCATCGGTAGTAGGATTGTCAGAGCTGTACTGGGCCTGCCTTTGTCATTGATGTGGCCGAGATATGAATCGTAGGTAACCGTTCAGGCCCATTCGGGCCTGTGATGTTTCTCTGGCGGGGCAGCGT
>CAZVEV010000341.1:0-5909 GCA_964625865.1 uncultured Planctomycetaceae bacterium | reverse complement strand
ACGAAGAGCCATGGGAGATTTATCTTGATCTCTCGCTCTTCATAGGCGGCACCCACCCCGCTCTACTGACCAGCTCAGAGCACTTCGTTCATCGACCCGCTGCGGAAGCCTTGGAGGTCCAGCGTCACGTACGAGAAGCCCAGGTCCTTCAGGACCGGGACGATCTTCCCGCGAAGTTCGACCACGCGCGCCAGGTCGTCGGCGGGCACTTCGATCCGCGCGACCTGGCCGTGATGGCGAACGCGCATCGCCCGCAGGCCCAGGTCGACCAGGCAGGCCTCAGCCCGTTCGACTTGCGAGAGCTTCTCGGCGGTGATGGCCTGTCCGTAGGGCACGCGGCTGGCCAGGCAGGCCATCGCGGGCTTGTCCCACGTGGGCAGGTCCATCGCGCGCGAGGCGGTGCGGATGTCGGCCTTGGTCATGTTCGCTTCCAGCAGGGGGCTTCGCACGCCCAGGTCCGCCGCCGCCGCCATGCCCGGACGGAAGTCGCCGGTGTCGTCGGCGTTGGCGCCGCTGAGGACCACCTTGAAGCCGCGCTGGGCAGCGATCTCGGCCAGCCGCGTGAACAGGTCGTGCTTGCAGTAGTAGCAGCGCCTCGACGGATTGGCGGCGTAGTTCGGGTCGTCCAGTTCGCCGGTGGTCACCTCGACCAGTTCGGCCCCGATCCGGCGAGCCAGGTCCCCGCCGGCTTCGTGTTCGCGCGACGCCAGCGACGGCGAGATGCCCATGACGGCCAGCACGTTGTCGGCCCCCAGCGTCTCGACCGCCAGCGCCAGCAGGAACGTGCTGTCCACGCCGGCGGAGAAGGCCACCACCACGCGCCCCAACTCGCGAAGGAGGGTGCGGCAGTCTTCGAGTTTCAGTTCCAGGTCGGCGCTCGATGCGCCCGTGTCGTTGTCTACGGTTGTCATGGCCTGTTCGCTGGTTGAGAGCCCGTACCGCCGAGGGCACGGATGCTCTTGGTGTAGAAATCAGCCTGGGGGGCCAGGCCGTTGGTCTTGCAGAATCGGTGCAGCGCGACAAAGCGTTTGAGCGGGTCGGCGCCCGCGGCCCAGCAGACCTTGGCCATGCACTCGGGGCACAGTGCCGCCGGGTGGGCGTCGGATTCGCTGCGGCTGTTGCTTCCGCACATGTTGCACTGGTAGGCGGTGCAGTGGAGCATCGAAAACATGTGGCCGGTCTCGTGCGTTGCGGTCTTGATCGTGCGGAGCAGGCAGAGCCTGAACGCCGCCGGGCCCTTGGTGGGGTCGCCGTTGCGGTAGATCGACCAGACGCCGACGCGCCGTTTGAGCGTGGCCTGGCCGAATACGAAGTTCCACCCTTCGCCCGGCCACAGGTCGCTGGACGTGAAGGCGATCAGGGCCGCGCCGTCCTTGGCCAGACGCGGCGGCAGGACCTTGTCGAGCACGTGCGTGGTCAGGATCTGCTTGTCGCCCCACGTCGGGTGTGTCCGGCGGGCCGATTCGGGGATGACCTTCAGCGGCAGGGGGGCGTTGACCTTGACCGGCAGGTTGAAGTACAGGCCCATGTACTCGGCGGTCAGGGCGATGATCCGGGTCTGCGTCTCGTCCAAGTCGCCCAGGGGCTGGACGTAGAGCACGCGCCGCGTGCCGCGAGGAAGGACGGGGCGACAGCGGCGATACTCGTCGAAGGTCTGGCCCGGCTCCTTGAACCGCGCCAGCCACTCGCCCGCCTTGGGCTTGCCGAGCTTCCGGTGCAGCGGGCGGAGCTTGGTCATGACGGCCTTGAGGCGCTCCGCCCCGGCCGACGGCGTCGACGGGTCAGCCGGTTCGACCCGTCGGGCCAGCGCAATCGACAGCCACGTACCGGTCGCGATCACGCTGACGGCCAGGGCTGCCATCGCGAGCCTTCGCCTGCGCTGACGCCGTGTCGGTCTGGGCTGTCGGGATGCGTCTGTCATTACGACCCGATTCTACCGTGTTCGGGCGGCGGGGCAAAGGGGGGGCGACTCATCGGGCGATCGGGCGATTGGCGTCTTGCAGATCGCGGTGCGATGGCGTACCCTGTAACGGGCATCATGGCCAAGACCAAAGTGAAGAAGATAGCGATTGTCGGCGTGGGCCTGCTGGGCGGCTCGGCGGCCCTGGCGGCCAAGGCGAACGACCCGTCCGTCCGCGTTGCGGGCGTGGGCAGGCGGCAGGTGTCTCTGGACGAGGCGCTGCGGGTCGGGGCGATCGACACCGCCCATTTCGATGCCGCCGAGGCCGTCGACGGCGCCGACGTGGTGATCCTCGCCACGCCGGTGGGGGCCTTTGCCGGCCATCTCGAAGCCATGCGTCCGGCGCTGGCCGACCATGCGATCGTCACCGACGTCGGCTCGACGAAGGCGGAAGTCGTCCGCATCGGCGAGGGCGTCCTCGGCAGGGGCGGGCGGTTTGTGGGCTCTCACC
Source organism: uncultured Planctomycetaceae bacterium (assembly GCA_964625865.1). Taxonomy (GTDB): domain Bacteria; phylum Planctomycetota; class Phycisphaerae; order SM23-33; family SM23-33; genus CAZVEV01. The sequence goes on along the minus strand of CAZVEV010000341.1, from coordinate 3,498 downwards.
CGATGGCCGGCAGCGAGAACAAGGGCGTGTCCTTCTCGCGGGCCGACCTGTTCCGCGGCGCCACCTGCATCATCACCCCGACGGCCAAGACGCCCCCCGACGTTATCGAAGGCGCCAAAGCGTTTTGGGAGTCCCTGGGCATGCGGACGGTTCGCCTGACCCCGTCGGCCCACGACCGCGCGGTTGCTCGCATCAGCCATCTGCCCCACGCCCTGGCCAGCATCCTCATGAAACTGCCCGGCAAGGAAGACCTGAACGTCTCGGCCACCGGGTTCCGCGACGTGACGCGACTGGCCGGCGGGGACCCCGAGATGTGGCGTGACATTTTCCTGACCAACCGGGCGGCCGTTATCGGGGCGATCGACAAGTTCGCCCACGCCCTGGACGAGCTGCGCGAGATGATCTCCGCAGGCGAGGGGGCGGCGATCGAGAAGCTGCTGAACGCCGCCAAGAAGCGCCGCGAGACCACGATCGCCCAGCAACTCCAGGACCGCCGCATCTCCGCCGAGTAGGGCCGGCGCCGTTGGATCGGTACCGGCCGGAAACCGCCGATGTCCCGGGACGGACTGCGGCGACCATTCACGCTTGACAGCAGGGACCTCGACATGAAGATCCGCACATCGAACGCCAATCCGCCGCTTGCCGTCGTGTCCGTCGCACTGCTTTGGGCTTGCCTGCTCGCGGGCGGCTGCAACCGCCCGCCGGTCTTCCCCTACCGCCTGCCGGAAGCCAGGCCGGCCGGGCCGCTCAGTGCCGCGATGGAGCGGCTGTACGCCCAGTATCCCGCGACCATGCCGGAGAAGAACGAACTGTTCTCGAGCTTCAAGTACACCCGGCTGGAAGGCTTCGACTATCACGGCGGCGATGGCACGGTCTCGCGGCGGGACCCGTCGAAGGTCATCCGCGTGGGCAAGACGTACTACGTCTGGTACACCCGGCGCCACACGCCCGCCCCGCCCCGTGGGGCCGGCAAGGGGACCGACACGATCCCGTCGACCGACTGGGACCTGTCGGAGATCTGGTATGCCACCAGCGCCGACGGCTTCACGTGGACGGAGCGCGGCGTGGCCATCCGTCGCCCGCCGGCGCCGCAGGTAGGCTGGCGCTCGGTCAGCACGCCGGACGTGCTGGTCTGGAAGGGGCAGTACTATCTCTACTACCAGGGCTTCCTGGAGATGTCCGGCCAGCGGGGCGACGACTGTCCGGTTACCGCCTCGGTCGCCGACTCGCCCGACGGGCCCTGGCGCCCGGCGGGCAAGATCATCGTTCCCAACGGCCCGCCCGGTTCGTGGGACCAGTACTCCATCCACGACCCGTACCCGCTGGTCTACAGGGGGCGGATCTACCTGTACTACAAATCGGACGCCAACGGCCGGCCCGACCTGGTCCGCATGCAGGGCCTCGCCATTGCCGACGATCCGCTCGGCCCGTTCGTCAAGCACCCGCTCAATCCCGTGCTGAACTCGAGTCACGAGACGGCGCTGTTTCCGTTCAGGGGCGGGATCGCCGCGCTGGCGACACGCCACGGGCTGGAGCACAATACGATCCAGTACGCCCCGGACGGCGTGAACTTCCGCGTGGCGACCACGACCAGCCTGATGCCCATTGCCTCCGGCCCCTACGTGCCCGACGCCTTCACCGACAGCGGAGACGGGCGCGGCATCACGTGGGGGCTGTGTCACTTCACCAATCCCGGCACACGGGAGACGCGTCACAGCATCCTGGCCCGCTTCGACTGCGACCTGTCTCGCGACCACCACGACCCGTGGATGAAGAAGACCGAACTGTGGTTCAAGCCCGAGATCTACTTCTCCCGGGGCCTCAACACGCACCAACGCCGTCGCGCCGAGCAGCGCGCCAGGGAATAGGGCGAATAGAATGCGCTATTCCCCGGTGGGCACCGAGAAGGTCACCGGTGCCGCATGTACTGCGCCTGACGCGGGGTGTGGTCAGTGCTCCGTGTAAGACGTGGCGCGCAGGACCAATGGCTGCGGTCCGCCGACAATACCGGTTACCTGACCCGGGTACTTCGAGCGGTCTACGGTGATGGTCGAATTGTTCTTGAACTCCAGCCCTTCGTCGCCGAGAACGATGATGCTCCCGTACACGGTCGCGTCCAGGTTGTTCTTGAGTTTCAGGCGCTGGGCCACCAGGGTGCCGCTCATGGTCGAGAAGTTGTTCTTGAACTCCAGCGTGAAACCGGGCAGCAGGAAGGCCGAGCCGTCCATCTCGCGCAGTTCGGCGAACTCCGGAGTGTCGGGCAGTTCGTCCAACCCCTGGACCGCCAGGTTGTTCTTGAAGTAGACGTAGTGGTCGTCGGGATCGGCCCCCGGGCCCGGGTCCTCGGCGACGACCACGCCGACGATGTTTGCGCTGTTGTTGAACGTGACCCTGTTCGGAGCCTCGATGTACACCACCCCTTTGATGACGACCTTGTTGCCGAATGCCGGGTTCGTACCGGCCAGGATCCGGATGTTGGTAAACGTCCCCTTCGACGTGTTGGTGCTTGAGTCCACGATGTTCGTAGCGAACGGCTCGAAGACGGACCCGTCGATCTCCGGCGGGGGGGGGATCGTCCCGGTACGGATGTCCCCGCCGACGGTGGCGCCCATACTGATAAAGGCGTCCTCATCGTACGTGACGTCGCCGTCGATGTATCCGCTGGTTACGGTAATCGCCAGACCGGAGGCGGCACAGGCTACCGACGCCTCCTCGGGTTCGTTGGCGCCCACGTAGTCCAGGTTCTGGCCGATCATGATGGGCCCCTTGGAGTACATGCCGTACCCGAACCCGCCGCTGGCGCCACACTCGGCCTCGATGCTGATGCGCCGTTCGATGACCCCGTCCGGCGCGCCGGAGGCCGGAACACGGCCGACCACGGTCAGCTCCAACACCTCATCGAACGCAATCGCGACCTCGGCAGTGAAGCTCGTCCGGCCGTCAACGCTGATTGCCGGAATCGTAATCGTTGAACCGTCGTACGTTACGGTCTGCCCCTGGAGATTGGGCGTCCCATCCAACTCGTCGCTCAACGTCGCTGCCACCGAATCCAGGATCGCCTGGCCGCTGGAGCTGTCTGAAATGAGGGTCGACTCGAGCAGATACGAGTGGAAGGCCAACCCGCTCTCAGCCGCCAGGCGCGCCTCGAGGGTCAGCTTGAAATTGTTGCTCATCCCGGCGTTCAGCAGGGTCCCGTGGCTAAGGGCCACGCCCAGCGTCGCCATGACGCAGAGCAACACCATCGCCAATATGAGCACCGCGCCTCGGCGGCGACTGCTCTGTAGACTCTGTCCTCGCATCATCTTCCCTCCGGCGGCGCGGGGCGGGCTTGCACGATGCTGTGCGGCAGCCGAGCCCAGCCGCTCCCTTTCCCATCGGTTCAGTCCTGCCCGGATACGCCGCCTTCTCCGGGGCGCTCACGCCTCTTTCCAATATAAGCGTACGGTAACCGTTCAGGCGAAGCCTCCGACATTCAGATGACCTCGCCACTTCTGCCGA
>CAZVEV010000340.1:0-5927 GCA_964625865.1 uncultured Planctomycetaceae bacterium | reverse complement strand
AGGGCACGACGGTCAACAACAACGTGATCCACGACGTGCACTCGTATTCCTACGTCGGGTGGGGGCTGTACACCGACGAGGGGTCGACCGGCAGTCGCATGGAGAACAACCTGGTCTACAACGTCAAGACCGGCGGGTTTCACCAGCATTACGGGCGCGAGAACGTGATTCGCAACAACATCCTGGCGTTCAGCAAGGAATGGCAGGTCCAGGCGACGCGGGTCGAGAAGCACCGGTCGTTCACGTTCGCCAACAACATCGTCTACTACACCACCGGCGAGCTGCTCAAGGGGCCGTGGACGAAGGTCAACGTGGTGATGAAGAACAACTGCTACTTCAACGCCGCCGGCGGGGCGGTGACCTTCGCGGGGATGGACCTGGCGGCGTGGCAGGGCACGGGGCGCGACGCGGGGTCGGTGATCGCCGATCCGCTCTTCGTCGCACCGGACAAGCTGGACTTCGGCCTCAAGGACGGCTCGCCCGCGGTCAAGGCGGGCTTCACACCGTTCGATTACACTAAAGCCGGCGTGTACGGCTCGGACGACTGGAAACAACTCGCCCGCGACCTGCCCACCAAGCCCCTGAATCTCGCCCCGCCGCCGCCGAAGTAGTGACGCTGGACTGAAACAGCGGGCGCGCCGGGATGAGACGCCACATCGCAACCGGTTTTTTTGAGATCAGCCTTGACATGGCCGAGCTCGGGTGGTAAATTATCAGCAGTCGGCCCGGGGACTGTCTCTGGGCCTCAATGAATCCGCACCATGAGCCTGGCGGAGGTTTCTGGTGGTGAAGATCACCGGCACAGAGGATCACGCGAGCGTCGAACGGCGCCATTGTGCCCAAGCTTCTGACCCCCGGGGCACGCACGCTCCGTCACGCGGAATCAGATGTCCTCTCAGTCCATATTCGACAGCGAGTTGAGGAAGCATCAATGCCAAACAAGAGTCAACTGTTTGCGGGCCGTCTCGTCGCGTTTGTGTTCGTCTGCGGCGTTTGCGCGGAAGCGCACGCTGGGGCCATAGCGATCTCGAACCACGATATCGAATTGCCGGCTCAGGCGGACGGCGGTATCAATACTGGCAGCATCACGAGTTGGACGGAGACCGGCAACGGGACCAATGGGAACTTCAACCCTAACGGTAACAGCTGGTATTTGACGTTAGATGACGAAGACGACGGCGGGTCCGGGGGTGTTTTCGGAACCATGGACGGACCCGTGGTCGGCTTCTTCTACGACTCGTCCACGGGCGCTTTCACGCAGACGACGGCTCACGCACTGGTGGTTGGAGAAACGTACACTCTGAACGTGGCAATCGGGCAGCGCGACGCCAGTGGTGGCCCCGCCTTCGCCGGCTACAAGATTGACTTGTTGTCCGGCGCATCGGTTCTGGCATCCGTTACGGGCACCTCAGGACCGAGCGGAGCAGGGACGTTCGGTGACGCTACGCTCGTACACACGGCAACGGTGGGCGATCCAGCGGGTTTGATTGGTGTCCGCGTCGGTGTCCTCAACTCAGGTTACCTGGATTTCGACAACGTGCGACTGACGTATGTCCCCGAGCCGGCCACCCTCGCCTTCGCCGCCGTCGGCGGATTGGCGATGATCCGCCGCCGTCGTAAGTACGTACGCAAGCCTTAGAGGAGCAAGGAAATGACACGAATACTGATCGCAACACTGGCGGTGGCCATCTCCACGCTGACCTGCGCCGCACCGGCGTTGGGCGCCTATATCGGCACGATCCCTTCCGCTGATTTCAATGTGCTTGACGGCGTGGCGACCGAGAGCATTGTCGTTGCCGACGTAACAGACAACGGGGTCACAGTCGATCTGACGTTTACGTTTACCGCCCTGGCGCCAGGTGATGCCACCGTAGCCTTCGACGAGAATGATCGATTGGGGGTTCATTCCAGTTACAATCAAGGCCAGGCGGGCAGTACGTCCGTAAACGACGGGGAGTCGATTCAGCTTGGCGTCACCGCGTCGGTCACGGACGTTCCCGCCGGACAAGCGGTCACGGCTCTGGACTTTGGCATCTCGAGAATCGGCATGGTCCGCCACGGCGGCGGGACGCCCGGATCGGCCCGCTACAACTGGAACTCGTCTGCGACGGCCGCGACCTTCAGTCACGTGTCGAGCGAAACGGGCGGGCAATCAGTCGACACGATGGATGACACGAGCACGTTCGACATTCTTGGGACAACGTATTCAGGCACATTCTGGGTTGATCAAGAGAGTTCTGCGAGTGCGAACGGCTTTCGCTGGGTGACAAACGCGAACAACGTCCACTTCAACCTGACGGCCGAAACGATCCCCCTGATTCGCACGCCGACGGATACCCGCGTGGTGTCGGACCAGACCACCACGACATCGCTGGGGACCGTTGACGACGGTACCACGTCGGCCTACGGCGTGCGCGGACGGACAGGCGATAGCGGTCAAGACGACAAACGGATCGTAACGTACCTCCAGTTTGACGTGAGTGACCTCTCGGAAGCGATGGTCGATCATCCCGAATTCAGCGCCACGTTTCGCATCGACTACGAGACGCGGCTGAACGATATCAACAACCTCGACTTCTTCGTGGGACGCAATACCGGCGGTTCATGGGACTCGGGCGGCACCAACAATCCCCTGCATGACTGGGCCTTCGTCGATGAGACGTCGACTGTTCTTGCCGCGGACGGTGAGTTTCTCGTCGACGGGAAGGATACCGAGCCTCCCGTGGACGACCTTACAGCCGACGTGAGCGACATCGTGACGGACTGGGTCAAGGGGACCCACGCGAATGATGGATTCGTGCTGTACTACAACAGCAACCAGAATCAAGGCGTTGGATTCGGCAATGCCGAACTGGTGATTGTCATCCCCGAACCGTCCACCCTCGCCCTGGCCGCGGTCGGCCTGGGGGGGCTGCGACGGCGTCGCAGGCGCGCATAAACGTCCACCGGACAACCGAACGCACCACGGGGCGGCGCCGTTGTTTCTACAGGCTCAGCACGTACTCGCAGAGGTCCTTGATCTGCTGCGGGTTGAGCTTGTTGGTCGCGCCGTGCTCGTTCTTGGGGTTGAACTTGGAGAAGACCTCGATCATCGTCGCGGCGCGCCCGTCGTAGAGGAACGGCCCGCTGCGCCACACTTCGCGAAGCGTGGGCGTGTCGAACTTCAGGCCCTTCTCGCGCCCCGTGCCCGTGCCCACGTCGTACTTCTTCAGGTCCGTGAAGTACGGGCCGGAGTGGCAGTCGAGGCAGGCGGCGTTGTCGAAGATGGCCTTGCCCCGCTTGGCCGACGCGCTGAGCCCGAACGTGCCGTCCGGCCCCTTGACCAGGAACGGGCTCGGAGCGGGCTTAAGGCCCTTGAGATACTCGTCGATGCAGACGGCGTCTTCTTCCGGCCTGACGGCGAACTGGATGAACCGGATGCCGGCGCGGACGGCGACCTCGGCCTTCGCTCGCACGCCGGTGATCATCACCGGAGGCGTCTTGTGCGAGAAGACCATGCTCTTGACGCTCTTGGGATTGCCCATCCCGTCGTTCAGCAGGTCCCAGTTCAGCCCGTCGGTCCGGGCGTCGGGGTGGCACGAGGCGCAGGACTGCCACTGCTGGAAGCACAGGCCCGCATCGTTGAAGAACATCTCGCCCTTGCGCGCCTTGGTCAGCGGCTGGGGCGGGCCCAGTGGGATGCTCTTGGGTACGGGGCGGACCTCGGGATTCACGTCCAGCGTGCACAGGGCGTCGCTGAAGTACATCGAGGCGTAGACCTTCGAGCCGATCGTCGTCAGCCCGCGAGGCCCGTTGCCCACCAGCTTGATCCGCCGCCGCAGGTCGACCAGGAACGACAGGTCGTTCTTGACGTCCTCGCCCTTGCCCGCCTTCTCGGACTTCTCGAGCTTGGCCTTCAGCCCGTCCCAGTCGATGACGCTGACCTCGTGCGTGCCGGCCTGGCTGATGCAGATAAACTTGCTGTCCGGCGTCCAGGCGATGCCCCACGCGTTGGCCGCCCCGTTGTCCACGTCGTCCAGCAGGACGGTGTTGAGGATCTTCTTGGCCGGCACGTCGATGATGGTCAGGGCGTTGGTGTTCATCCAGCCGCGTTCGAGCTGGGTGGTGGGCAGGTGGTAGCGGGCCAGGATGTGCGTCACGCACGCCAGCTTGCCGTCCGGGCTCATCGCGATGTCGCGCAGGTCCGCCCCGCCGTTGGGCAGGGGGATCTCCTTGACGACCTTGTTCGTGCTCGTGTCGATCAGCGTGATGATCGACGCGGTGAAGTCCTGGTCGGCCCGCCCGGCCGGGACGTGGTTGGCTACCACCAGCGTCTTGCCCCCGTCGCCGATGCCCAGGCCCACCGGCTGGCGGGAGACGGGAATCGAGATCGGCGTCTTGCTGCCGGTGGTGATCGCCAGCACGCTGTCGCGGAACCGGTCGCAGACGTAGACGGCGTTGGGGCCGACCACGGGGGCCATCGGGGAGTGGCCCGCATCGAGCATGCCCTTCTGCTGGCCGGTCGCGGTGTCAAAGATCACCAGCTTGCCGTCAGGGATGCCCGCGGTGACCAGCAGTCTCTTGCCGTCCGGCGAGAGCGTCAGGCCCGTGGCCTCGCCGGGCACGGGGAGGGTCTTGGTGACCTTCTCGCTCGCCACGTCGACGACGGCGATCTGGTGGGCGGTCTTTTCGGCGACGTAAAGCGTCTTGCCGGCCTTGTCGGCGACAACGGCGATGGGGGAAAGGTACTTCACCGCGGACGCTGATGCCGGAGCGGCTGTGGTCGAACGAGTCCCTACCCCGGACAGGCCGATCACCATGCCCAGGGCAACGGTCAGGATACACACGGTTCGGATCACTGGCTTCATCATTGCTCGCTTCCTTCAAAACCAAGACTGCGATGTAAGACCTTCAATTATCCCGTAAGTCCTCTCGCCACTGCAAGAGACTTTTCGGCCGTGGCGGCCCGACGGCGCAAAGCAATCTCCTGCCCGTTCCGTAGGATCCCAGCCGTTGTGCCGCCGATCTTCCGGACGGCGATACATTCTCATAAACCCGCATTCCCTCGCGCCGGACCGCCCAAGCCCCGATTCCGACGGCGGGTAACCGGTGGTTGATCGGTTGACTGGACACGCCTGGGTGCCGTTTCGGGCCGCTCCCAGTTAACCAGTCAACCAGTCCACCAGTTAGCCAGCCGATCAACCGCCTCACTTGCGTTCGATATCCTTCCACCAGTTCCGCCAGGCGGCGAGGGTCTTCTCACGGTCGGTCGGGGCGGCGGAAGGGTCGTAAGGCCTCTCCTTGCCGGTCAGCACGCCCAGGGCGGCGCAGATGCGCTGTCGGGCGACCTCGCCCGGGGCGTCCAGGGCCTCGATCAGTGCGCCGGCCACCCGGCGCGTGCGAACGGTTTCGGCGCCCTTCGAGCCCATCGCCCCCAGCGTCGCCGCCGCCGCGCCGCGGACACGCTCGTGTTTGTCCTTCAGCAGGGCCGTGATCCGGAGGACATTCTGGGCCGATGCATGCCCGCTGAGTGCTGCCGCCGCGGCCGTCCGCACGCGCGGGTCTTCGCTGTCCAGGCTGGCAGCCAGCAGGTCGTCATGGACCGTACCCCGATGGGCCAGGAACCCCACCAGTGCCAGCGCCGTCATTCGCGGGTCCTTCATCGCCAGCGTCCGGGCGCGGATCGCCTTGTCGAGCACCTCGCTTCGCTGAGCCGGCCCGTGATAGGCCACCACCTGCCGCACCCCCGCGTCGGCCTCCTCAAGCAGTTTCACAAGCGTCCGGACCGACGTCTCACAGCGAATCTGGGCAATGGCGGCGGTTATCCAGAGCCTGGAATGGCCCGGGCGGCTGCGTTCGAAGGCGGCCTTGGCCAGGTACGGCACGACGGACGAGCCGATCTTCACGCTCGTGGCGCAGGCGGCCTGCCCGGACCACGGGTCGCGGTC
>CAZVEV010000339.1:0-5934 GCA_964625865.1 uncultured Planctomycetaceae bacterium | reverse complement strand
TCCGAACATTATGCCCTGATCGCCGGCGCCCTGCTCCTTGTGCAGGCCCTTGCCCTTGGTCACGCCCTGGGAGATGTCGGCCGACTGGCTGTGAAGGCTCGTCAGCACGCCGCAACTGGTGGAGTCGAACCCGATCTCCGGGTGGGTATAGCCGATGTCCTTGATCGTCTGTCGGGCGGTCTTCTCCGCTTCCATCAGGGCTTTTTCGGCCTTGGCGTTGTGGACGGTGACCTCGCCGGAGATCACGACCAGCCCGGTCGTCACCAGCGTCTCGCAGGCAACGCGCGCCTTCGGGTCGGCGCGGAGCAGGCTGTCGAGGATGGCGTCGGATATCTGGTCGGCAACCTTGTCGGGGTGTCCCTTGGTAACCGATTCACTCGTGAACAGGTGCTTGATCTTCTTGGCCATGGTAGTCCTTTCGTAACCCGGGCCGGCCGGGCGGCATTCTCCATAATATCTCGCGCAGGTCCCACGCGACGCGTAATCGCAGAAGTGTAGTCACCCCGTCAAGCTATTGCAAGCGCCAGATATGTTGCGATTCCCGCCCAGCGGGGCGCTTGCGGCTTCGCAGTCTCGTCATACCGTGCGAAGCCGCAAGCGACCCGCTGTGCGGGAACAGAGGCAGGGGATCGCGGGTCGTGGCGCTGCGGGCGCAGGAAAAAGCCCCGCCGGAGCGGGGCTTTGAGAGGAGCAACTACACGTCGGTCGGCCGCGGGGGGGCGGCCGGGGGACTAGGCCTTTCTTCGCCTGCGAAGAACGGCCAGGCCGCCAAGGGCCAGCAGCGACATCGTGCCCGGCTCGGGAAGCGGATCGTCCGGATGCAGCAGGCCCGCGCTGCCCTCGATGGCGCCGCGGAAAGGCTCTGTCACATTCGGGTAGTCCAGGCTCGGATCGTAGCCGACCGGGAACATCTCGTCGCCCGGATGGGGCAGCATGAACTTGAAGAATGTCACGCCGCGAGTCAGGTTGGCCATCTCGGGGTGCTGGCCCACCAGGTCCGCGGGATTCATGCCCAGGATCTTCGTGACGCGGCCGAAGCCTTCGACCAGGTCGGCGACGTCGTTCTCGGCCCGTGCCAGCAGGGACGTGGCCGAGAACTCGATTTCCAGCAGGGTCGTATTCGTTCCGCCGGCGGGGAACAGCGGCACACCTGCCTTGGCCAGTTCCTGCTCGCCGATCCAGCCGGTGATTCGCAGGAAACCTCTGCTCCCGGTCAGGCTGACGTCAAACGTATCCGTGCCGCTCGTATACGGTCCATCCTTGGCATCGAATTCCATCTTCACCTCGAGCCTTGCCCCGAACCACGATCCAATAGGGTCGCCCGTGTCGGGATCGAAGTCGTTCTTGTACAGCGGATAGGCATTTGGGCTGACTGGGGGCGTGCCGAGGATCGCTGGTATGTTCAACGCCGTGCCGGGCGCATAGTCGTAGGCGGTCACGTTGTGGAAGCCGGCCGCCGCTTCTCCGTCGCCGACGACGAACGGAACCGTCAGGCGCAGAATGTCGGGGTCCGTGCCCGCATAATCGTAGACCGCAGCGCGGAAATCGCCGCCCGTATCCACGAGATAGGGCACGTGGAACGAGAAGTCATGGTCGGCGATGTTCACGCTGAGCGGCGCGGCCGATCCGGTGGAAGCGAAAACTGCGATTGCACAGAGTGCGACGACGGTGGTAGTTCCCTTTGACATGAGAAACTCCTCTCTTTCCCGGCCTCCGATCCACAGATGACGTGCACGCGCACGCGCCAAGGTTCTTTGGCCTAATCTAAGTTTTGAGCTATGAGCAGAGCTAAGCGTTGAGCAGAGCAGAGCCGTTAGCCGTATCCCGGAGCAGCACACACTGGCCCGGTCCAGCAATCCATCGAGCGCAGGATATATTATGGCCTTCCACCAAGCAGGTCAAGAACTTTCTTCCGCCGGACGCACTTTTTTTTTTCGCGCGGACACACATTTTCTGATTCTATCGGCAAATGGGCTTGACCGGGCCAGTACTTACCGTTACACTCCAATCTTTCCGGGAGGCCCGAAAGGGCGCCTGCTAGGTATAAGTCGAAGCGGCGAGAGCTGTTAGAGACATACGATGCCCCCATCGTCTAGTGGCCTAGGATATCAGGTTCTCATCCTGGAGACAGGGGTTCGACTCCCCTTGGGGGTATCCGGTGCGGCTCGCAAAGAGTCGCACCTTTTTTTATCAACTCGCAGAACTCCGCAAATAAGCCATTTGCGCCACCCTCGCCCGAATCCCTTTGCGAGTCGTTCCAGGCGGTTTCGGCTACCTGTTGCGTCGGATTCTGCGTCATTCCCTCCGCACGGCCATGACGCTCCGGTCACGGTTCTTCATGGTACGCGCGGATCTCGAACAGGCGTGCCGAGGGCGAGCCGTGCGTCGCCCGCACGGTCAGGCGGAGGCGCGTGGTGGCGATCGTGTCGAACCGGTGTGTGCGGCGGCGCTGGAAGTTGCCCCGGACCCGCGCGAGCACCCGCCACGCTTGCCCGTCGTGGTACGACAGGTCGTAGTCCGAGACGCACTGGGGGGGCATGCCCACGTCGCGCATGCGGCTGTTCATGTTCGTGTCGAACGTCAGGTACACCGTGTTGACCCGGGTCGGTGCCTTGAACTCCAGTTGGAGCCACTGCGGCAGGGGCCGGGCCGCGTCCGACGCCCACAGGTTCGACGCCTTGCCCACCACTCGCGCATACCCGTTGGTGGCGTTGGATTCGGCGTAGTCGGCAGGGACCGCCAGCGGCGGGTCGACCGCGATCGCGTACTGCTGGCTCGGCGAGACGGTCCATTTCGAGCGGTCCCCGCCGTAGGCGCGGCACGAACCGGGCAGCCCGCGCGCCATCAGTCGCCACGACACGCCCTCGGCCGGCTCGAGCCAGAACCACACGAACGGCGCCTCGAAACGCCGGTCCAACTCGAACTTCACCATCCCCTCGCGCTTGGGCGGGACGGTAGCGGTGACTACCGCCAGGTCGGACCGGGACGAGAAGTCGCCAAACCGCTTGCCGCCGCGCACGTGCAGCCTCACGGGGGTCGGGGTGGCGTTGTCCGAAGCAAGCCGCAGGCGGACCGCCTTCCAGTGTGCATTCAGTCCGCGCGGGACCATCACGGCCCGAGGTGTGTTCAGGGGGTGGATCGTGTCGATCAGCTTGACGTGGGCCAGGCCAAACGTGTCGCACCCGGCCGTGCTGGACGCCACGACCTTCGCGGCCCGCGCCAGGTCGGCGGGGTCTGCGTTGCGCAGTTGCGGAATGTACTGGTCGTGCTTGAGCAGCGTCTGCTGCAATTCGGTCAGTCGGCGTCGGTGGATGTCGCGCGGCGTGGTGTTGTGGCGGATGCACATCGCCGCCGCCGTGCCCGCCGCCTGCCCCAGCGTCGCCAGCGTGCCCTGCACGCGAACCGTCCCCAGCGCCACGTGCGAGACGCTCGCGCACCGCCCGGCGAACAGCAGGTTGTCGATGTTCACCGAGTACAGGCTGCGGTAGGGGATCGTGTAGAGCGGCACGGGCGGGTTGAAGTCGAACGGGCCGTCCTTGCCCGAGAAGATGCCCCTCGGGTGGTGGACGTCGAGCGACCATCCGCCGTAGGAGATGCGGTCGTCAAACACGCGGGCCGACTGCACGTCGTTCTGGTTCAGTACGTAGTCACCGATCAGCCGGCGGGTCTCACGCTTGGCGTTGTGGATGGGGATGTACTGGAGGCGGTAGCAGCGGGCGGTCCGGCGGTCGGGCCAGTCGTTCTTGAGGTAGTTCCAGTAACCGAACGAAATGCGGACCAGCTCGTCGCGGGCGCGTTCGGCGTTGTACAGGTCGTCGATCGTGCCCGGGTGCTCCAGCCACCAGTTGCCCCTCGTGATCCCACGGACGCGACGGCCGAACTCGCCGGCGCCGGGCAGCTTCGCCGCCCATGGCGGGGGGGTGTAGTCGACCGGCTTGCCCGTGTTGACCGCCCGGAACGACAGCGCCAGGTTGCCCATCAGGCACCCGCTCATCGTGATGGTGTCCGCCTTGGCGGGGGCGAGGGACTCGTTGTATTCGTCGCGGCTTTCGCGTCCGAGGCGGTAGGTGGCCCCGGCGTAGTAGCCGACCCACCCGTCGCCCGTACAATCGATGAACAGTTTGGCGCGGTAGGTGGTGACCCGGCCCGTCAGCGTGTCGACCGCCTTGACCGCGGCGATGCGTTTCTTGTCAGCCATCTCCACCGCGAACACATGCTGGTTGAGGAACGTCGAGAGGGTCTTCTCGCGGTCCATGAGGATGCGGAACGGCTCGGACATCTTGCGATGGCCGTACCGTACGCCGATGCGCCCCGCCTCCTCGATGATGCCGCTCTCCCGCGCGTTGGGATGGGCGACAGCCGCGCCGTTGATCGGCACGCCCATCTCGGTGCTCGCATTGCCGCCCAGCACCGGGCGGTTCTGGATCATCGCGGTCTTGGCGCCGAGTCGCGCCGCGGCGATCGCGGCCGGGCAACCGGCCGACCCGCCGCCGACCACGATCACGTCGTACGTCCCGCCGTCGCGCGGCTCCAGCGACAGGCCCGTCAGCCGCGCCCGCTCGCGCCGGATCGCCTCCACGTCGGCGGGGGGCCTGTAGTCGAGGTCCGCCGTCAGCACGATCGCGTCGCACCGCGCGAAGTACCCCGTGCGGTCCTGCAGCGCCAGCTGCGTCTTGCCGCGCTTCAACTCGACCACGCCCCCGTCCTCCCAGACCCACTTCTCGCCCGCGGCCCCGCCGAACAGGCGCTTGGTCGCCTGGCCGTTGATCGCGACCGTGAACCGACCCGGGCTGTGGCCCTTCAGCCAGTTGCGGGCGCGCACCCACACCCGCCATTTGCCGTCGCGCGGGACGTTCACCGTGGTCGTCGCGTCGGCTACGGGGGCGCCCACCGACGAGGCGATCAGGTACGCCGAGCCCATCAGGTACACGAACTGCGTATCGAGCGTCCACCCGCCGTAGTCGGCGAAGTCCTCGGCGTCGACCCAGAGGAAGCCGCGCACGACCTCCCTCACGTCGCGCGGCGGCTTGCGGAAGACTGTCGGCTTGTCACCGAGCGGCCTGGGCGTGAACGGCGCGTCCTTCTGTGCGTCGAGGCTCTTGCGGCCGGCTGCGTGGGCGGCACGGATCTCCTCGCCCGACAGGGCGCGGCTGAGGATCCGCACCTCGTCGATCGCCCCGCTGAAGCGGTATCGCGCCCCGACCGAGCCGACGCCGCACAGCCCGCCGGCGCGGTCGATCTTGCCCGACAGCTTCCGCTCCGAGACCCCGTCGGCCTTGCCGTCGACGAACAGCCGCATCCGCTGCCCGTCGTACGTGGCGGCCAGGTGATACCAGCGGCCGGCCTGCCAGTCGGTCTTCTTCGAATTCAGGAACAGCAGTCGCCCGTCCATCCACAGCAGGAAGCCCAGCCGCTTGCCGCTGAACCGCAGGGCATAGGCGCCGTCGGCGCGAACCACAGCGGGCATGCCGCCGAACGTCACGTCGGCCGGCTTGATCCACGCCTCGATAGAGATCGCGTCGGTGGGATTCAGTCCGCCCGACGCCGGACAGCCCGCCGTGGTCGTCCGCCCGTTAAACTCCAGCGCCGCCCCCCGAACCCCCTTGACCAGTCGTCCGTCCGCAACCCGCAGATCGTTGCCCCGCCCCGACGCATCCGGCGCACCGCGCCCCTTCGCATCATCAAACCGCCACCACCCCCGCACCGACGCATCATTGTCCGCCCCCGCCGCCGGCCCGCCCAGCGCCAGCACCAGCATCCAAAGGACCACCCCCCGCCCAACCGGCCGCCATTCACGTGTGTCACTATTCATAGTCCATACAGTTTAACCCACCAACGGCACTCAGGCACGATCACTCTTGCCGCACCGCCGCCGCCCCGAGTCGAAAACGGGGACTGGCTCGCCCGCAGGCCGCAGGCCGAGGACGTGCCTGT
>CAZVEV010000338.1:0-5954 GCA_964625865.1 uncultured Planctomycetaceae bacterium | reverse complement strand
AAGACCCCATTTTCAACCCGCCCGTGTTCCTACACTTCCAGAACGTCGCTGAGATTCAGGGCGGATCTGCGATTTCTTCCTGCTCGTGCGGTCGGTCTTGACCACTTACAACAGCAGCTCGCCTTATGTTTCACTGGGCGACTGGCACGGGACATCGTGCTACGACTGCGGGGATGGCGTGCATGGCGACGAGTCGAGGTGGTGCTCGGCGTGTGACCACGATTTCTGCGACAGCTGCGTATCGTACTGCCGCGTCTGCGACGAGACTGTCTGCAACGGATGCCTTGCGTCGTGTTCCGCCTGTGACGAACCCACGTGCCCCTCATGCCTGGCTTGTTGCCCGGACTGCGGGGATCTGATCTGCAAGACATGCCTGGAAGCGGGGCAATGCCCCTGCCATAGCGAGGAAGATGACAATGACAATGGAAATGAACAAAACAACACGGCGCCGGTCGAAGCCGGCACAGCCGCGGACGCCGCGGCATGATGCGGACGACGATCGAAGGGAATACACAAGGGAAGACCCCGTGCTGCGGTTCAGCCCATATGCGTGGGCCAAGTTGCTGTTCTTCCGCGATCGCGGGCAAACGGAGATCGGAGGCTTCGGGGTTACGCCGGCCGATGACTTGCTCTACATCGAAGACTTCGTCACGGTCAAGCAGAGCGCTACGGTGGCCGGTGTTACCTTCGAGGATCGAGCGGTGGGGCAGTTCCTGGATGACCAGGTCGACGCTGGACGTCAGCCTGCCCAGGTGCTTCGCATATGGTGCCATACGCACCCCGGAAGATCACCCGAGCCGAGCTGTGTTGACGAAGAGACATTCACGCGTGTTTTCGGGAGTTGCGACCACGCGGTGATGTTCGTCCTGGCCACCGGCGGCAAGAGCTACGCCCGTCTTCGTTTCAACGTTGGCCCCGGTGGTGATCTGCGGATCCCCGTCGAGATCGACTATGGCCAGCCGTTCTCTCCAAGTGATTTCGAGGCGTGGGGGGTGGAGTACAAGGCCAACATCAAGGCCCGACAGGAACGCTTCTGGCCGGAGATGGAACTGGGCTGGGCTGATCAATACGGGATCAACCCGGACGGTGACAGCGGGGCGGACGACATCCTCGGCGCCGAACTATGCATGGACGATTACATGCTGGCCGAGCTGGCCGGGATGGATCCCGACGAACGGGCGCACATCCTTGACCAGTTCGGCCTATCGGCTGACGACCTGCCCCAGGAAATGGAGGCCTACTCATGACCGGCCAGGATCTCAGGGGCCGATACACACGTCAACGCGACATTATCCCCGCCGATCGTCTCGCCGATCTGACTGTGACCGTGATCGGCGTGGGCGCCATTGGACGGCAGGTCGCTCTTCAACTTGCCGCGATCGGTGTTGCCCGGATGCAGCTAGTCGATTTCGATCGCGTCGAGGTGGAGAACCTGGCTCCGCAAGGTTATCTGGAGTCGGACCTGGGCCGCTTGAAGGTCGATGCCGCCGCTGACTTGGCCAGGCAGATCAACAGCACGCTGGACGTGCAGCCGATCGACGGTCGATTCAAGCGGTCTATGGCCGTCGGGGACGTGCTGTTTTGCTGCGTTGATGCGATCGAAACCCGCCGACACATCTGGCAGGCCGTTCGGGACCAAGTGCGGTTCTATGCCGACACACGGATGAGTGCAGAGGTCGTGCGTGTTCTCATCGTAGCTGACGTAGCCGGCCGGGAACACTACCCGACGACGCTGTTCTCGGCGGGTGAGGCACATGCCGGCGCCTGTACGGCGAAGTCGACGATCTATACAGCCAACATTGCCGCTGGTTTGGCCGTGGGTCAGTTCACGAAATGGCTACGTGGCTTTCCTGTGGATGCCGACGTAACGCTGAACATCTTGACGTCCGAACTGACCTGTGATGTGCCGAGTCAGAACAGCGTGGAGGACCAGGGCCATGGCTGAGAACCCGACGATCGTCGTTGTAGTCCGTGGTGGCGTGGTGCAGGATGTGCGGTTTCCAGGAGGTTGTGTCACGGCCGTGGCCATCTATGACTATGACGTAGATGGTACTGACCAAGCCGATCTTGATCGCGATGGTGAGGGCAATGCGTTCTGCAAGGCCCGTTGGACACCGCCTGAAACCCAATCAGATGACTCGCTGACAGGCGTTGCTGAAATAGACGAACTTCCGGCGACCGAGGTCCGCAACATCCTCGCTCAGGTTTTCCGCTGGATGTATTGGAATCCGAACACCGGCCGATGGGACCAGGACAGAGACATCTCCGGTGCGGACACGGTCCAGCTTCTATGCGAACTGATGCCGTATCCGCCTTAACCCGCAATCAAACGAAGCTCGTCCGGGGTGGCCCCACGGAGCAGGCCAGGATCATCACGATGACGATGGTCCTGGCGGCTGCCAACATCCCGGGCGGGCTCATTGTTTGATCGAAAGGAGTAATGAAAACATGAGCCACGTCGTGACGATCAAAACCGAAATCCGGGATCCAACCGCTCTGGCTGCCGCATGCCGGCGCTTGGGCCTGGGCGAACCCGTCCAAGGCAAAGCCAAACTGTTCACAAGTGAAGCCGAGGGCCTGATCGTTCAGCTCCCCGACTGGCGATACCCTGTGGTGGTCGATACGGGGACCAGCCAAATACACTATGACAACTTCAACCAGCAGTGGGGCAAGCAGAAGCAACTCGACCGCTTGCTTCAGGTCTACGCCGTCGAGAAGAGCAAGCTGGAAGTTCGCCGTGCGGGGCACACTGTCACAGAGGAATCGTTGTCAGATGGATCGATCAAGCTGACCATTCAGGTTGGGGGTGCAGCATGAGAACCATTAGAATCTTTATCAGCCTGCAAGGCGAAGCGATTATCGAGACCGAAGGCTTCGCTGGCGACTCGTGTCAGGACGCAAGCCGGTTCATCGAGAACGCGCTGGGCAAGATGCTGTCGGACCGGCTGACCGCTGAACGCTTTCAGGCGTCTGCAAGCCAGACGCAGGACCATGAGCACACCTGAGGGACTGCAGCTAGCCGTCGACGGTCTTGATCTTCAGGCCGGACCTCTTGATGATCGGACGGTAGTAGGTGTTCCACTTGCGATCCCTCTGCGTCATGCCCGGCTTGGTAACAAGGCCTTCACCGCTCAGTTACATCGACGCCAAAACGAGCAAGCGATCTGCCTTCGTAGAGAGTGTCTGAACGGAAGCTGTGAAGTTGCTGCAATTGGACCACGACACGAAAGCCGCCACTGACGTTGCCCCAGTCTGGAGAGAGCCGGGCACAATTTGCAGCGCGGCAGCCATCGGAATCAAAGAACCACGACCCGCCGCGGAGAACACGCTCCCAACCGGTAGCCGGGCCTTTCGGGTCATGGGCGCCCGCATTTGCATACGAGCCGGCATACCAGTCAGCGCACCACTCCCACACGTTGCCGTGCATGTCGTACAGGCCCCAGGCGTTGGGCTTCTTCACGCCCACGGCGTGGGCGTACTCGTCGCTTTTCTCGCGCGTATTATCATCGTACCATGCGTAGTCGCCCAGCTTCGACAGATCATCCCCAAAGCCGTAGATCGTCGTGGTTCCCGCGCGGCAGGCGTATTCCCATTCGGCCGCCGTAGGCAGACGAACCGTAAGGCCGGTCTTCTTCGATAGCATCCTACAGAACGCCGCCGCATCGTCCCACGTGATGTAGCTAGCTGCGTGGTCAGCCCCGGCCCTGGCGTACTTCTTCCCGCCCCACGGCTGCGAGTCCATTACTGCCCTCCACTGGGCTTGCGTCACTTCCGTTACGCCTATGTAGAACGGCTTTGTCAGCGTCACCTGATGCTGCGGGTGCTCGTCCCCGTAGTAATTGACCTTGGAATCGAAGCGTCTGGCTGTCTCTTCGGCCAACAGCTTGCTGCCCATCATGAATGTGCCGGCCTCGATGCGGACGAGCTTCATCGTCACACCGTTGCCGAAACGAAACTCAAGAGTCTTCTTGTCGAACGAGATTAATGCGGGGATGGAACTCTCCCTCGCCGATTCATCTGAGCACCCCACCAACAACAGCAGCGAGAGCAGGGCTGTCATCACGATTCCATTTCGTCCCATGGTCTTCACGTCGTGTCCTTTCCCCAGCTAGCCGAAAAGCCTTGCCGGTATTGCCCAATGTTCTGCCTGCCCTACGTACCACCGGTAAGCCGGAAGAGATGACAAGCCCGCACGCGGTCCTCGGGCCTGTCGCGAAGGCCTCCAGTACAGAGGGAGAAGCATGAAATGCCCTGCAAGATGGCCAAGGCGGCCACCTGTAAACCAGGGCATCTGTAGATTCATGGTCACTGCGAGCTTTTCGGAGCCGAATTGCCGGTGATCACGGACTTTACGGAGATTTCTGCCGGGTAGCCATTGACGGTCTCGCTTTGCAGGCCGGACTACCCTGGGGCCTGAATTCGCCCCGAAAACGGTATCCGTGAGAGATTGAACGCAAACCGCCGTATAGTACGGTGGACACACCAGACCATTCTCGTGGTCGGTGTCGGTCCCCGGAGGATCCCACCGACGCCAACAGAGCCCAACACCCAGTTCGTCCGGCCCCCTGCCGTCGATTCGGGCCAAGAAAAGCTGTGTTTGCGGGCGATTCGCGTGAGACGGCCGACCGCGCCGCTGCGAATACCCGTGAGAACGATAAAGAAAGGACAGGTAGCAAGCATGACGATTGCCATTCGAAAAGTACGCGAGGAACACGGGCACTTCGGCAACATGTCACCGCATCCGGTCTCGCAGTTCCTCGATGAACGCTTCCCGCGAAACATCTGCGCAAACCCTCTTCGCGGTAGCCAGTCCAAGAGGCATGCCATTTGAGAATTGGAAGTCAACCCATGCATCGAACTCGGTTGGCACAAGTGCCCTGACGGCTCTAGCAAGCGCAGTGACCCTGCCGAGTGGCACCACCATCTGCGTGGCCAGAACCCCGAGGGCCTCGCCCGTTTCGAAGGCCAAGAACGTCCTGCACTCGGCCTCCTTCACGGAACCTCACGCCGCAGAGGGCTTGGCCGACAGGCACGACTCGGCCCTTGACGATGCCGCAGCGTGGCGTCGACTTGTCCGCCCTGCCTGCCACAGGTGTTCGGAAGGCCCCTTCAACCAGTCGCATACAGTGGTTTCGTGTTACGCGGTATCTGCGCCACATGCCGTCCACGTTCACATCGATCATCTGTCCGGGGCCAACGGCGTGATGCACGAAACCCTGCTGCCTCCTGTTACGTTCAATGTCGCGGCCGAAGCCCCACCGGTAGGCATACCAGTCGGCCGCCAGTTCCGAGGCCCACTCGTAGGCGGGGGCCCTTCTCCTCGCCAGGTCAGCACGAGTGGAACAGGCGTGGCCAAGTTCGTGTGCAACGACTTCGGCCTGAGCGGCCTCGTCAAGCCCTTCCCAGATCGCTACCTCCCCGGCGGCAGCATTCGGTTCGAGGCCCCGGCCTGAGGTATCACATACGAGCCTCTCGGCCTCCACTTCGCACGTCCTCCAGAGCCCTATGCTGCCATCGTCTTCTATCTCCTTCGACAAGGGGATGATGGCGACAACTCGAGCCTTCAGTCTGGCGAAATCCTGCGGGCAGCGCTGCTCGATCTGCTGGAGGACGCTCCGAATGGTTGCCCGCAGTTGCTTACTCTCCACGGTCACAGGAATGCCAAGGATTCTGGCGTGGCTTTTCATGGTCTCTCTCCTTCTGTGTTTGTTATCTGGATGCTGGCGACTCCCGAACGATACCGCGCTGCATGCGGGGGAAACGTTGGATGCGCTGGTCCTGTCGCTGCAGCGTGTCAAGGTGGGCGCCATCCGCCTTGATGGCCGAGGTGCTACCGCATCGCTCACTGACCAGAGGGCGGCGGGGTTGGTTGGCCCTGATTTCCGGGCCCTTGCTTCACCTGCTCCACGATTTCCCTGCACAGCTTCCGCCAGGGGCCTTTTCGCTTCTCACCT
>CAZVEV010000337.1:0-5977 GCA_964625865.1 uncultured Planctomycetaceae bacterium | reverse complement strand
CCTAAAACTCAGCCGTCAGGAGGCCAGGAAAGATGCTTAACCTCGGGCCATTAGCGACACTATGCAAAAAACTATACAGTATTCGACCAGCAGTGTCCAGGAGAATCCCCAGCCGGTCGACTCATTCTCCCTCGCCGTTTATGCGAGGGCAACCCGATGATCACTCGCACGCCGCGTGATGCACGTCGCCGGGGATTTGGGCCTAAGGTTCGCTCTCGCGGAGCGTGATGGAGGGTGTACGGCAGAAAGGAGCATCACGATGGATCGGCCAAACGGTGTGCCGCCTTCGGCAGTGGCGGGAGCGACAGTCATACGACCCCGGGCGGCGCGGGCGACCGG
Source organism: uncultured Planctomycetaceae bacterium (assembly GCA_964625865.1). Classification (GTDB taxonomy): domain Bacteria; phylum Planctomycetota; class Phycisphaerae; order SM23-33; family SM23-33; genus CAZVEV01. The sequence continues at coordinate 5,638 of CAZVEV010000337.1, read as the reverse complement.
CAGGGGCAGGCCGGACGATCTGAACGTCGCGGTGATCGGCTGCGGGACGGCCGGGCGAAGGCTCATCAGCGAAGCGCTGTTCAAGCGGCGTCCCCTGGACGGGCTGCGATTCCGGGCGATCTGCGACATCTGGCCGCACGCGCAGAAGTACGCGTGCTGCCTGCTCAAGAGCCGCGGCCAGGATGTCAACATCTACGAGGACTACCGTCAGATGCTCGCTAGAGAGAAGGACCTCGACGCGGTTCTCATCGCCACGCCCGACTTCGTCCATGCCGAACAGACCAACGCGTGTCTCGAAGCAGGTCTGCACGTCTACTGCGAGCAACCGATGGCCCACACGATCGACGCGGCTCGCTCGATGGTCCACGCGATGCGGAAGACAGGCATGCTGCTGCAGATCGGCCATCAGCGGCGAAGCAATCCGTGCTATCTCTACGCCCTGAACAAGATCGTCAAGCCCGGAGTGATGCTGGGCCCGATCACGACTGCCGGCGCCCAATGGGGACGGTGGCCCCGCACCCCGCGGGGCGTGCCGAAGGGCCGCGGCCCCCGCCCGGAGGTCCTGGCGCGATACGGGTATGAGAATACCCACGAATTCCGCAACTGGGGCTGGTATGCCCGCTACAGCGCAGGCCCCCTGGTCCGCCTTGGAACGCGACAGATCGACACGTGGAACTGGTTCCTCGACACGCGGCCCATGTCCGTGGTCGCCACCGGCGGTCGCGATGACCATGCTGAGGACCAATGGCCCGACAACGTGATGGCGATCTACGAATACAGAGGCCAGCGCGGGACGGTACGCGGCATCTACGCCATGCCCGGACGATCCGTCATCAGGGGCCACCACATTGAGCTGCTCAGCGGCCCAATGGGCTCGGTGACGCTTGCCGAATCCCCGGGCAGGTGCCTCTACCATTGGCCGCTCCGCTGCAAGGAACAACCGTGGACTCGGTATGTGTACGAAAGGACCATCGGAGATCCCTTGACCCCAAAACCACAGCCCAAGGGCCGAGTCAGCATCCTCGATCTGCGCGGGGGTTCGGATACCATCCCCTGCCCCTTCGCCCGGAAGTTCTCCGCCCCCCCCCTATCAACCGCACCTGGCGAACTTCTTCGACGCGATTCGCGGCAAGGCGAGTCCCAACTGCCCCGCAGACGTCGCCTTCAAGAGCGAACTGCCCGTCTTCAAGACCAACGACGCGATTGCCGCCGAGCGCAAGATCGTCCTGACGGATGCGGACTATGGATCCGGGGACAGGGCGTAGGGGATAGGGCGCGAAACGCACGGAGAGAACTCCTGGGGCGCGGGTTTGCACGCGGAACGGGCGACGCGCGGGTTTCGCACACGCGTGAGTCCCCGCCCCGGGGTTCGTCACCGGAACTCAACCGTCCGCACGCATCGTCTAGCGGTCGATCGTAAGATCGACGCTTTTCCGCCGCCGAGCGGCGGGACCGAAAACGGTGGACCTGTCGCACGCAGGACAAACGTCGATCTGTTCGCATGCACGCAAACGTCGATCTGTTCGCATGCAGCGCAAACGTCGATCTGACGATCGACCGCTAAACGGGGGGGCGGGTTGACCGAATCAACCGGGACGGGATCATCCGGGACGGAATCACCCGCCTCATCCGTGGCGCACGGGGAGGCTACCGCCGTCCGCGCGACGATGTCTTCAGTTCGACGTGCTCGGCCTTCATTATGGCGGCGATCTTCGCCACGACGTCGGGATGGCGGCGCGCAACGTTTGAGCGTTCGGAGATATCGCGGCTGATGTCGTAGAGTTCAATCGGTCCGTCGGGGGTCTTGGCCGTGTTGAGGCGAACGCCCTTCCACTTGCCCATCAGGACCGCCTGCTTGCCGCCGGCTTCGTGGAACTCCCAGTACAGGTGGGCGTGCCTGGCCTGCTTGTCGGGCTGCCCGAAGAGAGTCGGGGTCATCGATATCCCGTCGGTCTTCGGGCATTTGGCGCCGACCAGTTCGGTCAGCGTGGGCATGATGTCCTGGAAGCCGGAGACGTGGTCGCTGACGGCGCCGGCCTTGATGCGCCCGGGCCAGCGGGCGATCATGGGTACGCGCAGGCCCCCCTCGTACAGGTCTCGCTTCATACCGCGCAGACGCCCGTTGGAGTCGAATTGCTCCATCTTGTGGCCGCCCTCGGCGTGCGGACCATTATCGCTGGAGAAGATCACCAGCGTGTTGTCCTCGAGCCCGGCGGCCTTGATCGCGGCCAGGATTTCGCCCACGTAGTTGCCGATGCGACGGATCATCGAGGCGAAGCCCTTTTCGGGCTCGGCCCAGCCCTTGCGGGCGAACTCGCCGTGGTCGGGCACTTCCATGCCGCGTCCCACGCGCCCGCCCTCGTTGTTGGCGTGGGGGATGTTCAGGGCATAGTAGAGGAAGAACGGCTTGGCATGCCGTGAGCGTGTCGAAGCGGCCTTGTTGCGTTCGATGAAGGCCAGCGCCTGGGTGTGGATCAGGTCCGGCGCGTAGTCAAGTTTCTCGACGGCCACGCCCGAGCCGTCGGTGCGCCGGGCGAACTGCGGCATCAGTTTGTTGCGGAGGCGGACGCGACGGCCGTTGGTGATGAGGAACGGCGGGTAGAAGTTGTGGGCGTGCCACATGTTCGCGTAGCCATAGAAGTAGTCGAAGCCGCACCGGTTGGGATCGGTGTCCTTTGGCGGGTGACCGACCCCCCACTTGCCCACACATCCCGTGCGATAGCCTGCCGCCTTGAGCACCTTGGCAATCGTGACGTCCTCATTCTTCAGCAGGGCGCGGTTGTTACCGCGGATCCTGGCATGGCCGGTGTGCAGGCCGGTCAGGAGCACGCAGCGGGACGGAGCGCAGACTGTCGAACCGGCGTAATGCTGCGTCATCCGCATGCCTTCGGCGGCCATCTTGTCCAGCGCCGGCGTGGCCAGGGTCTTCTGCCCGTAACAGCCCAGGTCGCCGTAGCCCATGTCGTCGGCGAGGATGTAGACGATGTTCGGCTTGGGCTTGGGCGCCGCCGCTCCGGTGGGCGCGGGAGGCTGTCCGGCCGCTCGCGCCAGCCGCGGCAGGCTCAACGCTGCCGCCGCAATGCCCACACTCTTGAGTAACTGCCGTCTCGTCCGCGATGATCCTGCCATGGCTCTGCGGTCCTTCACATGTGTTGCCGATCACTTACTCGTCACGTGTCCCCCGACCAGTGATTATCGCAACACGCTGCCGTCTGACCAGAGGAAAACCGCTGTCGGACAGCGCGTCCGACTGACACACGTGCCACAGAAGGCGGCCTGACGCCCTGGCCGCCTCGTGGCCGCGTCTTCGACACGGAAGGGACCTTGGCCCCCTCTGTCGCGTCTAGAGCGGCTAGGCGCAATGCCAGAGCGTCTGGCCGGGTTCTGAGCAGGTGTTCCTTCGCAGGATCTGTCGCGCCACGACGCGGGGCATAGGGAGCAGAGCTGTCCGCGGAGTCGCTTCCGCCCGTAACTCGCGGCCAAGTGATCCGTTACGGCTTAGGTGGGCTGCCGGCTCCGCGGAGAGTCAGCGTCACGTTGTCGAACAGAGAGACCGCCGCGGTCTTGCCCGTGCTGAAGAAGCCGACCTCGCCCAGCCCGCTCCACTGGGGGTCGGCCGGTGCCAGGCCCGTGAAGGTCCGCCCTCGACTGCCGGGCGGGCCCACCGTGAGGGTCCAGGTGCGATCCGGCGCCGGAGAGACCTCAGCAGAGATCTCGACGTGAAGCCACCGCCCCGCCGGAGGTGATGCCACCACCGTCTTGCCGACGCGCACCACGCCTGGCGCGATCCGCAATTCGGGCCCCACGGGCCGGGCCCCGGCCCCGCCGAACCACCGGACCAGCAGGTCCGTCCGGGCATCGATGCGCACGTCGAAGGCCAGCGTGGCCCGGCCCGCGGCGATGTTCGGAGCAAAGGAGAAGCCGGGCCAAAGGCCTGGTTCGACGGCTTCGGCATCGGTCACCTTCAGGCAGCGTTCGTTTCCCAAGATGCCATACCGCCGGATTACTTCAATGGCCCCTCCCCTGCCGGTGGTGTACAACCGTAGCGACTGCGGCTGAGCGCCGAGGGCGACACTCTCAAACCCTTCGCGAAAGACAACCGTCGTTTTCTCCGTGGAAACGCCACCGCCGGTCCCGCCCTGCCCCGCGCCCCTGGCCGGCTGTGTGGCCGGCTGTGCGCCGGGCGCATCGGGCGTGATGCACGCCGACTTGCATCGACATCCGCACGATCCCGCGAGCATCATCGCGGCCAGAAAAGTCGTCAGTATTCTCATCACCGCACGCTCCGTGCCGGCCCGATCTCCCGGCGGGCGCAGCCGGCAAGCGTCCGGCCCGAGGTGTCTCGTGGACCGGGGCCTGTCTGATGGACGATCAGGGCTTGGGGGCCTTGGCAACAGTCAGCAGCAGGTCGTCCAGGCAGCAGGTCGCTTTGGTCTTGCCGATGCCGATGAACCCCAGCCAATTAAGCCGATCCCATTCCGCATGCGTGAAGGGCAGGTCCTTGAACGTGCGTGCCGGGCTGCCTTGCGCGGTGACCGTCAGGCGCCATGTGCCGGTCGATGCGGCACCGATCCCCGCCGTTACCTCGATCCGGACCCATGTATCGGCGGGCAGTGACACCAGTGTCTTGCCCCCCACACGCAGCGCCCCCGACTCAATCCGCAGCGCCGGGCCGGTCTTGTACGAACGCTTGCCATCGCGCCACTCGTGTAGCAGCCCGATCTTCTTGTCGACGCGCACATCGAAGGCAAGCGTCGCCACGCCATCGGCAACCGCCGGTGAGTAGATAAGATAGGGCCAGTAGCTCGGCACGATATCGGGCGAATCCTGAATCTGCAAACAGCGTGCGTTCTCGGGAGCGTTGTCCCGCACCGCCACGCCAATCGCATCCGCATTGTCACGAGGAGCCACCAGTGCCGATTTCGGCGAGGACCCGATGGCCGACCGTTCGAAGTCTTCACTCAGAATGACTTGCGGACTCGGTGGCGTCTTGGCCTGCCCATCCGTCTTCGACGGTGGCGTGGGAGCCTGCCTGTTCGAGGAATCACCCCCGCCCCCGTCCGCACCGCATCCGAACGTCAACACACACACAGCCACCATCAGCACGCCGGCAATCATCTTCATTGCTTCACACTCCACACACGCACCACGCTCAGATTCGGACGCCCATCACCTGTGATATGGTCTGGCGACGAAAGCCCACATCGGTCAGTCGCGACCAGCGACATCATACTGCATGCCGCGTTCACACCGCAAGCGTGCCGTTAACGTCAGTCTCTGGGCGCCCTGCTTCGCCGCCGGAGCGGCGTCCTGGTTCCCTTCCGCAGCGGCCTGGCCTGCTGGCTCTGAATCCGCAATCTGCCTTCGAACTCTCCGACAGGCTCCCTTCGACAACGCGCAGGACCAGGGGGACGGCAGGCAATCAGGCCAGCGTGTCGGCGTGGAAGTCTTCGACGGTCGTGTCCGTCCAGCCGGCAAAACCCATCAGCATCAGGTTCTGCGTCGGGTCCGCACTGTCGGTGATCATCGCCATCCGGATCTCGTCGCGGGCGAACAGGCCGAACTCCTCGCCTGCATTCACCCCGTTGCCGCCGTTGTCCCACTCGGGATTGGCCAGCATTACCATCCCGATCGCCGC
>CAZVEV010000336.1:0-5993 GCA_964625865.1 uncultured Planctomycetaceae bacterium | reverse complement strand
CGCAGGTTGATGTACTGGTCCAGCGTGAACCGAAGCCGCAGCAGCAGGCCCTTTTCCAGGATGCCGGGCGCCACGTCGGGATGGCCCACCGCGCCGAGGTAGATCGCGTCAAACGTCGCCAGTTCCTCGATCTCGGCCTCGCTGATGACCTCGATGGACGGCTGATTCGGGTCGCCGCCCGCGGCCAGATACCGGTCGCCGCTGACGTTGAAATCCGTCGTCTCATACTCGAAGCCGACCTTCTGTGCCACTGCCTGGAGGACCTTGAGCCCCTCTGCTGCCACTTCCGGACCCGTGCCGTCGCCGCCAATAACCGCAATACGCATCGTCGATGCCCTTTCCGTCAGATCGCTTGCCCCTCCCGCCGGAGGGGTGTCTAGTCATTCTTTTCCATTCGCGAAAGCGAGACATAATACGCCCCCGGCGACGCTTTGACAAGGGGGCGGGGTCAAATCGTCGATTGGTGGGAGGCAACGGGTTGACCGGTCAACTGGTAGGGCGTGCAACTCGTTGCACGCGGAAGGCATTGGGTGTTCGTTCCGCGTGCAACAAGTTGCACGCCCTACGAATACACCCATTGGGCAGACTCACTCCTCGTCGACGTGGCCGAGTTGGAGGCCGGCCAGCGCGGTCGAGATGTCGTTGGTGAACTCGAAGATCTTGTCCAGGCCGGTGACCTGGAAGACGCCCCAGACCTGTGTGTTGACGCCGCAGAGGATCAGGCGACGTTCGGCGGCGAGCACGTGCTTGCGAAGACGCAGCAACTGCGAGATGTTCGAACTGTTGACGAACCCCACCGCCGCGAAATTGAGCGCCGCGTTGGTCGGCTTGTCGTCAAACGTCTCCAGAAGGGTGTCCAGATCGTCGCTGAACTGCGGATCGTCCGCCAACTCGATCACCGTGATGGTGTTCGACCACTCTTGAATTGCCATGCTGCCGTTCCTTTCCGCTCAACCCATCCGTGTCATTCCCATTATCGGCCCGTCAGCCAACCGGTCAAGAGCGTATTCGCACCAGACCGCTTGCGGCTTCGCAGGTTCTCTACAGCCCTATCGGCTGCGATACAGCAGGGCCTTGTCGATGCCCAGGTCGGCCATCGCCTGGCTGATCTCGCCGAAGAACCGCCGCCCGTCGGTGTAGTAGCCCGCGGTGGCCGCCAGGTCTGCGACGTGGCCCTGCCAGAAACGGTTCAGCAGGTCCATCATCAACTCGCGGACGTATTTGCACACCATCGACGCCAGCGCCGCCGGCAGGTGGGATTCCTCGGCCCCCACGGCGAAGCTGATCTCCATTCGCTTTCCGCGGTCGCTGACGACGTACGCACTGCGGTCCTCGGTCTCGTCGACGACCTTGAACTGACACCCCGCGAACGTGCGCTGCAGCGCGGGCAGGTAGTGCACGCGACCGCCCTGGCGATCGACGTACACGCGCGAGCAAGCCCCCGCCTTGCCCCACACGTAGGCCAACAGCCGACACGTCTGGTCCAGCGCGAGCGTGGACTTGTTCCGCGTGACGGCCACGATCCGGTTGAACTCGCCCGCCGGGATCACCCGGCTCCGGACGGCCTCCAGACGCATGCCGCGCCGCTCCATCGCCGCCGCCAGCGCATTGCTCGCAAAGCCCACGTCATCGTGCGAGAGCTTCCGCGGCAGGGGCAGGTGGGTGTCGGCGTACCACGGATAGGCGCCCAGCGTCTCGACCACGTCGGGGGCGACCACGCCCAGCAGGTCCCCCAGCGTCCCGCACGTGCGTCCGCGGGTGGCCAGCATGCCGAGCACGCCGCGTTCCAGGTGCGTCAGGCCGGCTTTGCTCTTGCGGGAGTACAGCTTCTTGCTGTCGGCGAAGGCCACCGCCCCGCCGCGCCGCTTCGGACGCCGCACCACGTCGGGCGCCAGCAGGTCCCACATCGACGCATCGGCATGCTCGTCCGGCACGTGCAGCGCCGCCGCGGTCGCCACCAGCGGCCCCAGCACCGGCCCCAGCCCCGCCTCGTCAATGCCCGCAATAATCACGCCACGCTCCTTCCCCGGTGATTATAGGGCCCGGGCGAGCAAGGGGAAGGTGGGTAGTTGGTAGGGCGTGCAACTTGCTTGCACGCGGAACGGATTGTGCATCTGCTCCGCGTGCAGACACGTTGCACGCCCTGCGTTCCGATCACAATCCGTCCGACTCCCAAACCCCCATTTCGCCCCCGGTGAACACACCGGGGGGGTCTTCTCCCGAACGCGCACGGGCAGCGGGAGCACGTCTTCGATCATGATATGCGTACGAGAGCACTGCGCCGGTGGACGGAACCCCCGGGTGTAATCACCCGGGGCGAAATGGGGGCGTCCGGAGAAGAGGATATCTCATTCGCAGGACGCCATTTCGCCCCCGGTGAACACACCGGGGGGTCTTCTCCCGAACGCGCACGGGCAGCGGGAGCACGTCTTCGATCATGATATGCGTACGAGAGCACTGCGCCGGTGGACAGAACCCCCGGGTGTAATCACCCGGGGCGAAATGCGTCCTGCGTTTGACCTTCCTGCAGGCGTTTGAGCATGTGGCGCCCGTCGGGGGTGTTGGGGGCCCGCCAGATGTCCCAGAGCATCTCGGGCCCGCAGGCGCGGCAGTAGATGTTGCGGCGGACGGATCGCGCGACGAAGTTGTAGCCGCAGTCGCTGCAGCGGTGCAGGTAGAGGTAGCGGCGACGGCGGCGCTTCAGGTGGGCTACGGGCAGACTGTGGGTCGCGCCGGGCGAGAGGTTCACCGCCCGCATGAGCGTACGGAAGTGGCGCCCGTGCGGGGGCACGCGGCCGTAACGGATATGGACCGCCAGGTGGGCCAGTTCGTGGACGAACGTGGTGATCAGTTCGCCCGGGTGTTCCCGCAGGAGGCGGGTGTTCAGTTCAACGCGACGTTCTTCGAGGATGGCGCGCCCGAGGGTGGTTCGCATGCGGGGGTTGTAGGCGATGCGGACCTGGTCAGGCAGGAGGGGCATCTCCCAGGTCTCGGCGCAGCGGCGGGCGATGGCGGTGAGGATGCCTTTGCCGGGCAGCGGCATGCCCGGCTGCCATAGGTCATCCACTGAGAAGCGTTTCTCTGCGTCCATGCAGGTTCCTTTTCGGCGATCCGGCCGCGGCTGACCGCACCTGAGGTATACACCGGCCGGGGCGTTCCAGGCAAGTCGTGAGGCAAAAAGATTCTGGATGGATCGGGGCAATCCTGCTAATCCTGTGTCACCGGGATCGGCCTGCCGAACCGGCGGTGGAGCACGAGATGAACGCGCTGGGCATGACCCTTATCTTCACGTTGTTGGACGCGGCGGCGTGGCTGGTCTATGCAGCCGGGGCGGCCCTGGCGTGGGAACTGGTGAGCCTTCTGCGAGCCTTGTGGCGCGATCACAGCCCGGCGCTGGTCGGGCCGCTGGCGCTGGCGTGTTTGGGGGCCGGGCCGCTGACAGCCGCAGGCGCCGCGGTTTACGGCGGGATGTTCACCCCACAGGGCGAGGCGTTTCGGGGCAAGTCGGTGGTCTTTGCGGGCCTGCGAGGCACGCTGGTGATGGTGCTGGCCGCCCTGACGCTTGCCGAGGCCTACCGCCGCAATCTCGGGCTGACCCAGGCAGCGCCCAACTGCGCCCTGGTCGCCGTCATGATCGCCACGGTGATCTGGGCCCTGCGAGCGTATCGTCGCACCACCTCGCCGCTGAAGCGACGTCACAAGCTTGGCCTGCTGGCCCTTCGCCTGCTGGTGATCGCGCTTCTGGCGGCTTGGGCGGCCCGCCCCGTCCTCGAGTATGAGAAGGAAATCGAGGTCCAGGGGCTGGTGCTGATCGGCATTGACGCGTCGACGTCGATGACGCTTCGCGACATGCCCCCCGATTACAAACTCGCCGCCATCGACCCCGCCGCCAAGCCGGTTTCGCGGACCGAGAGCGTGCGGCAGGCCCTTGTCGCCAACCGCGACCAGTTCCACCGCATCGCCGAACACGCCCAACTGCGGGTCTTCTCGTTTGCAGGCGGGGCCCGCAACGCACGGGTCTTCGAGCCCGACCAGGACGACGCGTTCGACCGCACCTTTGCCGTCCCCATGCCCACGGGCAAGATCACGGCGATCGGCGATTCGGCGTCAGCCGCCGCGGATCCGTCGGCCATCGGACACACCCACGTCGCGGCCATGCTCCTGCTCACCGACGGATGCAACAACGCCTCGGACACGATCTCGCCCGAGAAGTTCGCCGCCCTGATGGGCTCGCGCGGCGTGCCCGTGTTCGCCGTGGGCGTCGGCTCGAGCACCGTTACCGGCGCGACCCGCACGCTGACGGTTCGCGACCTGGCCGCCGCGGACGAGGTGGAGGCGTTCAACCGCCTGCCGATCGCCGCCGTCGTCGAGGCGATGGGGCTGGCCGGGCGGGAAGTCACCGTCACGTGTCGCTTCGGCGACAAGGAGATCGCCCAGCAAACGTTCAACGTCACCGCCGACACCCTCCGCCGGACCGTACGATTCGAGCACGTCCCGCTGGCGGTGGGGTTCAAGCGCCTGACCGTCAGCGCCACGTGCTCGGGCCGCGATTCGGACGAGTTGGCCGGCGACCAGACGGCGGGCAAGCTCGTCCACGTCGTCGACCGCAACATGCGCATCCTCTACGTCGAAGGACGGTTCCGCTACGAGACGAAGTACATCAGTGCGGCCCTGGCGACCGAGGAACGGTTCAGCGTGGACAGGCGGATCCTGCTCCAGCCGCTCAGGAAGGGCATCGGCGACCTGACGGAGGACGAGGAGGACTGGCTGGGCTACCACGCGATCATCTTCGGCGACGTGCCGGCTGAACGCTTCACGCGCAAGCAGCTCGAGATCGTCAAGAAGCTCGTGGGCGAGTACGGCAAGGGGTTCTGCATGATCGGCGGGTCCGAGAGCTTCGGGCGCGGCGGCTGGGGGGACACGCCCATCGCGGACATCCTGGGCCCGGACGTGGGCAAGTCGGTGACGATGATTGACGACGAGGTGGCCCCCGCCGTCACACGCGAGGGGCTCGAAAGCGAGATCATGCGTATCGGAGCGGATCCGACGAAGGTGGCCGAGGCCTGGGCGTCCCTGCCTCCCCTCAGCGGCGCCAACGCGCTGGTCGTCACCAAGCCGGCAGCGACCGTGCTGGCGAAGTCAGCCAAGGGCGAGCCGCTCGTGGTGGCCCAGCCGTTCGGCGCGGGGCGGACGCTGGCCGTCGCGTTCGATACGACGTGGCAGTGGGTGCTCACGCCCAAGGACACCGCCGAACTCCAGAAACGCTTCTGGCGCCAGGTGACGCTGTACCTGGCGGCGCCGAAGGGCAACGTGTGGATCACCACCGATCGCCCGCGATACGACCTGGGGCGCCTGCGCGGGCAGGGGGCGACCACCCAGTCGATCCGCGTGACCGCCGGCGTGGAAGACGCCCAGGGCCGACCGCTGCTCGAGACGCCCGTCCGCGTGACCCTGACCGGCCCGGACCAGGTGCCCAAGCTCGTCAGGCTCCAGAAGGACAAGACCATGCGGCGGACGATCCTCGCCGGCGTCACCGCGCCGGGCGAATACGTCCTCAAGATCGAGGCCACCGTCGGCGACAAGGCCCTGTCGGCCGAGCACCGATTCGAGATAATCCACCGCGATCTCGAGGCCCTCGACGTGCTTGCGAATTTCGCCCTGCTCAAGCGCGTGGCGACCGAGAGCGAGGGCAAGTTCGCGAGCCTTCGCGACCTCGACGTCCTGCTGAAGGCCCTGGACGTCTCGTCCGAGCCGAAGATGGAGATGACCATCGAGCACGACAAGCTCACCGAGAACGGCCCGATGTACTGGTCGCTGATCGTCGCCCTGATCGCCCTGCTGTGCCTCGAATGGTCCCTCCGAAAACGCAAGGGCCTGGTCTGAGAAGAGGGTCGAAGGTCAAACCGTAGGGCGTGCAACAAGTTGGACCCCGGCCGGACCGCCCGCCCCGACCCCCCGCAACCACATGCACCCCCCACCCCCCGGCCCCAAAA
>CAZVEV010000335.1:0-6018 GCA_964625865.1 uncultured Planctomycetaceae bacterium | reverse complement strand
CCCATTTTCATACTCTACGGGTGAGCCAAAGGCTCATGAAGGACTGTCCCCTTTTCTGTTCGATCTCCTTCCCGATCAGCCCCGCGATTCAAGCAACCGCTTGAGGTTCGCCAGTTCCCGCTCCACGGCGTCGCAGCCGGACTTCTTCATCAGCCAGCCGAGCAGCGCGAACATCACCTTCGTCAGCCCCTTGCCCTTGACCGTCGACAGTTGCGTGACGCGCGTCCGCCCGCCGAGGTCCTCGAACAGGTACTCGGCCTCGATGTCGAACTGCTTGCCCGTCATGACGACCGTGTGGGCCGTCGGCGGTTCGTGGCGCGTCACGACGCCCTGGAATTCCATTCGCCGGCCCCTGTCGGCGGTGACACATCTGAAGGTCGTCCCGACGCCCTCCGGCTTCTCGTTGATGACCTCGTCGGCCACGACGATGGTGCTCCACTCGGCGACGTTCTTCGTCGTGTAATCGAACACCTCGTCAATCGGCCGGTCGATCTCAACGCTCTTCTCTGTCAGCATGGGTCGGTCCTCAATTCGTACAGCGCCGTCTGTTCCCGCGGCCGCGCGCCAGTCTGCCCGCACATCCGGCCGCGTTACGAAGCCTGTACTTTCATGATAGCCGCCCACCGGGATGAGTGCCGAGATTCTGTCGAGCGTCAGGGCACCAGCAGGGCCTGGGTGTCCGCGCTGCGTGGATCTTGTCCTTCCGCCGGGAGCGACCTATACTGCTGTGACAACAGATCTGCGACAGAGAAGGGATCCGAGCTGTGACGATCCAATCGAAGAGCGCGTGGCTTCTGGTCTTCGCAATTGTCGCCTTTCCCCTCACGGTGGCGGCCGACGAGACTGACGACCTGATCAGGCAGATCGTCGCCAAGACGACCACGCGAGCCGACGCGGCGGCGAAGCTGATCGAAAACGCCAAGGTACTGACCGATGCACCGGCGGTGCAGGTGCGGATGTGTGCCAAGGCGTACGAGTACGGCATCATGGCCCCGGCGGGGTACTCCTCTGCCCTGGCGGCGCTGGACCTTCTGGACAAGGTCGCGCCGGCCGACGCGCCCGCGCGGGCCGAGAAGCGGCTGGAGGTCTATCGGCTGCAGTATCTCCGAGGCGACCGGGCGGCGCGGCCCGTCAACGGGCGGACGTATGTCCAGGCCCTGCTTGCCCTGGCCCGCAAGTACGGCACGGACAACAAATGGACCGAGGCGGCCAAGTACTTCCGCCAGGCCAACAGCGCCGCCAGGGCCCTGAATATGCCCGAGCGACCGGCCATCTACAAAGAGCTGCGCGCCGCGGAGCGCCGGATGGGGATCGAGAATCGCGTGACAGCCCTGAAGGCGGCGGTCCGCAAGAACCCCCAGGACACCACCAGTCGCACGAGGCTGGTGGAGACCTACCTGGTCGAACTCGACCTGCCCCACGAGGCGGCGAGGTATCTCAGCGACGCCCTGAACCCGACGCTGCGCACGAACGTGGCCCTGGCGGCCAAGGACGCGTCCGAACTGGCCGACGCGGACTTCCTTACCCTCGGGCGGTGGTACCGAAAGCTCGTGATGAAGGTGGCCGACAAGCAGGCCAAGTTCCGCCTGCTGACCCGTGCGCGGGACAACCTGAGGATGTACCTCGAGGTCTACGCGAAGAAGGACGTCCAGTACCTGCGTGTGACGACGGAACTCAAGTCGGTCCAGGCCGAACTGGATCGCCTCGGCGGGCCCGCGAAACCCAGCGCCGTCAAGTGGATCGACCTGCTGGGTCTTGTGGACCCGGCGAAGGATACGGTCGACGGCGAGTGGAGCCGCAAGGGCACGGACGTGCGCTGCGCGCAAAGCGAATCCGGGCAGGTCGCGCTGGTGGGCATACCGGCCACGGCCGTCGGCAGCTATGACCTGCAGGCCACCCTTACGCTCAAGAGCGGCACGGAGGCGAGCATATCCCTGCCGGTCGGCGCCGGGCAGGTGGCCCTGCTTGTGGGCTTGCGCTATGAGGAGCACTCTCACCTGGGGCTGGGGATGATTGACGGCAAGGCGTTGATGGGGGACAACCCGACGGCGGTCAAACTCGCGGACCCCAAAGTCTGGCTCCGCGTCGGCGCCAAGGCGACGATAGACGTCTCAGTGCGGATCAAGGGCGAGCAGGCCGGCGTGACGGTCACACTGAACGGCAAGAAGGTTGTCGCGTGGACCGGCAAGCAGTCGGCGCTGACGTGGCACCCGAGCCGGGCCCCGCCGGCCAAGACGTTCGGCCTGGCGGCGTACAAGTCGGAGGTGGTGTGGCATACGGTGCGGCTGCGACACCTGGACACGGCGGACCGCACGGTCAAGTGGGTCTCCGCCGATGCCACGTACAAACCCAGTTCCGCTCACAGCCAGTTCGCGTCCTTGCCCGGCTTCCTCACCTGCCGGGGCAAGCTCTACGACCGCAGCCACACCTTCCACACCGCCAAGCAGTCCGATCCCTACGTCATCGTCACGCTCCGACAGGTCGAGGCGATCAAGCGCATCCTTATCAGCAACCGGCGGGGCGAGCATGCGAGGCACACCACCGGGCTGGTGGTGGACCTGTCGAGCGACGGGCGAAGATGGAGGACGGCCTGGCGCGCGAAGGATGTGCGTCAGTCATGGCAGATCAACTTCAGGACGCCGATCCGTGCCCGTTACGTGCGCATCCGACGGTCAGGCGATGAGACGTACCTGGCCCTGGCAGGGGTCCAGGTATTCGCCGCGGGGCCGTAGCGCTCCTGCCTGGCCGTGCCCCTGTTGGATTCCGCGCCGGCGGGGCGCTAGGATGTCAGGAAAGGCGCACCCCGCGGCGGAGTGGGGGCGGCATATCGGGATGACGTGGCATGTGAAAGGGCAATCTCAATGACCAGGACACTCTATCTGCTGGCGGGCGTCGTTCTGGCGATCGGCGTTCTCGGCTGCGCGAAACAGTACACCGCATCGGACATGGAGCAGGCGGCCTCCAAGACCTCGCCCATCATCGGGCGCCAGGCGCCGGACTTCACCCTGCTGGACCAGGACGACCAGGACACGAAACTCAGCGGCCTGAAGGGCAAGTGGATCGTGCTGTACTTCTACCCGAAGGACGACACGCCGGGCTGCTCCTGCCAGGCCACCGAGTTCACGGCCCTGCTCCAACGGTTCCACGACATGAACGCCGTCGTCCTGGGCGTCAGCCCCGACTCGCCCGAGATGCATCGCACGTTCATCGAGAAGTACGACCTGGCCCTGACGCTGTTGAGCGATCCGGACAAGACCGTCATGACGCAGTACGGCGCATGGGTCACCAGTACGCTGGGCCCCATATCCTACGAGCGCATTATCCGCTGCACGTACCTGATCGACCCGGCCGGCGCGATCCGCCAGCACTGGCCCGAAGTGATCCCCGAAGGCCACGCCGCCCGCGTCCGCGAAGAACTCCAGCGTCTGGCGGCACTGCCGTGAAAGACTGAGAGGACGCCCGTTCCGGGCGGCGGTAACTCTCCGTATTATTTGGCCCCCTTGTCCTCTACTCCTCGCCGTTGGCGGCGACCCAGTGGCGGTATTCGGTGGGCGACAGGGACGTGTGCTTCTGGAAGAAGTTGGTCAGGCCCGGCGGCGCGGAGAAGCCGGTCATCGCGGCGATCTGGGCGATGGGCAGTTCGGTCGACTTGAGGAGCTTGCGCGCCGACGCCAGTCGCACGCGATTGATCTCCTGCAGCGGGGTGCGACCCAGGTGCTTCTGGAACTCCATCTCCAGCCAGCGACGCGAAACGAGGAACACCTCGGGCAGGTCCCGCGGGCGAAGTCCGCTGCATGCCTGGCGGCGAATCATCTCCAGCGCCTGTGCCAGCGTGTCGTCGGTGTCGGGTCGGCCGACCGTCGATTCGCGAGCGATCAGCTTCGTCGCGCGGATGCCGATGGGCTTTCGAGGCCGCCGGGCGCCGCCGATGAGCTTGGCCA
The DNA here is from genome assembly GCA_964625865.1 of uncultured Planctomycetaceae bacterium. Classification (GTDB taxonomy): domain Bacteria; phylum Planctomycetota; class Phycisphaerae; order SM23-33; family SM23-33; genus CAZVEV01. The sequence continues at coordinate 2,077 of CAZVEV010000335.1, read as the reverse complement.
GCAGGTGTGTTGCCCTCCGGCCGACCTCTTCGCCGGGATAGTGGATGCTGGTCATGGTGGGCCTTTGGGCGAACGCCACCGGCAGGTCGTTCATGCCCACAATCGCGACCTGCCCGGGCACGTCCAGGCCCACCTCGTCACAGACGCGCCAGACGGCCCGAGCGAACGGATCGCCCAGCGCCAGCACGCCCAGCGGGTGAGGCGATTTGCTCAGCAGGGGCGCCAGTGCCTCTCCGTCAGCGGTCAGCCGCGGTTCGGCGTCGGGGAAATGTGCTTCGTTTGCCTCGGCTTCTTCCACCATGACGCTGAAGTCGAACTCCTCCAGTTCGGCTCCGTGTTTCGCCAGTTCGGCGCCAAACGCCTCGGCCCGTCGCTTTGAGCCCATCGACCGGGAGAACCCCACGTGCATGAACCGCTTGCAGCCGCCTGCGATTAAGTGCTCGGCCGCCAACTTCGCCACCGACACCGGATCGACGCACACTGTCGGGATTCGCCGATGGAAGAAGTCCGTCGCCACGCTGACGGCCGGCACGCGCCCGCGGGAAACCCAGTCGGCGACCTGCTGGGGCGTGCCCGTCTCGCCGAGCCCGATCGACATCACCACGCCGTCGAGCTTGCCCGTCCACGGCGGGTGCGCGGCGTCGAAGTCATCGCCCAGGGCGAACACGCGCGAATCGCACAGGACGATGCGCGGATCCTCGCCCGCCGCCTGCAACATTCCCCGGAAGGGACGCTCGACCAGTTCGTCCCACCCGTTGCCATAAATGCCGATCCGAATTCTCTTCTTCCTGCCGACCATGACGGGGCCTCAATATGACACCGGCGACCGCCAGTGACGCTTTGGGTTGTAGCGGAATCTCGCCGAACAAGCAAGCAGGACGCCGAACCGACGCTCCGTATCCAAATCGCCGTCCGATCCCAAACGTCCCCATCGCAAAAAAAAAAGATTTGCGCAAACAAGTAAGGCAATCCCCTTCCCTTGTAGTATAATACTATGTGGTTACAAGTGACAAGCTTCGGCCGTTGGAGTTCTGAGAGCCTATAGGAAGGTAGCTGCAGTTTCGAAGGAGTTTGAACATGTTGACGAGAATGACACATAACGGGTTTCTTGTCGGCCTGACGGTTCTCGTCGCCGTGACGGGCGCACAGGCGACAGTGGTCTTTTTTGACGACTTCGAGGACGACGCAATCGCGGCGAATCCGCCGGTGTTGAACTCGCCGAGCATTGGCGGCGATGACATCGCGGACGTCGGGATCGCCTGGGCATCCACCCTCGCCGGGGACAACCCCGGTGTTCGTGGCGGAGCGGATCAGTACCTGGACCTGGGATCGGCGAGCACCAACGGCAACCGGAGTCGATACGCCGATGCACAGTTCGCCTCGACGGCGCTGGCAAGCGGTGATGTGATCGTGAGTTTCGAGATTCTCTGGGATTACACTGGAGCCGGAAGTACATTCGCATGGGCGACTGTCAGGGGCGGGGGGACGAACCTTCTGGATCTGGTCTTCCGGCGCGGCAATAGCGGTAACGGCGGAAAGCGGATCCAATACAACAGCAGCAATATCTTCGTCGTCACTAACAGCGATACCGAGTGGCACACCGTCACGCTGACGCTGCATCCCACGAATTTCGACATCACCCTCGCCGGAAGCGGCGCCGGGACGGTCAACGCTCTGCCCTATGCCAACACGCTGACCAACATCGATACCGTTCGATTCACCACCGGCGGGGCCAACGCAGGACGCAACGCATACGTCGATGACGTGAAAGTCGACCAGATTCCCGAGCCGGCGACGATGAGTCTGCTGGTCGTGGGAGGCGTTGGAGTGATGGCTCGCAGGCGAAGGCGGCGGGCATAGCGGAAGAGGATCGGTCGTTGAAGACGCCAGTCGTCCCGATCGCAGAAAAAACCAAGATTTGCGCAAACAAGTAAGGTAATCCCCTTCCCTTGTGGTATCATACTATGTGGTTACAAGTGACAAGCTTCGGCCGTTGGAGTTCTGAGAGCCTATAGGAAGGTAGGGCGTGGTTCAAATGAGGGTAACAGATGGGGGGATGCGGCCGCGATAGAAGCAT
>CAZVEV010000334.1:0-6031 GCA_964625865.1 uncultured Planctomycetaceae bacterium | reverse complement strand
GGGCCGGGCCGGCGGCTGCCTTCCGGCCACCCGAGATCCAGCGCGCGGCGCCGGGGGGCGCGGGCCGGCACGTCGACGGCGAGAGAGCCGTCGTGCGCGGTCAGGTCGTCTTCCACCGGGCGGGGCGGGCCGTGGAGAGGGCGGTCACGGTCTACGTCGGCCGGCGCAAGGTCTGGTTCGACAGCCGCCGCCACGTGGACACCGAGCCCCTGATCATCCCCGTCGACCTTCCGGTCGAGCTCGAGCCGGGTCCCAACCGCATCACGATCCGAGCCATTGAGACGGACCGCATCGAGGTGGCCGAGACCCTTTTCATACACCGCGAGGAGAGCAAGCGATGAAGGGCGCCCTGCTGCGTCACCTCCCCGCGGCGCGGATCGTGGACCTGTCTCACGACATCGCGGCCCACGACATCCTCCAGGCGTCCTTCGTGCTGGCCCAGGCGGCCCCGGTGTTCCCCCCGGGGACCATTCACGTGGTGGTTGTCGACCCCGGGGTCGGCACGGGGCGTGAGATCATCGCCGCCGAGTTCGGCAGCCAGGTGTACCTGTTTCCCGACAACGGCGTCATTACGATGGTCGCCCAGACGCAGCCGCTACGATCGATGGCCTCGGTCCGCAACCTCAAGTACATCCCCAGCGAGACGGAGATCTCGCCGACGTTCCACGGTCGCGACATTTTCGCCCCGCTGGCCGGGCATCTCGTCCGCGGCGTGCATATCGCGGACCTCGGCCCGACGCCCACGTCGTACAAACTCATCGAGATGGGCATACCCGTCCAGGATGACAAGGGCATCGCCGGACAGGTCGTCTACGTCGACCGTTTCGGCAACCTCGTGACCAACATCACCGAACGCCTGATTACGCAGCGCTGGCCTGACACGACCGGGATAAAGGTCGCCTGCGGGCGACGCACGGGGGGCGTGCTCCAGAGAACGTACGGCCAGGTGGACAAGGGCAAGACCCTGGCGCTGATCAACTCCATGGGGCTGCTTGAGGTCGCCGCCAACGCGGCCCGCGCGTCGGATATCCTCGAGGCCCGCGTCGGGACGAAGATTCGCCTGACGAAAAAGGCGCCGCCGGAATAGCGGGCCGGCAGGATCGGCCAGGACGGACGACCATGGCAGGTAATCACATCGACCCGCAGGATCTCGCGCGCCTCGACAAGCGGTTCGTGTGGCATCCGTTTACGCCGATGAGCCTCTGGCTGGCCGGCGAGAACGACCAGCCCGGGCGCGTCATCGTTGCGGGCGAAGGCTTCGAACTGATCGACCAGGCCGGACGGCGGTTCATCGACGGATTCTCCAGCCTCTGGTGCAACCTTCACGGGCATCGCGTCGAGGCCATCGACCGTGCCATCAGCGACCAGCTCGGCCGGATTGCCCACTCAACGCTCCTGGGCCATGCCGGCGGACCCAGTATCGAACTGGCCCGGCGCCTCGTCGAGATCTCCCCGGCGCCCCTGACGAAGGTCTTCTACAGCGACAGCGGCGCTACGGCGGTCGAGATCGCGCTGAAGATGGCCTACCAGTACTACCGCAATATCGGGCAGCGGCGGCAGCGGTTCCTCGCGCTGGCCGAGAGCTATCACGGCGATACGATCGGCTCGGTGAGCCTCGGCGGGATCGAGACTTTCCACCGCATCTTCGCGCCGCTGCTGTTCGACGCGACGTTCGTCTCCACGCCGTGTGCGTACCGTCACCCTGCCGGCGATCAGGCCGGCCCGGCCGTGCTGAAAGAGATCGACGACGCGCTGGGCGCGGCGCCGGGCGAGTACTGCGGAATCATCGTCGAGCCGCTGGTCCAGGGCGCCGCCGGAATGCTCACCCACCCGCCCGGCTTCCTGGCGGCGGTGCGCGAGTTGGCCGACCGCCACGACGTGCTGCTGATCGTCGACGAGGTCGCCACCGGGTTCTGCCGCACCGGACGGATGTTCGCCTGCGAGCACGAGGACGTCGCGCCCGACCTGATGTGCCTGGGAAAGGGGCTGACCGGCGGGTACCTTCCCGTGGCGGCTACGCTGGCCACACAGGAGATCTTCGACGCCTTCTGCGCCGATCCGGCCGAGGGCAAGACGTTCTATCACGGGCACACGTTTACGGGCAACGCACTGGGCTGCGCGGCGGCGGCGGCGAGCGTGGACCTGATCGCCGAGTCGAACCTGCTGGCAGCGCTGCCGGAGAAGATCGCGATGATCCGCGACAGCGTGGCCGAGCTGGCCGACCACCCGAACGTCGGCGATATCCGCCAGTGCGGCATGATGGCGGGGGTCGAGCTGGTCGCCGATCGTGCGAGCGGGAAGCCCTTCGATGCGGCGCTGCGGACGGGGGCGGCCGTCTGTGCCGCGGCGCGCGACCGCGGCGTGATCATCCGCCCGCTGGGCGACGTGATCGTCCTGATGCCCGCGCCGGCGATGGATACCGGCACGCTGAGCCGCCTCCTCGACGCGACGGTCGCAACGATAACAGACACCTTCGCCTGACGGCGGGGACACGACATGAACGATAACGATCAGCCCCTGCACCGACCGCGTGTTGACGACCCGTTCACGTTCGACGTTTCGCGCTGGGACGACCTGCCGCGTGTTCGCGGACTGTTCGTCACCGGTACGGACACCGAGGTGGGCAAGACGCTGGTGGCGGGGGCCATCGCGAGGCACCTGCGGAAGCGTGGGCGGCGCGTGGCGGTGTTCAAGCCGGCCGCCTCCGGCTGTCGGCGCGACCGCGGACAGCTCGTCAGTTCCGACGCCGAGTTCCTTGCCGCGTGCGCCGACTCAGGCGACCCGCTGTCGGACATCGCGCCGCTGCGGTTCGCGGCACCGCTGGCGCCCAACGTAGCGGCCCAGCGCGAAGGGACGCCGATCGATCTGGAGGTCATGTTCGACGCCTACCGTCGGGTGACCGCCGAGGCCGACCTGGTGATCGTCGAGGGCGTCGGCGGGCTGTTGTGTCCGCTGAGCGACGAGTTGTGGGTCGTGCACCTGGCCAGATTGATGCACCTGCCCCTTGTGATCGTCTCGCGGGCGGGCCTGGGGACGATAAACCACACGCTGCTGACGCTCCACGCCGCGCGGTCGGCCGGATTGTACGTCGCCGGCGTCGTCGTCAACCGCTACCCGCCGGACCTGCTCGTCGACCTCCAGCAGGGCTGCGTCTCCGGCTGGGCGGAAGACCTGTCGATCCTGACCAATCCGCACCAGATCGCCGCGCGGGGACGGACGGGCGTGCTGGCGGTCGTGCCCGACGAGCCCGACAACTCGGTCGAGCAGGTCGCCATAGCCCCCGCGACCCAGGACGCCATCGACCAGACCGACTGGGACGCGCTGGCCGAGAGCCTGCGAGCCTGATTCACGTCCCGGTGGGACTCGTTGTGGGACTCGAAGCCCGCGGCGCGTTGGGGCTGGCGGTCTGAAAGTACTTGCGGATGACGCCCATCGCCGGCTTGCCGCACGGGACGTACGAGGTATCGGTCTTGGGGTCGACGTTCTCGTTGGCGTAGCTCTTCCACTCCCACACGAGCATGCCCGCGACGCATTTCTCCTGCATCCACGTTTGGAAGAAGGCCTCGAAGCATCGGGCCTGGGCGTCGGGGTCGGTCTTGTCGGACTGGTAGTAGTTCCACGGATACTGGGCGCACGTAGGCTGGTTAGGCCAGCCCACCTCGGTGAAGATGATCGGGCGATTGACCGTCTGGCGCCACGCGAGGATCTTCTTCTTGATCGGCGCCCACCCGGCCTGGAGATTGTCGAGCGTCGGGGGCTTGCCCTTCGTCAGGTCGTGATACGTCGTCATGCCGATGACGTCCAGGTCGTCCCACCACGTGGGGGTCATGTAATGGTCCCAGTTGGCCGAGTAGCTCAGGCGCCCCTTGGTGAAGACCTTGCGGACCTTGGCGATCAGGCTGCGCCAGCGGCCGGCCTGGGATTCGGTCGAGACCAGTTCGGATCCGACCATCATGAGTTCCACGTCGCCCTCCTGGGCGAGTTCGGCCCAGTGGAGGATGAATCGCGTGTAGTCGGTCCACCAGTCGTCCCAGTTCGTGGGCTTGAACGTCCCTCGCCATTCCTCGTCACGGGGCCTCTTGGGCAGGACGACGGGCATGAGGACCACGCGGAGCGATCGCTTGTGGGCGTGTGCGATCAGTTGCTTGATCCGCCGGCGGGGCGGGATCTTCCTCGCGTCGATGAAGATGCTCGTCGAGGAGCCGTTCTCCTGGTAGCCGTGGACGATCAGGCTGACGGTGTTGGCGCCGGTGGCGGCGATCTCGTCGATCCGATCGGCGTAGTTCGTCTCCGGGTCGCTGCTGTGCAGTTGCAGGGCAATGCCGCGAAACTCGCCGGCCTGCGAGGGCTTGAGCGGCGCGGGGTTCGGGCTCTTGGCGCTGCCGTTGTTCAACTGGTAGATGCCGACCGCCAGGGCCCCGAGGAAGGCCAGGAGGATAATCACCTTGTCTCTTTGGATCACCATGCGCTGTGCGTCCCACACTCTCGGTATCGGTTGCAGGCCTGCGGGCCGGGCGAACAACGCCCCGCCACGGCCCGAGCCATCATACAGACCCTGCCTGCCGATGGGAAGCGCTCGGCATCTGACGGACTTGACCGGAGTGAAAACGGACCGTACACTTCCAAGGGTTCCGCCTATCGTGATGACAGCCTCCCGGGCGGGGGGCGTGGTTTGTCAGGAAGTCCCCATGACGCCGAGCAGCAGCGAACAATGCGCCGACCTCCAGAAGGTCCTGGAGATCACGCGTATGATGGGCGCCACCGTCGAGCCCGAGGGGCTGCTGGAACTCATCATCGACCGCAGCATCGAACTGCTCAACGCCGAGCGGGCCAGCCTGTTCCTCTATGACGCGGCGACCAACGAACTGGTCAGCCGCATCGCCACCGGTGCTGACGAGATCCGCTTCTCCGCCGACACGGGCATCGCCGGCGCCGCGGTCAAGAACGGGCAGGTCATCAACATCCCCGACGCCTACGCCGACGAGCGGTTCAACCGCGAGATCGACCGCACGACGAACTTCCGCACGCGGAACATCCTCGCCGTGCCGCTGTACGGCCACGACTGCAGCCTCGTCGGCGTGCTCCAGGTGCTCAACAAGACCGCGGCGCCGGACGGCTTTACCGAGTACGACGTGTCGCTGGCGATGGCGCTGGGGGCCCAGGCGGGGGTGTCGATCCAGCGGGCCAGACTGATCCAGCATTACGTGCAGAAGCAGCACATGGAGCGTGCGATGAAGATCGCCCGCGACATCCAGCGCCACCTCCTGCCCGCCGACGCGCCGCAGATCGAGGGCTTTGACGTAGCGGGCTTCTCCGAGCCGGCCGACGATACCGGCGGGGACATGTTCGACTTCCTGGCCCTGCCGGACGGCAAGTGGATGATGATGGTCGCCGATGCCAGCGGGCACGGGATCGGCCCCGCCCTGGTCATCGCCGAAACCCGCGCGATGCTCCGGGCCGTCAGTATCCAGGGCTGCGACGTGCAGACCGTGCTCGATACCGTCAATGCCCTGCTGGTCGCCGATATGCTGGAAGGGCGCTTCGTCACGTGCTTCCTCGGCGTGCTTGATCCGGCCACCTCGACGCTGACATACGCGTCGGCAGGGCATGGGCCGGTCCTGTTCTACCGTCACGCCGAACAGCGCATTTCCGAGTTGCCCACCACGGCGATTCCGCTGGCAATCTCGGACAGCCTGGACCAGGGCGACGCGGTCTCCTGCCCCTTCGCCCCGGGCGACTTCCTTGCCGTCACGACCGACGGGTTCTTCGAGGCGACCGATCCGGACGGCAACGAGTTCAGCATCGAACGCATGACCGAACTGCTTCAGCGCGATCGCGAACTGCCCGCCGCCGAGAGCATTGCCACCCTCTGCCAAGCCGTCAACGCCTTCACCCACGGCCAGCCCCAGGATGACGATCTGACCGCACTGATCGTCAGGAGATCCTGAGTCCATTGCGGATTGCGGGTTCGCCCATCACAAGCAGGGGTGCCGTGGTTTTGAGCGGAGGACCGCCCCCCGGGCGCGCCCCC
>CAZVEV010000333.1:0-6064 GCA_964625865.1 uncultured Planctomycetaceae bacterium | reverse complement strand
CATGATAATCCCGCCGTTGTCCGAGGCAAAGACGACCAGAGTATCCTTCTCGATACCGAGTTGACGCAGCCTGTCCATCACGCGCCCAACGGAATCATCGAGACTCTTGATCATGCCTGCATAGACGGAGTTGCGCTGTTTGTCGTTGGCGTCCCCCCTATTCTGAAAATACTCGGTGTACTCGTCTTTGGATTGCCAGGGGCCGTGAACCGTAAAGTGAGATAGATAGAGAAAGAACGGTGTCTTCTTCTTGTGCTGCTTCTCCATCCAGGCAAGGGATTCATCGGTTAAACGATCGGTCAGGTATTCCCCCTTCTCACCGTCCTTCAGGTTGGGAATCCTGTAGGGCGAGAAGTAAGAATTGGGCCAGCCGAAATGGGAGCCGCCGATATTGATGTCAAATCCGTGCTTTTCCGGGAACTTATCGGCGTCCGGACCAAGATGCCATTTGCCGATAAAGGCGGTGGCATAGCCCTTCTCCTTCAGCCGTTCGGCAATGGTAATACTGCGATCCGGGTGGAGTTGACCCAACTGTTTCGACAATGCCATCGGCATCCTGCTGTAGCGATATTCCGGTTCATCCTGCCAGCTCTGGTAGTCTTTGAAGCCATGGTATTTGTCGCGCGAGTGGGGTGTCACCCCGATTAAGTGCTGGCGGGCCGGCGACCAGCCAGTCAGAATCGCCGCCCGCGTGGCCGAACATAGGGGAGCCGCAGCATAGGCATCGGTAAAACGCACCCCTGAGCCGGCGAGCTTATCGATGTTTGGGGTTTCGTAGAACGTGCTGCCGTAGCAGCCCAGATCTTTCCACCCCATGTCATCGACGAGGATGAAAACAATATTCCGGTTCTGTCGTCCTGCTTTTCCGGCCATCAGACGATGGCCACCGGTAGCAAGGGCCGTTGTCAGCAGCGCGGTGTTCTTGATAAATGTTCTACGGTTCATCAAAGACAGCCCTTTCAGCTCTTCGGTTCAAAGTCGCCCATCTTCCAATAGAATAGCTCCCAGTCATCGGTCGCGTGGTAAAGCCTCGCTTGCTCCTGGCAGTCGTAGGTCCAGAAGAGCATGCCGTTGACCTTCTCTGTGTTCGCCAGGTCACGGGCCTGCACGAGATTGTCGACCGCCGCAGCGAATGTCCTCTCATGGTGGTCAAACGTGCCGAACTCCGCCCGGTCCTTGCCCGGCTTGACGCCGATCCGCTCCAGCGGACCCACCTTGTCTTCTGCCAACGCCGTGCCCATAACGATACCCATCATGGTCACCCCTGCCAATGAAACCAGCCTGCCAAAGGACGGCCCAATAATTCCTGCCTGCCGAGTTCTTCCGAAGCTCATTATCCGGGATTTCCCCGATGGCGTTGCGCCCGCGACCATCACGGGGCGTTCACAGTGATTGTACCCGATGCAGTGCGTTGAGCAAGCTGGATCCGGGACCCGATCCTCCCCCCGGTTATGGCGGACCGTCACCAGCGGGAAGGCCCGGCTGAAAAGTTGATGGAATGGGTGCGTAACATGGACAGTCCGTGCCGAATCATCCAAAGCCTTATGCATGTGGCCTTTGAGTACCCCGTAACCAATCAACCAGTCAACCAGTAACCACAGGCCAAACATGGACTGGGGGCAGCCTGGGGGCTGTCTTGGCGCGGGCGGAGCGGGGGCTTATGATTGAATTGAGGGAACGGAAGGAGACTCCGTGCGATGCGACTGACTGGCGAGATCCAACGGCTGCTGTGCGCTGCGGCGTGTCTGGGGGCGTTTCTTGGCGGTTCGCTGGCGACGGCCGACGCGGGAGACTGGCCTGCCTTTCGGGCCAACAGTGCGCGGACGGCGAAGACGTCGGAGAAGTTGCAGTTTCCGCTTTCGCCGGCGTGGAAACACGTGCCGGCGCAGAAACACCAACCCGCCTGGCCGGACAAGTTTCTGCGTGAGCAATGCGGGATGAGCTTCGACTACGCGCCGCAGGTGGCGATTGCGGGGGGCGTGGTCTACGTCGGCTCGGCGACCGACAACACAATCCGGGCGCTTGACGGGGCAACGGGCGGGACCCGTTGGCGTTTCACAACGGGCGGACCCATTCGCTTTGCACCGGCGGTCTACGAGGGCAAGGTCTACGTCGTGTCCGACGACGGGCTGGCCTATTGCCTGGACGCCGCCACCGGCAAGCTGGTCTGGAAGTTCTTCGGTGGACTCTGCGACAGGAGGATGATCGGCAATGGCAGGATGATCTCGCGCTGGCCGATTCGCAGTGGCGTGGTTGTCGACGAAGGTATGGTCAACTTCGCGGTCGGCATGTGGACGTCCGAGGGCGTGTACGTGTACGCACTCGATGCGAAGACAGGCAAACAGATCTGGTGCAACGACACCAACGTCGCGTACGTGTCGTCGCCGCATTTCTCGGACAACATGCACGGCAACATGCCGCAGGGGTACCTGGCTGCATCAAAGGACAAGGTGGTCTTCAGCAACGGACAGGCCGGATGCTGGGTCTACGACCGCAAGACGGGCAGGACGCTGGCGGGTAAGGGCTGGTCAGGCGAACTGATGCCCAACCGGCGAGGCAACCACGCGGAACTGGTGATGAACGCCGACGGAAGCTTCTTCTATGGCGGCTATGTCGACCGCAGGAACAAGAAGGGGGTGTTCCATCCGGAGGTCCGCGAGAACCAGGCGCTCGCGGGGGACATGCTGATCCGATGCGAAGATAAGCAGGTCATTACATCGGCCAGGCCGATAGCTAACGCGAAGCCGGTGTGGCAGCACACGTTCACGACAACGCCCGCGGGCCTCGCAGTGGGCAACGGGATGCTCGTGGTCAGCACGACTGACGGGGTGATTCACTGCTTCAAGCCCGGCACGGACGGGAAGACCGTGGCCGTCGGACCGGGCACGAGAAAACGGACCAAGGCGGCGCCGGGGCCCGCGGCTGACGTTCTGGCCGCGTGCAGGGAGCACCGGATATCGAAGGGCTATGCCCTGATGCTGGGCCAGCCGGATGCGAAACTGGCTGAAGCGCTGGCGGCGAACACCAAACTTCAGGTCATCTGTGCGCTGACCGACGCGGCCAAGGTGAACGCTGAGCGGAAGCGCCTGGTGGAGACAACCGATATCTACGGCCTGCAGGTCACGGTGGACCACCTGGCGGATCCGGCGAAACTGCCCTACCCCCCCTATTTCGCGAATGTGATCGTGGTCGGCCGCAAGCCCGCCGCCGGAGCCGCCGAGGAGATCCGGCGCGTGCAGCGCCCCTGCGGCGGCCTGCTCATCGCCGACGGAAAGGTGGACGTCCGCGGGCCGCTTCCCGGTGCATATGACTGGAACTCGAAAGTCACAACGGACCAGCGCGTCAAGTGGCCCCTGGAGATGCTGTGGTTCGGCGCACCGGGGCCGATGAATACGGGCGGCAAGGGATGCGGCCCGCCGATTCCCGCCAACGGCGTGGCGCTCTACACCGGCAATCCGTACCTCGTTGCCCTTGACGCGTACAACGGCACGGAACTGTGGCGATGGAAAGCGCCGGACAAGAAGTACGTCGTTTCGGTCGACGCCGCGCACGTGTATGTCAGCAATCGCGGCGACAAGGTCGTGCTCGATGCAAGGACCGGGCAACCGGCCAAGGGCGGCCGCGCGGGCGTGGCGCGCGGACCCGTGCGATCCGCGGAGGACAGGGCCCGGTACACCAACACCATGCGCGCCCATCCGCTGACGGGCGGCAAGGTCAGCAAATCCTACGCCAGATCGCACGGATGCAAGGGCATCGCGTCGTCGGCGGCGATGGACTTCTTCCGCTCGGGGTCGTTCGGGTACTACGACTACGAGGACGACACCGGCGTGCGGAACCTGTCCGGATTGCGCCCGGCCTGCGGCGTGAGCAAGAGGGCGGCCTTGGGCCTGCTCCTCGTCGCCGACGGTCAGGGCGCCGAGGGCTACGGCATGAAGGGGTGCGACTGCCGGTTCAACTTCCTGGGGGCGCTGGCACTCGTACCGGCCCGGCGCCAACGCAACGAAGACTGGGGCGTGTTTGCCGACACGGTCCCCCACCTGACGGCCGGTGCGCTTCGTCACGCGAACATCAACTTCGGCGCGGTGGGCGACCGGCGCCACGTCGACACGAAGCTCTGGCTCGCAGTTCCCCGCCCGCGGTCGGACGGGTACAAGGGCCACTTCCTGTCGATCGCCCTGCCCTACCGGGCCGAGTTCTACGCCGGTCCGCAGACATACAGACGTAATGCGGACCGCCTGGCCATCGCCGGAACGGACCAGCCGTGGGTGTATACGTCGGGCTATCGCGGGCTCAAGAGCCTGACGGTGAACCTGGATTACTACGATTGGCGGCGGCAGGTCCTGGCTCTGCCCTGTGCCGCCGCGCCGAAGATCGACGGTGACCTGACCGACGGCTGCTGGGACGGCGTGGGCGAGGCGTTCCTGGTCAAGATGGAGGAAGGGAAGACCCACACGTACACGCACCTGGTACCCAAGGGCGGCGAATCCGGATTCCTGCGGCACGACAAGGACAATCTCTACGTCGCCTATCGGCGGCGTGCCATTCCTGACAAGCGCGGCCGAGTCGCGAAGGCATGGAAGGCCGCGACCCGCGGGAAGGATGCGAAGGTATGGCAGGACGACTGCCTTGAACTGCTGCTCAGGGGACCGGGCGAGAATGTCGTCCACCTCGGCGTCTCCGCCTCTGGGGCAACCTATGACGCGCTGATCAAGACCGCAGCGGGCCCCGACGCGAACACCCGAGCCAAGAAGGCCGCCGGCTCGGACAAGACCGATGCGTCGTGGAACGGCACGTGGCGGGCCGCCTGCGCAACGAAGGCCGACGAGTTCAGCGTCGAGGTAGCCGTTCCCTGGAAGACGCTGGCAGGTCTGGGCATCGACAAGGCCGGTCTGCGGGCGGCAATCGTTGCGAAAGTCAACGTGCGATATCCGAAGCGGCCCACGTCGGCAACGCCCCGGATGCGGGTGTGGCTCTCGGATCACAGCCGCCAGCTCAAGCCCTACACCGTGCGCCTTCATTTCGCCGAGTTGGCAAACGATAGTGCGGCCAAGCGCGTGTTTGACGTGAAACTGCAGGGCAAGGTGGTGCTCGATGATTTCGACATTCTCGCCGCGTCAGGCGGGAAGAACAGGGCGCTCGTCAGAGAGTTCAAGGGGATCCTGGCCGTCGATACGCTCAAGCTCGAACTGGTCTCGGACGCCAAGGACATGAAAGGCCCATCAGCCCCGACCATCAGCGGAATGCAGATCCTGGCGGAGAAGCCCGGCCCGGTGCCGCCGCCGGTCGTCGGGCGAATGACCCGGGGAAAAGGCGCCCCCAGCTTCGTACTCCAATCCGAGATCGACAAACTCAGCGAGAAGCGACGCAGAGACATGCAATTCGTCGACCGGTGGCTGCCATCGGAAGAGGAGCAGTTGCGACAGCGCCTGAAGCGGCGAGGCAAGCTCCCCGACGAGAGACCCAAGGGCAGGGAATGAGACCGGCCGGCTCGATCCTGACCGGCACGGTCGCCGCCGCCTCGGGCGAGTTCGCCGGACCGACGCCTAATGCCGACTTCAGTCTCGATGCGCCGGAGAGCGCGACCAAGCAGTTCACCTACACCCCCGACGCACGCGGGACCGACACGCAGGGCATTGCCGTCACGAGCAACGGCGGGGACCACACGATCATGCTGGCCGGCAAGGGCGTGGGGCCGATCTACGCCGATGACTCCGACAACGGGGTGATCGACTTCGGGCCCCAGCATCGAAGGTCCAGCGGGCATTGACCCTGCGCAATGTCACCGAAGACACCGAGACGGGCGACCTGACGGACCTGACGATTCTCAGCTACGAGATCACCGGCGCCAACGCCGCCTTGTTTGCCCTGCTGGACTTCACGTCCAATATGGTCATCACCCGCGGGAGTTTCGCGGACCTGCGCGTGGAGTTCGACGCCACCGGCGCCGCCAGCGACAAGTCAGCCCTGCTGACGTTCCTGACCGACCAGGGCGCCGCACTGGGCACGGCGGGGGTACGATCCGATTACATTGTTTACGGATCAGTCCATGGACATGGTTTACACC
>CAZVEV010000332.1:0-6068 GCA_964625865.1 uncultured Planctomycetaceae bacterium | reverse complement strand
TCCTTTTTGCGCAAGGGTTAATATCAATGGCGCATAATCTTCTGACGGACGGGGCGACCTTCTGACGCCCCTGGCGGGGCTGTTCTGCTCCCCGCAAGGATCATTGCACGTCAGTGAAGTGTTACCTCTTGTGAAACGGCGACCGGCCTCCGCCGGCGACACGTGTTCTGCTGTGAACTTTGCGGTGGCGTTGTGCGCTGGGCCGGAGAGAATGGTCTCACACGTTCGGAGATTCGCGGTGCAGTGTGGCCGAAAGGGCGCGGCATGAGGCATGTCATGAAGTCGCTGACGGTAGTCCTGGCGGGGATTCTGGTCTGTGCGGCCGATGCGGGTGGGCAGGTGGTCATCGTGCGGGACGGGAAGGCGGTCGCTTCGGTGGTAGTCCGGGCCGATGACGCGCCGACGCGGGGGAAGAAGCGCAGCCGGCGGCGCCGGTCGGGGGCCAGCGATGACATGGCGGCCCGGGCGCTGGTGGACTGGATACGCAAGATCACCGACGTTGAACTGCCCATCGTCCAGACGCCTCCCAAGGGGAGCCCTGCGATCTACGTCGGCGCGGCGGCCGTCGCGGCGGGGCTCAGGCTCGACGATGTCAGCAGCCCAACCAATGAAGGCATGAAGGTGGTGTGCGACTCGCGGGGCGTGCTATTGGGCGGGCAGAGCCCCCCCGCCACCGTCAAGGCCGCCTGCCGGTTCCTGGAGGAACTCGGCTGTCGGTTCTTCATGGACCACCCGCTGGGCGAGGTCTATCCGCGGACCAGGACGCTACGGGTGAGCACCCTCGCGATCGCCGACGCGCCGGGCCTGCAGTTCCGCTCGATCTGGGGCTCGCAGTGGTCGGGCGGGTCGTTGTGGAAGATATGGAACGGCCATGGCGGCGCGCGGTTTTCCATGCGCCACGCGTGGGGCCAGTACGTCGACGGCGCCGTCTTCGCCGCCCACCCCGAGTACTTCGCCCTGCGCGACGGGCAGCGCCGCAAGGGCGGGTGGTACTGCACGTCAAACGCCGCCCTGCGAAAGGTCTTCGCCGACGGCGTGGCCGCGGCCATTGCGCGGGGTGACGTGAATCCGTCGATCTCGCCCCCCGACGGGCGCGGCTACTGCCAGTGCCCCCCCTGCCGCAAGCAGGACGACCCGAAGGTCGTCGAGCCGTCCAGCGGGACCGTGTCGGTCTCCAACCGCTACCTCGACTTCTACGACGACGTCGCCCGCCGCATCGCCGCCGCGCACCCCAACGCGATCCTGAACTTCTACGCCTACGCCGACTACACGCAGGCCCCCACGCTCGGCCGAAAGGTCGCCCCGTCCCTGTGCGTGTGGATCGCCCCGATCCGCTACAGCCGCCACCACGCGATAGGCAGTCCGAACTCCTCGTCGCGAACGCAACTGGCGGCCCTGATCGACGGCTGGGCCGGCGCGGTGAGCAAGATCGGCTATCGGACGTACAACTACAATCTCGCCGAGTGCCTCGTCCCCTTCTCAAAGATCTCCATCTGGTCGCACGACATCCCGTGGCTCAAGCGCAAGGGGTGCATCGGCGTGAACCTCGAGACGCTGACGAACTGGGAGATCTACGGTCCGCACATCTACCTGAGCATCCGCCTGGCGTACAGTCCCGACGCCGATGCCGGGGCGATCATGGACGATTACTTCGCCCGGTTCTACGGCCCCGCGGCCGCGCACATGAAGCGGTACTGGATGACCATCGACAAGGCGTTTGCGGACCTCAAGTGCGAGTCGGGCAGCTTCTTCTCGGTGCACCTGGTCTACACGCCCAAACGCCTGGCTGAGCTGAAGGCCCTCCTGACCAAGGCGGCCGCCGCGGCGAAGGACAATCCCGCCTACACAGCCCGCGTCGCGATGGCGAACGAGGGGTTCCGAAACGCGGTGCAGTACTGTCAACTTCGCGACGCCGTCAACGCGGGCAACTACGCCGGGGCCTCGCAGGTCTACGCCGTCCTGCTGGCCCGATGCGAAGCCGAGTACAAGGAGGGATTGGGCAACCATTACACGATCGGCTACCTCAAGCGCTTCATCGGGCGCGGGCTGGCGGCGGGCGCGGCGGCAACGTCAGCGCCCAACAGGCAACTGGCCCGCCTGCCGGACGTGTGGCGACTGGCGTGGGATCCCGGCGACAAGGGCCTGGCCGCCGGCTATGCGAAGGCGGACTTCGACGATTCCGCCTGGCGCCAGGTCAGGACGTTCAGCGACACCCTCCACGCCCAGGGCCTGCCCGACCGCAAGACCATCCTGTGGTACCGCTGCACGCTCAATGTGCCCCCCTCAGCGAAGCGCCCCGCCCTGTTCTTCCACGAGGTCGACGGGGATGCGACGGTCCATCTCAACGGGAAAGAGGTCGGCCGCAGCGCGCGAAAGAGGACCGCGTTCGAGGTGGACGTCGCCCAGGTCGCCAGGCCCGGCGAGAACGCCCTGGCCGTCCGCGTGGACCACTCGAACATCACCGAGTTGTTCCTCGGCGGCATCGTCCGTCCGGTCCTGCTGATCGACAAGCCGGCCGGCACACCGCCGGAGCGCTGAACTCGCTTAGCGTCTGCGTCGCAGCAGGCCAACGGCGCCCAGGGCGGCCAGGGCGAGCGTGCAGGGCTCGGGGATGTTGGCGATGTTCGTCACGGACGTTCGCCAGTCGCCGTGGGTGGACACGCCGGTCAGATCGGTGACCGTGCCGCTGTCCAGTTCCACCAAGGCGCTGGAGTCGCCGTTGGCGATGGCGAACAGATCGCCTTCGTACGTGTCGGTAATCGACGAGGCGCCGGTCATGACCATCGTGTAGAGGTCAAACGTCTCCGTACCGTCCAGTGCGAAAAAGTCGATCCGGTCGGTCCCGTCGCCGGCGGCGCGGTCGCGCAGAACGTACATCCCGCCATCTTCGCCGATAACGTTGGTCAGCGAGATGAAGTCGCCGCTGCTGTCGCCGGGGTCCCGCCCGCCACGGATCCGCAGTATCGTCCCCGGACTCTCCGGGTCGAGTACGTCGAAGCTGCCGCCACTGGCGATCACGTAGATCGCCGGCTCGGCGCCGTAGTCGTCGCCGCCTTGCTGGTACGCCGGTCCGTCGCTAATCGAAACCGCCCCGGTGCCCGGCGGCGTCCATAGGCTCGGAGTGTAGGTGTCGGTGTCAATGTCATACACGTCGACCCTGTCCGCCGCCGTGCCGCCGACCTTGGCATTCAGCGGCCGGTCGGTCCGCAGGATGTACAGCTTGTTCGTACCGGGCAGGTTCGTCACCGAGTCGTACGTCGTCAGATCCGTCTCGCCGCTCGGCGGGGTCAGCGTCGTCACCAGCGTCTGAACGCCGGTCGACGAGTCTACCCGATACAGCTTGCCGTCGGTGTGGAGTTGCCACACGTCGGTCGCGCTGGCCGCGTCGGTCACGCTCGTGTCCTGCCAGTCCTCGCCGCTGCCCGGGGCGCCGGTGGTGGTCGCCCCGCCGGTAAGGACGTTGCTGAAGTACCCGTTGTTATGGCGGTATCGCGTGTCGAACACGTCGGTGTGGTTGGCGGTTCCGTCGTCAGCAACGTAGACGAAACGCTCCGGCCCGCCGGCGGGCACGTTCGTGCCGCTCTGGTAGCTGACCGACGTTCCGCTGGACAGGTCGCTGCCGGTGTAGGTCGACTGGTTAACGTGCGAGACCGATCCGCCGGTGGCGCCGCTGAAGAGATAGCCCGGCCGGGCCGAGTCGGTGATGAACGACCCGCCGGTGTGGGTCGTGCTGTACACGTCAATATCGCGCGTGCCGTCGAGCTTGAACTTGTGAATGCGGTCGGTGTTGTCACCGCCCGTACGATCCTGGATGATGAACATCCCGTCAGTCACGCCGGGCAGATTCGTCAGAGACACCATCGAGCCCGCACTCATGCCGGCCGTGCCGTTCGAGAGAAGCACGCCCGTTCCGACCGCCCCCGAAGGGTCCAGCGCATCGAAACTGCCACCGGTGGCCACCGCGTACAGGGCGGGCCCCGTACCGAACGGCGCGTAGGCCGGCCCGTCGCTGATGGCGATCGCCCCGCCGGTACCACTGTTGGTCACCAGTACGTTGTGCACGTGGGCCAGCGTGTTGGGATCAAACGAGTCGACGTAATCGCTGCCGCTGCCGGTGCGGAGAATGTACAGCAGGTCGCTGCCGGGCAGATTCGTGATCGAGTCGAACTTGGTATGCCCGGACCCCGTGCCCGAAGCCGGCGCGGCCAGATCGACAATCTGGCTCGCCGTGCCCTTGAAGGTGTCGATCTCCCACACGTGCCCGGCCGTCGAGATGCTGTACAGCGTGCCGGGCGTATTCGAGTCGGTAATGCTCGAAGCGCCCTGCGTATTCGAGCCGACCAACGTCACGCCGTTGTTGACGAACGCCTGGGTGTGGGCGTTGAAGAGGTCCACGTGATCGTTGTTGGCCGAAACGGCGTTGTCGAGAATCGCCACCCACGACAGGTCGTCATTGCCCAGAACGCCCGCCTCGCAGGGCGCCGCGAGAATCAACACGAGGGTGCTCAACACGGCTGTTACGTTCAAGAGAGTCTTCATCATCGGCCTCCAACCAGCCATACCGGATGTCTAATGCGCTTATCCAGGGCGTCTTCACTCCGCCAGACAAGCCGCAACTCCACGACCTGCCGTCAGCGGTGCACAGCTTGACGCCTCCACAGAACGGCAGAACCCTTCCTAAGGCTCTATCACATAATACACTAATCCCCCGAGAATGCAAGGTGATTACTCGACATTTCAGGAACTCTCTTTTTCCGGCCGTCCGGAGGCCAGCAGTGGGTAAGGGGCAATCCCGGGAGCGGGATGGTGCGAGCTACTGCTGGAAGCTCTGGCGATACTGGCTGGGGGTGCAGTGGTGGGCCTTGTGAAACGCGCGGATCAGGTGGATGCTGCTGGAAAAGCCGCTCCGTTCGGCAACCACGCGGATCTTCTCGTCCGTGTCGCGGAGCAGTTCCTCGGCCGACTCCATGCGCTTGCGGGTAATCTCGGCGGCGATCGAGCGCCCGAGGTGCTTCCTGAACAGGCCGTACAGCGCGCAGCGACTGATGGTGATCTGCTCCATGACGCTGTCGACGTTGATCGGGCGGCGGAAGTTGGCCCAGATGTACGCCAGGGCCGCCGAGACGTTCGGGTCGTCCACCGCGCAGATGTCGCTGCTGCGACGCGTGATGACCGACTTGGGGGCGATCTGCACGGGGCTGGCCGGCGCCGGCGTCGTCCCGTCGAGGATATCCGAAAGCAGTTCGGCCCCGCGATGGCCGAGTTCCTCCCAGTCGATGTCCACGCTGGTCAGCGGCACGGACGCCAGCTCGCAGGCCGCCTCGTTGTTGTCCACGCCGACCAGGGCGAGGTCCTGGGGCACGCCCAGGCCCAGCGCGTCGCACGCGGTAAGCGCCTGCAGCGCCCGGTTGTCGGACTGGGCCATCACCGCCAAAGGCCGCGGCGCCTGCTCAAGCGTCTTGCACAGCCACTTGAGCCAGTTGCCCTTCTTCGCCTCCGTCGACGACGGATAGTCCCAGAGCATGTAGTTGGCCCCGGCGTCCAGGCACGCGCTGCGGAAGCCGCTCTCGCGGATGCGGATGTTGTACGAGCCGGTCATCTGCAGGAACGCGAGGTTGCGGTAGTTCCGCTCCAGCAAATGCTCGGCCGCCAGGCGACCGGCCTCGCCGTTGTCCGGGATCACGCGAGAGACGTCCAGTTCGGGCACGTCCCAACTGAAGTCGACCACAGGCCCGCGAAAGTCGCGAACGAAGTCGATCAGGTCGCCCCGCTCCTGGATGAGGAACGTCAACACGCCATCGCCGCGCCACCCGCTGGGCAGGCGCCCGTACTGGACCATCGTCGTATTCAGAATCCACTCGGCCTGGTGGGCATAGCGAATAATGCCGTGATACAGGTCCGGGTTGAAGTAGCCCAATGCAAGCAGAATGCGTTTTCGCATGATGTGACCTCGTTGCCGCATAGTTTGTACGATACACAAACAGAATAGCACAGGATAATATCACATGGTGCACAAGAGTAATCCGTAGGGCGTGGGGAAACGTTGGGGGGGGGGGGGGTTGGTTTTT
>CAZVEV010000331.1:0-6127 GCA_964625865.1 uncultured Planctomycetaceae bacterium | reverse complement strand
GCCACGCTGCAACGGGCATTGGGCCGGGCCTACTTTGAGAACGGCCTGGCCGCCCGGATGCTGCTGGCCAACCCACCCCGCCGCGTCAAGCGATGGACCGAAGCAGAGATCGACCCGTCAATCGAACAGGCCATTGCGGCTGTGTTTGACCAGTTGTTCGACTTGGAACCCGCCGAAGGACCTGACGGCGACCCCGAGCCGGGCATCGTCCGACTGTCACCATCGGCCAAGGCCGCATGGATTCGGTTCTACAACGAACACGCGGATGAACAAGTCGAACTGTCCGGCGATCTGTCGGCAGCCTGGTCCAAGCTGGAAGGTTACGCGGCCCGGCTGGCGCTGGTCATCCACCTGGTTCGCTGGGCCTCGGGCGAGGTCAGTAATGCCGACGCACTCGACGAACAGAGCATCGCCGCCGGCGTAGCGTTGTCCCGATGGTTCGGCCGGGAGACCGAGCGGATCTATAGCATCCTCAACGAGGATGAAGAAGACCGCGACAGGAGGGAATTGGTTGAGCGAATCATGCGCAAAGGCGGCAAGATTACCGTCCGAGACCTGCAGCGCGGCTCCAGGGCCCACTCCACCAGCGAAGCCGCCGAGGCGGCTCTGGAAGACTTGGTCCAGTCCGGATTCGGGCTATGGGAGCATGTTCCCGCCAGCGACAAAGGTGGCCGACCGACAAGGCTTTTTGCCCTTGTCGATAGCGCCGACGTTGACAAAACCTCGCAAACCTCGAGGAACTGAGGGTTTTGTCAACGTCAACAGTGCCAACATCGTGAAAATCTTCACCAGAAAGCCCTTGCTGTGTGCCGCGACCTGCCGCTGAGTGTCACGGACGACAAGACTGGTTGGGCCACACGGACCCGCGGAAACGAAAGGATTTTGTCATATGGCTGCGATTTACAAGAAGAAGTACCCGATCCCGATGCCCGACGGCGCCGAAATCATCAACCGTCGGGGCAAGAAGATGGCTCGCTGGACGAACGGCAAGGGGCAGGAGCGAACCGCCGAGGTCCTCGATGACGGACGCATCCAGTTCGTCTCGGACTGCTGGTACGTTCGGTACACCAATGCGGCGGGCAAGATGCGCCGCAAATCTACCCGCTGCCGGGACAAGCGGGCGGCGGAGAAGAAGCTCGCCGATATCCTGGCCGATGTCGAAAAGGTCAAGGCCGGCGTCATGAGCCAGAACGAAATGGCGGCCGTCAGCCACCTCGACACGCCGCTCGACAAGCACACGGAGAACTACCTTACGGACTTGGCCGTCAAGATGATCCGCGGCCGAAGGGTTTCCCCGAAGCACGTCCGTCATGTCCGGGAGGGGTTGACACGAGTCGTCGGCGAATGCGGCTTCAAGACACTGAGGGACATCGACCGCCGCGTGGTACAGCGGTGGATGGACAAGAAAGCCGCATCGCCTCGCGATCCGGAGGATCCCGATTCCAAGCCTCTGTCGGCCCGGACGATCAACATGCACCGGGCGGCAATAGTGGCCTTCTGCAACTGGTGCATCGCGGAGGGGAGACTGACGGCAAACCCTCTGACCGGTCTACCCAAGGTCGAGCAAGCCGAACCGGCCCGAAAGCGGCGCCCCCTGACGGAAGATGAGATCGCCAGGTTGCTGAAGGCGGCACAGGAGCGCCCCCTTCGAGACGCCCTGACCATCCGTCGAGGCAAGAATAAGGGTAAATTGTTGGCCAAGGTAGGACAAGCCGAACAACAGCGACTGAAGCGTGTGGGGCAAGAACGGGCCCTGGTATACAAGTTCATGATGCTCACCGGCCTGCGTCGCGGCGAAGTGGCCTCGTTGACGGTCGGTGCTTTGTGCCTCGATGAGACCAACTCATATGTCCGGGTCGAGGGCAAGCACGCCAAGAGCGGCCGGGCCGCGACATTGCCTCTGCGGGGTGACCTGGCCGACGACCTGCACAAACACATCAAGCGGACGGCCGAGGCCAACGGTGGTGAGATTCCGCCGGACGCGCCGCTGTTTAACATCGATTGGCGTAACCTGCTTCGGACGTTCAACCTCGACCTGGCCGCTGCGGGGATTCCTAAACGTGACGCTCAAGGCCGGACGGTGGATGTACACTGCCTGCGGCATACCTTCGCCACACTCCTGGCCCGTAACGGCGTCTCACCCGGCGTTGCCCAAAAACTGATGCGCCACAGCGACATCCGCTTGACGATGAACACCTACACACATCTCGACCTCGCCGATACCGCCAGTGCGGTAGCTGCGCTTCCGACCTTCTGAACGTTCCACACGAGACGACGTCGCAGTCTCGCTACCCCTCTTCCTGTCAACGACCAAATCGGCGCTCTCGTGCGCCAAAGCTTGGCCGACTGCCATACTGCAATCCAGTACGGAGCACGGTTGTCCACGACAGTTTACGAAATGGGACACCAGACGCTACTGACAAGGTGGGCGTATCACCGGCGCTTGGTGCGTCTTACGGTATAGGCGGCCTGGTCCTTCTTGACCGTCGCCCGCCATTGCTTTTCCCAATCGGTCAGCCGCTCGAAAACCTCGGGTTCCTTGTCAGTGATGTCGATGTCCTTGCGCTGGCGTTCGTCAAAACGGAGAAGCCGGCGCTTCTGCAGGATGTACTCATTGTCAACGAGCCGCACGGCCTGGCCGGAGACCAGTGGAATCGGCTTCGGGCGCCGTTTCATCTTACCATCGATCAGCGGCAGCAGGCTGATGCCGTCGATCGGCTCGATCTGATCGGGCATCTTGATCCCCATAAGGTCGAGTGCCGTAGGGTAGAAGTCCATGGTGCAGGCCGGCACGCTGGTGACAAACGGCTTGGGGACCCGGGCGGGCCATTCGAGGATGCCCGGTACGCGCGTCCCGCCCTCGGTCAGCCATTTCTTTCCGCCGGGAAGCCCGCCCGTCGACAACGGGAACGCCCCGCCGTTGTCCGAGCAGAACCACAGCATCGTGTTGTCGGCGACATTCATCTCACGCAGCGCCTTGCGAAGGCGCCCCATATTGCGATCCACTGCGGCAAGCTCGCCGTAGTAGTTGGCCTTCTTTCGGCCGTATTTGGCATAGGGTGCGGCGTCTTCGGGCGTCGCCTTGTGCGGCCCGTGAGGAGATGGGAACCAGATCGCCGCCAAGAACGATTTCTTACCGGCCGCTTGCCGGCCGATCCATTCCAGCGCAACATCCATCAGGACGTCTGCAGTGTCCCCTTTCCGAGAAGGGACCTTCTTACCGTTGTGGTATATGTGTTCGTGGCCGATGTCGTACCAGTTCCCCGCCGAGAACCACTCATCGAAACCCTGATTTCCAGGGTGCCGAGGTTTGGGGCAGAAGCTCTCGGGCAAACCGCGCCCCGTACCGCCCGCGGCGTCGGGGATACCGCCAATGTGCCACTTGCCGAAATGACCCGTGGCGTACCCGACCGTCCGGACGGCCTCGGCGATGGTCACTTCGCGCAGCGGCAGGTCGTGCCCCCAGGACATGCAGCGGTAGCGCACCGGACTTCGTCCTGTAAGGCAACTGGCCCGCGTGGGCGAGCAGAGCGGATGAGCCGCGTAGAAACGGTCGAAACGGATACCCGCTGCCGCCATCGCATCCAGGTTCGGTGTCTTGAGGTGCGGATGGCGGTTGTAGCCCGTGTCGCCCCAGCCCTGGTCATCGGTCATGCAGAGAATGATGTTGGGCTTCAACGCCGGCCGCGTCGCAGCAGCCCGCATAACTCGCGGTATCACCGCCCCAACCGCCCCGCCGGCCAGCAACCCAAGAAACCTCCGCCTCGATATCGACATTTCACCACGGTTCATCCTGATCTCCATTAAGTCCATAGCCATCCGTTCAAGGCATGGCCGACGATCAACACTTCATTCTGACGGTGTACCTTTGCCTGCAGACATCCAACCTGCATAACGATGCTTGTCACCCACTCTTGTTGCACAAAACCTGCCCTGTCACAAGGCCAAAACGGTTACTGTTCTTCAAACTTCCGTCCGAGCGCTTCGAAGAATTTCTTGCGGTCTTCGAGTACCCATTTGTCCGCCCCGCCCATCTCGAGTGTCGGGAACCATCCTTGCGTATTCTCGTTGGAATGGCGAACAATTGCCGCATCGATGAGTTTGGTCATCTTCCTGAACCTGGAATCTTCCCTGCTCGCAAAACCGGTAAGCTGGCCCCACCCGCCCTTGGCGACGGGCAGCGGTGCGAGCAGTACCCGGCTCTGGTCGGGCTGGGCGGGGTTGATAAGCGCCCGGTCGGGAACATTGGCAAACTTGGCGCCGAACAGTTCCTTTGCATAGGCCTTGACCGCGCTCATTTTCTCCGGATTGATCTTGCGTTCCTCAATCTTGTTGGGGAACAGGTCTCCACACGCCTGGCAGTTCAGGTCCAGCCACTCGATGAACTGCATGTAGCTCTCGCGGTCGACCTTCAGATTCTTGTGGGCCGCGAAATACTTCTTACCGGCCAGTTCCTCGTTGCCCGCGAGCATCTGGGCGATCTTGTTGCTGTAGGCGAAGTATCTGCGAGGAACCGATATGTTCCGGTCTCGCTTGTCCTCGTCGCGCCCGGCCATAAACGGCTTGTATCCGACCAGGTGCTTTCCGCGTCTGGCGATGGCAATGATCGCCTCGGAATGGACCGCCCGCTGGTGGGAGCGGTACCAACCGGGCAGGCCCTCCGGTATCTTCTCGCCGTCACCAACGAAGTTGACGTCCTTCTCGGTCTTTTCGAGCCCGTGACACTTGATGCAGTACCTGTCGAGCACAGGCTGGACGGAACGGTGGAAGCTGTTTCCGCCCGGGTAGTCCGGTCCGGCCGGAGGGATCAGATCGCGGGGCTTGCTTCGGGCCATCTTCGCAACGGCGCCCGCGATGGGAGCGGTTCCGGACGGTTCGTGGCAGCCGACGCAACTGCGGTTCTCGCCCGGCTGGAGATAGAAGAAGCTCTTCTCGGTGAGGATTGCCATTCCGTTTTCATCGAGCGTCTGTAGTTGCAGCGCAGTGTTGGCGGGCGCCTTGAAGAACGCACTTCCGTCCGGTCCTACCGGAACCGTGCCGAGCACTTTCTTCGGGAGGACGGAGTAATTTGTCGGGCTCAGCCCGGAGCGTACCGCCCGCGGCTGGACGCCGAGCGCGTTTACGCGGATCGCCTTGATCATCCCGGGCTTGATCACACCGTCGGGGTCATTTCGAGTGAGGTAAACGTTCTGCACGAACAGCGTCCCGCAGGCCCGCCCTTTGACAACTCGCGAGGGCAGGACCGGCGGGCGTTTTCTTTTCCGGATGGGAATCGGCGAGAACGACGCTACGCTGCGGTCCTCGTAGATGAATTCCCTGCCTCCGAACTTGTCTACCAGGTAGATCGCTCTGTTGTTCAACGGAGGCAGGATACCCTGTTTGTGGACGTGATGATTGGCGCGCGAAGCGAAGAACATCTCCTCGTTCACCGGATAGGGATGGCTGAAGTGCGGTTTGGGCCAACCGACGCCCGGCGATTCGCTGTATGGCGTTTCAGTGGTGATTCGGGTGACCGGCTTGTCACCGTTCTCCCCGAGTGTCGGATCGATCACGATCACCGTGCCGGTGTTGTAGCTGTGGTGCCCCTGCCCCGTGGCGACGACCTTGTTCGTGCCCGGAATCGGCGTGGCTTCGACGACCATCATCGGATAGCGGGTGTCGGCACCGTAGAAGTTGGATACCTCCGTGCCGTCGGGCCTGCACCACCAGAGCATGTGGTAGTACATCTCGTGTCGGAACGTGTACTCCCATCGGGTAAAGACGATCCTCCCGTCGTTCAGCACAGCCGGTTCGTATTCGTTTTCGTTATTGAAAGATACCTGGCGGATGCCCGAGCCGTCGGACTTCATCCGGTAGAGCGTCCAGGCGGGATTGTACCGCCCGCCGTGACACCGCCCATACGACTGGCAGCGTGTGGAGATAAACATGATGTCGCCGTCGGGAAGGTAACACGGGTCGTTGTCCTCGATGAGAACCGTCGCCCTGTTGCCCCGGGTCTTGAGCGGGTCGCTCGGTGTCCCGGTAATCTGTCGAACCCGCGAACCGTCAAGAGCGGCCTCGTAGATGAAGAACCGCTTGTGCCCTTTGCGCGTGTGGTCGCAGAAGGCAAAGGCGACTTTTTCCGCGT
>CAZVEV010000330.1:0-6170 GCA_964625865.1 uncultured Planctomycetaceae bacterium | reverse complement strand
CACGAAGAGCCATGGGAGATTTATCTTGATCTCTCGCTCTTCATAGGCGGCACCCCTGCATGGAACGTTCAGCTTGCTCTCTCCAGCGCGCCGGATACAATCGCTCAGGCGTCCGCGCGACGGGCGCCGGACGAGAGGCTATCCAGGGAACACAGATTGGAGATGCGTTCATGCATACGGTGACACGTACTCTGACGACGGCGATTCTGGGCGTCGCGCTGCTGACACAGACGGCGTGCGCAGCCGAGCCGTCGCGTGATTTCGGGCTGGTCAAGAACCAGGCCAGCCCGCACGCGAAACTGCACAGCCTGGACCTGGCGTCCGTGAAATGGACGGAGGGTTTCTGGGCCGACCGCTTCAGGCAGACCGCAGACGTCACCCTCCCGCGCCTGCTGGAACTGGCTGAAGACCCCGAGATGGGTCACGTCATCCGGAACCTGAAGATCGCCGCCGGTCTGGCCAAGGGCGAGTTTCGCGGCACGAACTGGCAGGACGCGTGGGCGTACAAGTGGATCGAGTCGGCCTGCTACGTCTACGCCGCCACGCGAGACGAGAAGCTGATGGCGAAAATGGACGAGATCATTGCCATCGTCGTCAAGGCCCAGCAGACCGACGGATACATCGCCAGCCAGAATATTGCCCGCGGCCGGCCTCGATTTCAGGACAAGAAGCATCACGAGCTGTACGTGATGGGCCACCTGATGACGGCCGCCTGCATCCACCACCGCATTACGGGCAAGACGGAGCTTCTCGGCGTGGCCGAGCGGGCGGCGAGTTACATCCTCAAGACGTTCCGCGCCCGCAAATGGGAGCTGGCCGAGTTCCCCGTCAACCCGTCGATTATCATGGGCGCCGTGGAACTGTACCGCACGACGGGCAAGCGCACGTACCTGGAGTTGGCGAACTTCTTCATCGACCTGCGAGGCTGTCGGTACGGCAAGGGCGGGCGCAACGCGTGGGCGCCGGTCAAGAACGGCAGCGACCTGAACCAGAACTGGCGTCCGCTACGGAAGGAGACCGAGGTCGTCGGACACGCGGTGTTCTTCACGTATCTCTTCGCGGGCGCCACCGATGCCTACATGGAGACCGGCGACCGGACGCTGCTGGCCGCCCTGCAGCGCCTCTGGACGGACCTGACCGAGCGGAAGATGTACATCACCGGCGGGGTCAGCCCGATGCACAAGGCCCACCCGGTGCGGAGCTTCAGGCCGGGCACGCTGACGGCGATCGTGGGCGACTCGATCCACGAGGGCGTCGGCGCTCCGTACGAGCTGCCCAACGACACGGCCTACAACGAGACGTGCGGGCAGATCGGGAACCTGATGTGGAACTGGCGGATGCTGGCCGTCACCGGCGAGGCCCGCTTCGCCGACATCATGGAGCGGAGTCTGTACAACGCGATTCTCTCGGGCATCAGTATCTCGGGTAAGGGGTGGTCGTATACGAACCCGCTGCACTGGAACGGGCCGGATCACCTCCTCCGCAGCCAGGACGCCCACCAGCGCTTCGACCCGGGCGTCAGGCACATCTGCTGCCCCACGAACCTGCTGCGGACCGTCGCGTCGTGGCACGGGTATCTCTACAGCGGGGGCGCCGGCGGGCTGTGGGTGCACCACTACGGCGGGAGCGTTTTCGACGGCGAGGTCGGCGGCGCGGGTAAGATCAAGATTACGCAGAAGACGGACTATCCGTGGGAGGGCACGGTCACGCTGACGGTGGACGCGGTAGCCTCGAACAAGCCCTTCCCGATCGCCATGCGGATTCCCGCCTGGGCCAAGTCCGCGATGCTGACCGTCAACGGACAAGATGCAGGGGCGGCGTGCAAGGGCGGCACGTATGCCAAGGTGAAGCGCACGTGGAACAAGGGAGACACGATTGTGCTCGACCTGCCCATGCCCGTGCGACTGATGGTCGCCGACCCGCGCGTGGAGTTCGCGCGAAACCAGACGGCCGTCATGCGAGGCCCGATCGTGTACTGCCTCGAGTCGATCGACCTGCCGAAGAACGTGCGGATCGCGGACATCCGCCTGCCGCGCGATGCGAAGTGGACGGCCCGCCACGAACCGAAGCTGCTCCGCGGCGTGACCGTCCTGGAGACTGACGCGGTCGCCCTGTCCGCCCACACCGGAACGGGGCCCCTGTATCAGGAACTCCGCCCGGCCCGGCCGCGGAAGGTGCGGATCCGCATGATCCCGTACTACGCGTGGAACAACCGCGGCGAGCCGAAGATGACCGTCTGGCTGCCGCTGGACTGAGAACTCGGCCCGTGCGGGCAATGTAGAAGCGGCATCTTGCCGCTTCAAGGATGCCGCCTCAAGGAACCCGCCGATGCGGGACTGGATTGCGTTACGGCAACGCGGCAGGATGCCGCGTCTACGCCACGACCGAAGGGAATACACCATGGCGATGAAAGTGCTTATTACCGGTGCCAGCGGGCTCCTCGGACGACCGCTGATGCGGGCGTTTGAGGGCGAGGAGGTCCTTGGCACGGCGCTGGGGCGGGCGCGCGGCGGGCTGCGGAAGGTGGACCTGACCGACCGCGCGGCCGTCGAGGCCTGCTTCGACGAGTTCCAGCCGGAGATCGTCGTCCACAGCGCCGCGATCCGCCGCCCGGACGTCTGCCAGAACGACCCGGACCTGACCCGCCAGGTCAACGTCCGCGCGACCGCGTGGATCGCGGAACTGGCCGCCGCCCGCAGCGCGTGGGTGATATACCTCTCGACGGACTATGTCTTCGACGGAACGAGCCCACCATACGCTGTCGACGCCCAGCCGAACCCCGTGAACACCTACGGTCAAAGCAAGCTCGACGGCGAAAGGGCGCTGCTTGAACGCATGCCGCACGGCGCCGTCCTCCGCGTGCCGATCCTCTACGGGCCTGTCGAGCGATTGGACGAGTCGGCCGTGACGATCATCGCCGAGCAGATCGTCAGCGGCCGGCCGGGCACGATCGACGACTGGGCCACGCGCCATCCGACGCACGTGGATGACGTCGCCGCCGCGTGTCGCCAACTCGTCGACGCCTGGCGCGACGGGGCCCCGGACGCCCGGCGCGGCGGAGTTTTTCACTTCTCCGGCCGCGAGCCAATGACGAAGGCCGACATGGCCCACGTGATCGCCGACATCCTCGGCGTCGACGCCTCGCACCTGGAGCCCGACGCCGCCCCGCCCCCCGGCACCCCGCGCCCGAAGAACTGCCACCTCGACTGCTCCCGACTCGACTCGCTGGTTGCGCCAAAGCGCACCAGCTTCCGCGAAGGTATCGCGGCTGTGCTGGCCGAGTGCATCCCGCTTGAGTAGATAGAACGATGGCTAATGGCTGCGGTGATCGCTTATGACGCCGCCACGGGAACAATCGCCGTGGCCTGATACACGACGAAAACACATGACGGATAGCGTGAACACCATGCATGAATTCCAGGATGCTTCCCCAAGGCGCGACCACGCTGGGCGACCCCGTCCGGGGTGCACGATGCGGCGAATCCTCGCTGCCGCGGTCGCCGTCGTCGCGATGGCGGCGCCGGCCCGTGCCGCCAAGCCCGCCAGGCCCCACAGGCCGATGAACGTCCTGTTCATCGCCATCGACGACCTGCGCCCGGAGCTGGGGTGCTACGGCCAGGCGCTCGTCAAGAGTCCGCACATTGACTCCCTGGCCGAGCGGGGCCTGCGGTTTACACGGGCGTATTGCCAGCAGGCCATCTGCGGCCCGTCGCGGGCGAGCCTGATGACGGGCCTGCGCCCGGACACGTCCCGCGTCGTGCACAACGATACGTACTTCCGCAAGACCGTCCCGGACGTGGTCACGCTGCCGCAACACTTTGTCGCCGGCGGCTACGAGGCGGTCTACACGGGCAAGATCTACCACACCTGGATGCGCGACGAAGAGAAGTCCTGGAGCATGAAAGCCGTGTTTCCGAAGCGCACACGACCTTTCCCGGTCGGCGGGTACGCGTTGCCCCGGAATCAGGAACTGGTCAAGCGTCGGCAACTCGAAGTGAAGCGGAAGTACCCCGGCATGAAGGTCGGCGGGCTCGCGTGCGGGCCGGCCACCGAGGCTGCCGACGTGCCCGACGACGCCTACGGCGACGGTCGCGTGGCCGACTCGGCCGTCCTGACGCTCCGGAGGATCAAAGACCGCCCGTTCTTCCTGGCCGTCGGATTCTACAAGCCGCACCTGCCGTTCGTCGCGCCGAAGCGCTACTGGGACATGTACGACCCGGCCAAGCTCGCCCTGGCCGACAACGCCCGCCCGCCGAGAGGCGGTGCGACGATGGGCCTGCACAGTTCGTTCGAACTGCGGACGCGCGTGGGCATTCCCAAGAAGGGCCCGATCGACGCCAAGCTGTCGCGCCACCTGCTGCACGCGTATCTCGCCTGCGTCAGTTTCATCGACGCGCAGGTGGGCAAGGTGCTGGCCGAACTCGACCGGCTGGGCCTGCGGGACAACACGGTGGTGATCCTGTGGGGCGACCACGGGTGGCACCTCGGGGAGATGGGGGTTTGGGGCAAGGCGACGAACTACGAGATCGCCACCCGCGTCCCGTTGATCATCAGCGCCCCGGGAATGACGGCGCGGGGCAAGGCCAGCGGCGCGCTGGTTGAGTTGATCGACATGTATCCGACGCTGTGCGAACTGACCGGGCTGCCCGTGCCGACCCACGTGGAGGGAACCAGCTTCGCCCCGCTGCTGCGGGACCCGAAGCGGCCCTGGAAGACCGCCGCGCTGTCCCAGTTCCCCTCTCCGGCGCTGCGCGAGTGGGCGGCGCTGCCGCTGTCGGAGGCGATGCGCACGACGTTCTTCGGCCCGCTGATCACACAGAAGGAGAAACTGATCGCCGAGCAGTTCCCCGCCCTGTGGTCGCGGGACCGTTTCGAGAACCACGTCATGGGCTACACCATGCGCACCGACCGCTACCGCCTGGTCCGCTGGGTGGACCTGCGCGAGCCGACCAAGACCCTCGCGACAGAGTTGTTCGACCACGAGACCGACCCGCGGGAGGCGAAGAACATCGCCGCCGAGAACCCCGACGTGGTCAGGCAACTGACGGCCCGGATGAACGCAGGCTGGAAGGCCTCCCGCCCGCCCGTACAATAACAGGCACACCGAACGGGCCGGCCCCGTTTCAGCGCCAGGAGAACAGTGCGATGGCCGATGAGATCGTCAGACACAAGTGCTGCCCGCAGTGCGGCTCGAAGAAGTTCAAGTTCGCCAAGTCCAGCACGAAGCTGGTGGACAAGGGGCCGGCGGCGGCATTCCCCATCAGGGACCGCACCTGCAAGGAATGCGGCACGTTCTACCACCCGGAGATGCCCGCGGCCATCCCGTACGCGTTGATGGGTGGCGGCGTGTGCGTCTTCCTGATGGGCGTGATGGCCTTCTTCGCACCGGTGATGTCGGGCGAGATCGAGTTCAGATGGTGGGCCAAGGTCCTGTTCCTCGTTGCCGGCGGAGGGTTGTTGTTCGCCGGCATCCAACTGTTCCGCAAGAGACCGTAGTCAACGC
Organism: uncultured Planctomycetaceae bacterium; assembly: GCA_964625865.1. Classification (GTDB taxonomy): domain Bacteria; phylum Planctomycetota; class Phycisphaerae; order SM23-33; family SM23-33; genus CAZVEV01. The sequence goes on along the minus strand of CAZVEV010000330.1, from coordinate 667 downwards.
GGATTCCCTTTGATGTATGGCGGGGGCGGGCGGATCGGCGGTCAGGCCAATCCCGGTATAGCGGCACTTGGCGCCGCTGAGATTGCCCATGCCCACCATGTTGGATTGCCCCGCCAGTATGTAGACCTTGACCGGCCGGATCGCATCCCCTGCCTTCCCGTCCGGATCAGGCACTTGCGCGGCGATGTCCTTGGCGGGCGCATGGAGGACGGTTCCCGTCAGCACCAGGGCGGTAGCGGCCAGCAGGCTTCCCATTCTTGTGTTCATTGGGAGTCCTTACCCCGGATTTCCCGGTTTAGGTTTCGTTCCTCGGTACAATAGAGCATGGTTCGACCGCGTAAACAAAGGGTTTGCTCAACGTCAAGGGCACGAAGCTCGGAGAATCCAATGGGTGAAAGCGGCAAGGATGCCATTCGCGTCGGTTTTGACGGCAGTCTGAAACTGGAGTTCCACGGATCGAAGATCACCAGCGATGCGGGATTGATCCCGTATCGAGAGTTGGACCAGACGTCGGGCCTGACAGACACGGCAGCGGAGATGCTAGTGCCGTTTCCAATTAGGTTCTATCACTTTTGCTTTCGTTTTCGTTTGGCGTATCGATTGCGGTATGCCGCGTAGCGGTTCAATGCTGTGCGGAGTTCGGAATGGTCGCTGTAGTACGTATTGC
>CAZVEV010000329.1:0-6185 GCA_964625865.1 uncultured Planctomycetaceae bacterium | reverse complement strand
TCGCCATCGCCCGCGGCGACGACGTGGACGTGATCGAGATCGACGGGGCGTCGAATCGCGGGATCGACGAGATCCGCGAGCTGCGCGCCAACGCTGTGTTCAGCCCCGCCCGGTCGCGATACAAGGTCTACTACATCGACGAAGTACACATGCTGACCAAGGAGGCCTTCAACGCCCTGCTCAAGACGCTTGAAAACCCCTCACCCCCGAGCCACCGACGCACCGTCACGCGGAATCAAATTTCCTATCAGTCGTCTTGACAGGAGCGCTGACATGAGGAGAATCAGCTTGGTCGTGGCCCTCCTTGGCTGCATGGTCCCCTCGGCCATGGCGGGCAAGCCCCCCAACATCGTCTTCATGATGGTGGATGACATGGGCAAGGAGTGGGTCAACTGCTATGGCGGCGTGAACACAAAGACCCCGCATGTCGACAGGCTGGCCGCGACGGGAATGCAGTTCGACAATGCATACTCGATGCCGCAGTGCGTTCCCACGCGCATGTGCATCATGACGGGGCAGTACCCCAGCACCAACGGCTGGGTGGACCACTGGGACCCGCCGCTGTGGGGACGGGCCTACCTGGACTGGCGAAGCAACCCGACCGTGGGCAACATCCTTCGCACGGCCGGCTACGCGACCTGTGCGGTGGGCAAGTGGCAGTTGACGGATACCGAGACCATGCCCAACTCCCCGTACGACATCGGGTTCGACGAGTACTTCGTCTGGGCACGCAGCCACGACCCGAAGCTCAAGGGCAAGGACGGGCGCTATTGGAACCCGCGTTTCTTCCACGGCCGGGGCGCGAGGGACAACACCAACACCATTTTCCGGGACAAATTCGGCCCGGACCTGGTGTTCAATTTCGCCACGGACTTCATGAAGCGCAACAAGGCCAAGCCCTTCTTCGTGTACTACGCCTTCAATCTCGTCCACGGCCCATTCATCAAGCCGCCGCCGCTTGGGGAGTTCACCGGGGACGGCAACAAGGCCAAGTACGCGGCCATGGTGCGGTACATGGACCACCTTGTGGGCAAGATGGTGGGGTTTCTGGAGGCCGAAGGCCTGCGCGACAACACGATCATCGTCTGGACTACCGACAACGGCAGTCCGGGCTGTTTCACCAACGGCCTGAACGGCCGCCAGGTGAGAGGAGGCAAGACCAAGACCACCGAGAACGGCGTCGATGCGCCGTTCATTGTCAATTGCCCCGCGATCGTACCGAAGGGCGTTCGCACACAGGCGCTGCTGGACTTCACGGACCTGGCGGTGACCTTCGCGGACTTCGCCGGCGCCAAGCTCCCCGCGAAGTACGCGCTGGACGGCGTCTCCCAGCGAAACGTCTTCACCGGGAAAGCCAAGACCAGTGCGCGGGAGTGGATTGTCGCGATGGGAGGCAAGCCGCTGCGGGCGGTCAACCGCGACGGGCGGGTGGTCAATCGCTATTACTACCGCGACCGGGTGATCAAGAACGGGCGATACAAGCTCTTCATAGGCCCCGATCGCAATCCAGAGAAGCTCTTTGACCTCGAACGGGATCCTGGTGAAGCAACGGACCTGCTGGCAGATCCCGCGCGGAAGAAGACGGTCGAGACCCTCCTCAAACACGCCCGGGTCAACTTCGCCAAGGTGGACAATGACCCGAAGTACTTGCCCGTCACCAATCCCTGGGACCCTCCCGTCAACGCCTCCAAACCCGCGCTGACGGACCCAGACGACCCGCAGAGATCGCTGACCGTCACTCCGCTGGGAGGCGAGAACAGAAGCAGGAAACGACGCTGAGGCAAACCAGATTCCCCAGCAGTCACCCAGGCCCACAAGCACCGCCCCGCGGCCGCAGGAGAGCCATTGGACGATGAGAACTCCCCGACTGACCAGACGGAGCTTCCTCCAATCCGCCGCCCTCGCGGCGCCCGCCGCCTGGGCGTTAGGTGCTGAAGCCGCCCCGTCCGCCAAGGCCAAGCCCAATATCATCCCGTATGGTCCCAAAACTCAGCCGGACGGCAGGTCGTGTTTCAAGAAGGGCTTACAGGACAGTCCCAAGCAGTGGGTTCGGCCTGTCACGCAGCATTTTGAGACGGTAGAATCGCCACTATGATAGCGCATGTGTGGCAGATTCTTGTGGTAGCATTGGCCGGATGGCTGAATCGGCAGCAGCAGGACATCGTCGAGTACCTTCAGGAAGAGAACCGGGTGCTTCGTGAGCATCTGAAGGGCAAGCGAATCCGTTTCACCGATGACCAGCGTCGTCGTCTGGCGGTCAAGGGCAAGACGCTGGGGCGGAGAGTGTTGATGGGGATCGAGACGCTTGTTACACCAGACACAATCCTGCGGTGGTATCGGTAGCTGATTGCCAGGAAGTACGACGCCAGTGGCAAGCGAGGAGTGGGGCGGCCGCGAACGCGAGAGACAGTCCGGGATCTGGTGGTCCGGATGGCCAAGTGCAGTGTCGCGACCGATTGGGCGGTCTCTTGCGGTACTACCATCGAGCAGCGTAAGTGGTAGGGGGGCAGATGGGTGTGCTCGCCGGGTACGGTGTGCGCCCGGAGCATGTTTACCGCCTCGGTTTCCGAGATCCGAACGGATCATAGCGGCGAACCGCCTACGACGTTGGGCCGAAGAGCAGCCTGTGGGGAGTTCAAGCGGTGGTTTCACCGCGAATCGCGGACGCCATTCCGGCACGGCTGAGGTTTGGGACCATACGGGGGCAGGACTCTCGCCTGCTGGAACAACGCACGTTTGCACGGCACACGTGGTCCGCTTCGCTACCGGAGAATCTCGTCCGTCGGCCACACCGCCGCTACTTCGTCAGGAGGGCCTTCATCTCTTCCGTGCCAGCCAGGTCCAGCGGCGTCTTGCCGCTGTTGTCCTTGAGGTGGGGATCGGCTCCGTGCTTCAGGAGCACCTTCGCCGCCGCCAGGTGGCCCGGTCCCGGCCTGTTGCCCTGGCGATCCCCCCCGTTGGCGGCCTTGTGCAGCGGAGTCTGGCCGTTGTTGGCGCGCGCGTTGACCTTGGCCCCCTTGCCGATCAGGAACTCCGCCATCGCCGGCTGTCCCTTGCAGGCAGAAGCATGCAGTGGTGTCCCGCCTTTGTCATTCCGGACGTTCACGTCCGCGCCTTCGGCCAAAAGGACCTCCGCCACGTCGACGTGCCCACCACGGGCAGCGCCGAACAGCGGTGTCTCTCCCCTTTGCCCCTTGGACTCGGCAGGCGTGCCGGAACGGAGCAATCTCTGCACGCGCGCTAGATCCCCCTGCCTTGCGGCCCCGTGGATCGTCGTGCAGCCGGAGACCAGCAGTGAGCCGGCCAACACAAGAACGTAGGAAGCTACCTTCATCGTTGCGATCCTTACATCGGGATTCCCCGGATAGACCGAGATTTCCCATCAGATGGCATTGCGCCCACGACCGTCGTGGGCCTCTCCAATGATTCTATCACGGTCTCGAGGCTCAGCAAACGTCCTTCTGACCCCGACAAGCCTGTATGAGAGCCTTTCCGGGCTACGACGTGGAACGGTTGGGGCTGTAAGTAGCGGTTTGCTGTCGATCCAAGCAGACCATCGCCGTCGCCTCCACTCACCCCGGCGATCTCAACGGTTCACGAATCACGGATACGATTCCGGCACGGCTGAGTTTTGGGACCATACGCCGTCAGACAGACACCCCAGGTCGGGGCGTTTCTCATGCGGTTGTTCGACGGGCATGTCATACACGCACTCCTGCTGGCGACATGCAAGAAGCTGCGTTCGTGTCGAAGATTGTGCTTGATAGCCTCTTCGAGATCGGTCAATACTACAGAATCAGTTCGCGGAGTTGCGAACTGGAGGTTATCTGGGAAATCCGAGGTAGTCCAGGAGACGCGGCCCGTGCAGACCATCTGCAGACTCGCACTCGCGGTCGTTCCTGCCATGATAGCGCTGCTGTGCGGCGCCCCGGCCCGGGGCGCCGAGTCGGGCAAGGCCGAACCCAAGACCAACACGTCTCCCGCTCCGCCGAAGGAGTTCGCGTTTGTCCTCTCGCCGGGGTACGGCACGGTCGATCACTTCTCGGCCGATCCGAAGGTCTTCGAGAATCTGCTGGTCAACATGCGCAAGGCCGGCTTCAACACCATCCACTGCGTCTACCGCGACTGGCGCGTCGAACTGTGCCGCAAGCACGGCGTGAAGATGATGGTGGACATCCTGGCGTGGAAGAAGGGCGTCGAGGCGGATATACGCCGTCCGGCCCAGCGCGGCCGCGTCGAGGCGATGTGTCGCAAGCTCCGCGGCCACGAGGGCGTCTGGGGGTACAATCTCTGGAACGAGAAGCTGAGCTACTTCGGTTATCCGGACAAGAAGAGCATCGAGCAATACGTCGCGATGCTCAAGCAGTGGGACCCGACGCACCCGATCTGGGTGGGCACGTATCGCGTCTCGTACGCCAACGCGATCAAGCAGAAGTACGGGATTCACGGGTACTACGACTATCACTGGCAGCGAGGGTTCGTGTGGCACTTCGCGGACTTGCGGTGGTACATGGGGCACTGTCGCAATATGGACGGCCATATCGGCCGATGGATCCTGGGCAGCAACTACAACTGGAACAGCTACACGCTGAACACGTCGCTCCCGTTCGGGCTGAAGGTGTGCATCTGGTTCATCGGCGGACCGTTTGACAAGGCGGGCAATATCGACCCGAAGCACCGCTTCGCCCACCTGGTGCGGATCGGCCGGGAGCGAAAGGCGCTCTACGCGGACCTGATGAAGATCGGGCGTCCCCTCGCGGTGTATTCCACGCCGACGACAAAGAACGAGTCGAACAAGCCCAAGAAGCCCGGCCAGCCGTGGGGCCTGCCCGCCTTCCCGGCCGAGCACTGGCTCCAGGTCAGGCAAGGCGAGGCCGTACTCGGCTTCTTCACGTACCCCGGTGGTGATGACGCGGTGTACGTGGCCAATCATAACGCTTTCGCCCCGCAGCGGATGATCCTGGCGTTGAACGTCAAGGACGCCGCCCAGGCCGCGGTCCAACTGCTCGATCGCAAGACCGCCCGATGGCGCAGTCTGAAGTCCGCCGACGGGACGGTCTCATTCACGCTGTCCGCCGCTGGGGGCGAACTGCTCCGCGTCAGGCGAGGCGGAACGGAGCAGGAGCGTCTCGGTCCGGCTTCACCGTGATTCGCGTTGCGTGAGGTCCGCGGGAGATCTTCAGTTCAATTCCGGGCTCTCAAGGCGTTCGAATGTCGTCGTATCGTGCATCGTATTGTCTGGTGAAGTGCCCCTGTCACGTCGCGGAAGAGGTCTGCCGCGATGTTCCTCGCGTCGGGAGAGGTGGTATACCCATGGCGTTCCGTGCACAAATGTGCACACCCCGGAGCCCTGCGGTTCCAGAGGTGGTCTGTCGTAGCCTGACGCTTCCAGACGTAGTTCAGGGACACGTGGAACGTCAACGTAATCGCTGGGCAAGCCCACGCTCTGTTAACGTTCGATCGTGTCCCTGTGACCACGCCATCTCGAACGATAGCTGAGGTCATGGCATGCTCTGCACGCGAAGAACACCTCGCCCGGCGGCAGGTGAAGCACACCGACTCGGCGACCGCATGCGGGGCAGGAAAACCACCAACGGTGGCCTCTGTGATGTAGCAGGCTCGACGTCAGAGCCACAGGCAGGTCGATTCTGTGCCGTGTCCCATCGACCGATGCTATGTACTGGAGTCGGACGATCGGGCTTGGCCGACTGGTCATGTCGACCACCACGTCGATCGATGCGATGACCTCGCCTTGTTCGTTATTCCAGGTGAAGCGCTGCCTGCCGCCTCGATCGCTCAGAAGACCGCGCCTCCGCAGCGTGCTGATCGATAGCGACAAGGCATCTTCGACGGTCAGGCGAGTTCCCTGGCAGTATGTTCGTTCACTGCCGGGACTGCCCATGTCACGCCACCTCCAGAGCGAGATCGGGTTCCGCTTCCGGCGAGTAGGCCGGAGGCAGCTCCATCTCAGCTACCACAACAGCATCGTTCTTGGCGCGGGGCAGTTCCATCTCAGCCACGACAATGGCTTCGTCCTTTGCACGAGGGGGCCGGGGCTCTCCTACTTCATTGACCTGAACGGCAACACCACCCGCGGCCTGGATGTTCAAGGTCTGGATTGCCTTCTTCTTTCGGAGTCTTTCGATCGTGGTCTGGAATACCTTCAGAAGCGGCTGTGCAGCTGA
>CAZVEV010000328.1:0-6189 GCA_964625865.1 uncultured Planctomycetaceae bacterium | reverse complement strand
ACGCCCCACGGCCCCGCCCGCCGCAAAAAGACGCCTTTTCCGCACGGGCACTAGATAGTCCCAAACATGTGTTCTTCTTCATGTCATACTCTCCTTTGCAGTACGTTCAGAAACGTTGCCTCTCGCTTTCCATCAGACTGACTTGACGGACCACTCTCTGGCTCGATCTACAGTCTGGTTTATTATAGCGTATACTCCCAGGAATGCACCCGATATTTGGAATATCCTCTATGCGCATTTGGAAAGCCTGTTATGAGCCTGTTCGAGCAAAAGGACCGCAGCGCCTCGACCGGGACACCCTGGGTGTTCCCGTTCGCCCACCGACCGACAGCGCACCCGGACCTGGTGGCCCGTGTCCTATCGCCTGCGCTTCCGCAGGACACCCAACCCGCCGAGAACCAGCAGGGCCATCGTGCCCGGCTCGGGGATCGGGGCGAAGGCGCCGACGGTGTCGTAGGACAACGCGGCGATGTCGACATTGAAACTGTCAAAGTCATCAGCGCTTGTGGAGTCACCAAAGAGCAGGCGGTTATCGTTGTCGCCTTGGTTGTAGACGCCGCCATTCGGGTCCGAGACGGCCGTGCCGTCGATCCAGACGTGTACGTCGCTGTTGCCGGCCCCGCCGTCTGACGCAACGCGGATCGTGCGGAAGCCGCTGGTCATGTCCACCGCGACGTTCTTGAGTCCGCCGCCGTTGTTCGTCGTGACGATCTTGTCAGCGTAGATGCTGAGGAAGATCCGTTCGTTATCATTGCCCATCCAGAGCCGTACGCCCTTGGGGGCGGAGTTGACCTTGACCGTCATCTCGACCGTGAAGTCGTCATTCACGCCGCTGAGCCACGTGGCGGCCCCGCCGTCGGTCGAGTTCGTGCCGTTGAGTATCAGCGTCTGAGTCGTCCCGGTGGTGGTGAGGTTCAGCACCGTGCCGGTCGTCGTCAGCGTGAAGTTGGCCGCCGAGGCCCCGCCCGTCCAACCGTTCTGGTAGCCGGCCCCTGTGCTGTCGTAGATCTCCGCACCGGTGTACGTGTGCGAGAACGCCGTCACGTCCTTCGTACTCAGCAGGCTGATATGAGCCGCCTGCGCCGTGCCGGTCGCGACCAACAGGACGACGACCATCATGCTCAGTGTCTTCTTCATCATGCTCTCCTTTGAATTCGTTGCGCGACCTCCTTGATCGCTTCTTGCTCAAGTTCAGGTCTGGAATGACGCACGGACGGCCCTTACCGCCTGCGCCGTCGCCGGAGAAGTCCCGCCAGCCCCATGGTGGTGAGCACCAGGGCGGCCGGTTCGGGAACGCTCTTGACCTCGAACGCAAAATCCCAGTCAGTGGTGTCGCCGTTGGCACGCCAGGCTTGACCACCGGTGTAGGGGTTTCCCGTGTCTAACTCGAACGAGGCCGTCGTCAGATTGGTAAAGTCCCCGAGTGTCGCAGCGGTCGTGTTGGTGGCGAGGATGTAGTTGTACACCGTCGCCTTATCAATCGCATCGTTGCCGAACGACCAGGTGACCTGCTGATTGGTGCCGACTGTCGCGAAATCAACGGTGCTGGTGGAGACGGCAATCAGATTTCCGATCGTCGTCGGAACGCCACTCCCATTCACCGCAAAAGCGTCATACAGGTGAAGGTACACAGCGGTTTCCTGTGACCCGCCGACACCTGAACTGCTGGTCTGGAAGGACGCCTCGGTCAACGCAACCGTCTGCGGAATCGCGGCGTCGGCGGTATCTGCGCCCACGTTGACCGTGATGCCCTGTCCCCACATTGGACCGGCCTGGTTGTTGTCGTTGGCACCGGTAACGGTACTATACGACGTGGTGATCAACGCTGCGCTCGCGCTCGCCGCCAATCCGCCTAACAGCGCGACAGCTACCAAGGTGTTCATCTTCATGTCATACTCTCCTTTGCAGTAAGTTCCGACCTCTTGCCTCTCGCTTTCCATCCGAAAGAAACGACGGTCTGCTCTCCGGCTTAACGTCCAACGTAAGAATTGTATCACATTCTCTGGATAATTCATCCGATATCTGGTAAATAAGTATGCGCGTTTGGAAATCCAGTTTCGAATCGCCATGCGATGAAAGGACGGGAACGGTTTGCCCCAGAGATACTTGGGAATGCTCATGGCCCCTGCGTCCGACAACGACCGTCGGATGATGCGGGGCGTTATCGACTACGTCCAGCAGCATGGGGGGTGGGAGATCGCCACGCGCGAGGCTGTCCCCTCACTGCCCTGGGATGACCTGGAGAGCTTCCAGGGCCACGGGCTGATCGCCTCGGTCTGGGATCCAGCCCAGTACGAGCGACTGTTGGCGGCGGGCCTGCCGGCCGTGAACGTGTATGCCCGAACCGAAACGCCCGAGGTCACGACGGTCTACTCGGACAATCCCGCGATCGGGCGCAGGGCGGCCGACCACCTGCTGGGAATGGGACTGAAGCGATTCGCGTTCGTTGGCAGGTCGAATCTGCTCCACGACCGCCAGCGCGGCGAGGGATTTGCCGACGCCCTCGCCGACAAGGGCTACCCCTGTGCCGCCATCCACCCGGATGACTGGACGGTCCAGCCCCGCGACGCGCAGGACACGCAGATGATCGCCGAGCGACTGGCTGACCTGGAGTTCCCGGTGGGCATCTTCGCGGCGCACGACAACCTGGGCTGCGAGGTCCTGGACGCCTGTCGCCGATGCGGCATCCGCGTGCCGTACCAGGCGGCCGTCGTGGCGGTCAACAACTACGAACTGCTGTGCGAGACGGCCCAGCCGCCGCTGTCGAGCATCTGTCAGCAGGCTGAGCGGATCGGCTACGAGGCCATGCGCCTGCTGGACCGCCTGGTCCGAAAGCGCGGGCGGCGCAGGAAATCGCCCCCGCACATCGCCCTGCCGCCGGGCGACCTGGTGCGGCGCCGCTCGACGGACTTCCTGGCCATCGACGACCCGGACGTCGCGGCGGCCCTGACGGCCATCCGCGCCAACGCGGCCCAGCCGATCACCATCGACGACGTCCTGGCCGACGTGATGGTCTCGCGCCGCACGCTGGACAAGAAGTTCATCGCCGCCCTGGGCCATCCCGCCGCCGCCGAACTGCACCTGACGCGCATGAAGATCGCCCAGCAGTTGCTCGCCCAGACCGAGCAGCAGATCCTGACCGTCGCGATGTGCAGCGGCTTTGCCAGCGTCAGCGGCTTCGGCCGGGCCTTCCGCCTGCACGCGGGCATGACGCCGAGGCAATACCGCAAGCGCCACGGTCTGCCGAGACATGACGACTGAGCCCGCCATCGTCCCGTACCGGAGCCCCGGATTCGGCGGGGCTCCGCGTGCACTCGGGGACCATATCTTGCGTGGAGACCACGAGAAGGCAGGAAGTCAACCGCAGAGAATCGGAACGAAGGGAAAGCGATACGATTCGTGATCCGCGTTGTTAAACGAAGATATGATTTGGCGGCAAGCGTACGGACGGACGTTCTGGCCCGCGCCCTGCCGCGTAGTTTCCCCACTTGTTGAACCAAGGACGATGACATGACTCGACCTCGCACGACCATCCTGTCAAGACGCCTCCTGGCCGCATTTGTGATCGTGAGCGTCGCCCTGCTGGCTGCCCGCAGTTCATCCGCGGCTCGCCGGCCGGCGCCGAAACTGGACTTCCCCGCCGAGCACAAGGCGATGATCGAAGCGGCATGGCTGCGCGGCGGCAGCGACGTGGGCAAGGCGATCGAACTGACCGAGAAGACCTTCACGTTCGTCGGCGACAACGCCACGGCGCGGAAGCTCCGCCCGCAGTTCGATGCGCTCAAGAAGCAGGCCGCCAGCAAGGACGTGTACCTCAAGATCCGCTGGCTGCGGCGCGAAGTCATCCTGTCGCACAAGCTGCTGAACTTCGAGAAGCTCCTGGTCAACAAGCGCGGCCCCACGGGCTACTCGCACCAGTGCGACCAGTACCTCGGGCGTCACGGCCGCCCGGGCGCGGGGCTGACGGTGTTGACCAACTGGAAGGCCGCTCCGAAGGCCACCGTCCTCCTGGAAGGCAAGCTGCCCGCGGGCACGACGCTGCATCCGGACCTGTCCTACGACGCCAAGCGGGTCATGTTCGGTTTCTGTGACGCCTCGCCGCAGAATCGCAATGAGCGCCGCTACTGGATCTACGAGTGCGACACTGACGGCACGTGGGTCAGGCAACTGACGGGCAATGCGTCGGACAAGATGAAGACCTGGGGCGGACGCCACACCGTGCTCGTGGAAGACTGGGACCCCTGCTACCTGCCCGACGGCGGGTTCGTCTTCATCTCGACGCGCAGCCAGAACTTCGGTCGATGCCACGGCAGCCGGTACACGCCCTCGTATCTGCTGTACCGTGGCGAGTTGCCGCCGGTCCCGTCCAAGCCGGGCGTGTACAAGGATTCCGGCGACGTGAAGATCCGCCAGTTGTCCTACGGCGAGGCCAACGAGTGGGACCCCTGCGTCCTGCCCGACGGGCGAATCGTCTACACGCGATGGGACTACATCAACCGTCACGATACCGTCTTCCAGAGCCTCTGGTCCACGCGGCCTGACGGGACGGACGTGAGGCACTACTACGGCAACTACACGCGGAACCCGCAGATGATCGCCGAGGCCCGCCCGATTCCGGGTTCCGACAAGATTATCGCCACCGCGATGGGACACCACTCGTACACCACCGGGACCATGATCACCGTCGACGTGACCAAGGGCGAGGACGGGCACGAGCCGCTGACCCGCATCACACCCGAGACCAAGTTCCCCGAGTCCGAGGGCTGGGGCCCGCCGTTCGCCACGCCCTGGCCGCTGAGCGAGGACCTGTACCTGGCCGCCTACTCGCCCGAGCGCCAAGCCCGTCAGGGACGCGTCAACTCGACCAACGCGTACGGCATCTTCTTGGTCGACACCGTCGGCGGGCGCGAGTTGATCTACCGCGACCCGGAGATGTCCTGCTTCGCGCCGATCCCGATGCAGGCCCGCAAGACGCCCCCGGCCATCCCGACGCTGCTGAAAGCGAACGAGACCAAGAAGACCGCCCAGGTACTGATCCAGAACGTCTACGCCGCCCGCATCAGAATCGAGCCCGGCTCGGTCAAGGCCATGCGCGTCAACCAGATCTACGGGCAACCCGCCAACAGCAAGACCAACCCGTCGGTGGCCAACAACGAGATCCTCAAGTCGGTCGTCGGGACCGTGCCGGTGCAGTCGGACGGCTCGGTGGGCATGACCGTGCCGGCCGGTGAGCCCCTGCAACTGCAGTTGCTCGACAAGGACGGGCTGGCGGTGATGACGATGCGGACGATCATCTACTTCCACCCGGGCGAGCAGGCCAGTTGCGTGGGATGTCACGAGAACCGCGGAACACCCGCCCTGCCGACGCGCGTCAAGGCGATGAGTTCCTACCCCGTGCCCACCCCGCCGGCGGGCCCCAAGCCGGAGATGGCGCTGGCGTTCACGCAGACGGTCCAGCCCGTGCTGGACAAGAACTGCATCGGCTGCCACGGCCTGAAGGACAAGCCCGCCGCCGGCGTGGTCCTGCTGGGCAAGCGCACGCGGTGGTCGCAGAGCTACGAAACGCTCATCAAGCGGAAGGGCCTGGTGGCGGTGGCGTATCGCAACCGGGAGTCGACCTTCACGCGGGTCAAGGAGTACTACGCCCACTCCGGCAGGCTGGCAGCTCACCTGATGAGCGACAAGCACCGTAAGCACTGCAAGCTCTCGAAGGACGATTTCCAGCGGATCGTCGACTGGCTGGACCTGAATGCGCAATTCTACGGCGACTACGCCCACGACAAGCGTGAGAGCCTGAAGATCAGCAGGGACAGCGAGAAGGCCCTCCGCGACGCCGTCCGGGCCGAACTGGGCGACAAGATCGCGGCCCAGCCTCTCGAGGCGCTGGTCAACGTGGCCTTCCCCGATCAGAGCCGTATCCTGAACATGCCGCTTGCGACGTCGGCCGGCGGATGGGGCCAGGTCAAAAAGTGGTCCAGCAAGAACGATCCGGGCTACAAGAAGCTCGCTGCCCTGGTCGCGAAGTCCATCCCGCCGTTCAAGCGCCGCGACTACAATGTCTGGGCCAGGCTGAACGCGCCGAACTACAACAAGACCGCCTCGAAGTAGCGTCTCTGAACGATGCGAACGGGTGCCGGGGGGGGGGGGGGGGGGGGGGGGGGGGCGCGGGGGGGGGGGGGGGGGGGGGGG
>CAZVEV010000327.1:0-6191 GCA_964625865.1 uncultured Planctomycetaceae bacterium | reverse complement strand
GAACTGTTCCCGAGCACGTTCATCCACATCGGCGGCGACGAGGCGCCCAAGCGCGAGTGGGACGCCTGCCCGCGCTGCCAGGCCGCCATCAAGACCCACAAACTCAAGAACTCCCACGAACTGCAGATCCACTTCACCAACCGCATCGCAGAGTTCCTCGCGAGCAAGGGCCGGCGCGCGATCTGCTGGGGCGACGTGGTGACTCACCCGGGCGGGGCACTGCGGAAGGACCTGGTTATTCAGTGGTGGAACTTCCGACGCCACAAGACCAAGGGTCTGACCGCCGGCGTACAGGGCGGCCACGACGTTATCTGCTCGCCGAACTACTACACGTACCTGAACTTCCCCGTCTCCCCGTGGTCGAAGTACGCCGCCAGCCGCACGTTCGATCTCCGCACGGCCTACGAGGGCAACGACTTCGCCCCGAAATCCCTGACCGCCGCCCAACGCAAGCACATCCTCGGCGTCCAGGCCTGCCTCTGGACCGACCACCACGTCAAACAAGCCATGATCGACGAGCGCGTCTTCCCCCGCATCTTCGCCCTGACCGAGCACATGTGGCACAAGGGCAAGCTGGCACCCTTCGACGAGTTCTACCGCCGCCTCCAGTCCCTCTACCCCCGCCTCAAGGCCATGGGCATCACCTACGGCCCGGCGATGAAGGACGACGAGATTGGCGAGCAGCCGCCCGCGACGAAACGGCGCAGGAGGAGAAGATGATGTCATGTCGCCCGCCGGCCCTGATGCCTTTGCCACATGGGCCCCAGTAGAATGAAAGGGGAGACCCGACTCGATATGGACAGGGACGAGCTTGAACAGCGGATCGTGGCGCGGGGGATGGAGGTGTTGCGCCTGATCGGGGGGCACAGGCCTTCGGTGTTTCGGCGGGGGTGGTGGACGGGGAAGATGATGGCGTGGGCGACGCGGGATGAGGCGTTCAAGGGGCGGCTGTTTCGGTTCATCGAGTCGCTGCCGCGGCTGACGACGGCGGAGGCGCTGGGGGCGGCGATGAAGGAGCACCTGACGGATTCCCGCGAGGTGCCGTCGATCGTTCGCTGGCCGGTGGCCGTCGCGCGGGCGCTCGGGCCGGTGGGGCTTGGTGTAGCCGGGTGGGTGATCCGCCGCAACGCCCGGGCGATGGCGCGCCAGTTCATCGTCGGGGGCGACCTGAAGCGGACCGTGCGGAACCTGGGGCGGCTTCGCAGTCGGGGCTATGCGTTTACGGTGGACGTGCTTGGCGAGGCGGTCGATTCGGACGCGGCGGCCGACCGGTACGCGGCGCAGTACATGGCGGTCCTCGACGCGTTGGGGCGGGCACAGGGTGGCTGGCCGGCCCTGGGCGGCGGCGACGGGGCGGACTGGGGCGACTCGCCGCGGATCAACGTGTCGATCAAGCCGTCGGCGCTGACGTCGCACGTGGATGAGGCCGACGTGGAGGCGACGGTGGGGCAGATGCTCGGGCGGCTTCGCGGCGTATATCGCAAGGTGGTCGATCTCGGGGCGACCCTCTGTATCGACATGGAGAACCTGCCCCTGAAGGACATCACGTTCGAGTTGTACAGACAGCTTCGTGGTGACGCGGAGTTCCGTCACTGGCCCCACCTGACGCTCGCCGTCCAGTGTTACCTCCGCGACGCCGACGCCGACCTGGCGGGCCTGCTGGCCTGGGCGCGGGACCAGGACCTGCCGATCTCCGTCCGCCTGGTCAAGGGCGCCTACTGGGACCAGGAGGTCGCCGCCGCCGAATCCGAGGGGCGCCCCTGCCCGGTCTACACCGTCAAGGCGGACACCGACGCGGCCTTCGAGCGGGCAGCCGAGACGGTGCTCCGCAATCACGAGATCTGTCACCTCGCCTGCGCCTCGCACAACGTCCGTTCGGTCAGCGCCGTCCTGGAGACCGCCCGCTCCTTGTCCGTCCCGGCCGATCGCACCGAGTTTCAGATCCTCTACGGCATGGCTGAACCGTTCCGCAACGCCCTGTTGCTCGTCACGCCCCGCGTGCGGCTGTACTGTCCGCACGGCGACCTGCTGGGGGGCATGGCCTATCTCGTCCGCCGCCTGCTGGAGAACACGTCCAACGAGTCGTTCCTCCGCCAGGAGTACATCGAGGCGACGGCTCCCGAACAACTGCTCGCCAGCCCGCTAGACCTTCCGAACGACGAGCAGTCGGCGTGATCGTCTCGCGTCTTGTTTCATGTGCGGAGGACCGCAGGGTCCGGAAAAGATGAAACGGGGCGCCCCGATCAATGGGGCGCCCCGTGCGGCATCTGTGACGTTGCAGTCCGGCGCTTATGCGCGTCGTCTCCGTCGGTGCAGGCCCAGCAGGCCGAGGGCGGCCAGGGCAAGAGTCGACGGCTCGGGGATGACCTGGGTCAGCGTGAATCCGAAGTCACCGGTAGTCGGGATATTCACGTCGAACTCCAGTACCACCGTGGCGCCCTGGAGTACGGGGCTCGGGAGGCCGTAGACGATCTTCAACGCGTCCTGGCTGATCACGGTGAAGGTGTCACTGGTGGCCGTGCCGACGAAGGTGGCCCCGCCCGCGCCGTCCAAGTGCACCTCGTACCTGTCCCAATCATAGTCCGTGGCGTTCTCGACCGACTTGGTGATGTGGATATCCGGATCCTCGTCCGTTTGGCCGGAGATGGACACGGGATACTGCCCGGCCCCGCCAAGGGCTTCGGTGAGGTCCAGATTGGCCAACTCGTGCTTAGCTCCGACCATGTCGACGACCCAGTCGGGGGCGTTGGCCCATTCCGGCGGGCCGTGTCGGCCGCCCGGGCCCGGGTGGGGGCGCGGCGTGCCGAAGTCCACGTCGAACGAGCCGGGAACGAATCCCGCCATGACAGGGGTGCAAGCGTACAGAACAACACCGGCCAGCAACGTCAAGGTCGCCTTCCTCATTGCCACATCTCCTTACAGTCAAAGCCCAGGACAGGAACTGATGGCACGAGCGAGCCAAGCACGTTAAGCGTCTCAAGCATCACAAGCGCCACAAGCGTTTCGAACGACACGTACCTGAAGCAGAGCCGTGCCTTCGGGAACTTGGCCGTGCGGCCTGGGCAGGACATGCGAAGGAGCGGGCAACGCTCCTACCCTCAACTTCGATTCGGCGAGCTCCCACCGAACCTCAGGTTCGCGCTCCCTTCAAGCAGACGAACCCAATACTCAGAATATTACAGGCCCGGCGGCTGCCTGTCAAGGGGTTTTCTGGCGTGGTGGCATTTTTTTTTCAAGAACAGGGACGTCAGGCGAAACTGGCCCACGAGAGCCAGGCCGTGACCGACAAGACGTGGCCCGTTTCCGGGACGGGTCACCATGCGACGGGATCGCACATCGAATCGCTTGTCTCCAAGATGGCGGTGGACTATCGTGACTTCGGCTGGGACGCTATTGGCATCGGAGCGGCGGTCGATGGCCGGAACCGACGGATCGTTGGGGGCGAGCAGTGAACGTGTCGGGAGGGAAAGGGAATTCGCATGGCAGCAGCGAATCGGACTCTGGGCGTTGTGGTGCTTGCGGCGTTAGCGTCGGCGCCGCTGGCGGCGGGGGCCGAGTCGGACGCCGAGCTCTGGGCCGGTGCGGCGGGGCGGATCGAGAAGCACCGCAAGGCGGACGTCACGATTCGGGTCGTCGGTGCCGACGGCAGGCCCGCCGCCGGCGCGGTCGTCGAGGTGCGTCAGGTCCGGCACGCCTTTCTGTTTGGCAGCAACATCTTCAATCTCTCTCACAATCCCGCCGCCGACACGCCGGCGATGAAGGCCTACCTGAAGCACTACGCGGGTCTGCTGAACTCCGCGACCTTGCCGTTCTACTGGCCCATATACGAACAGCAGCGAGGCCGGCCCATGCACGACCGGATGACCCGGGTCGCCAAGTGGTGCAAGGCCCACCGGATCGTCACGAAGGGCCATCCGCTGGCCTGGAACTTCATGGATGCGAGGTGGTGGCCCGACGACCCGGCTGAACTGAGACGCCTGCAGATGGCCCGCATCGCCGACTGCGTCGGGCGGTTCCGCGGCCTGATCGATACCTGGGACGTCGTCAACGAGGCCACGCATTTCGACCGCCCCGAGTTCGGCCGCAAGTCGCCGAAGCTGACGGCCCTGTGGAAGAAACTCGGACAGGTCCCCTTCACGCTGGAGTGCTTTGCCCACGCTCGCAAGGCCGGCGCCGCCACGCTGCTGATCAACGACTATCGCACCGATGCGGCCTACGAGAAGCTGATTCGACAACTCGTCGACGCCAGGGGCAAGCGGGTCTACGACGTGATCGGCATTCAGAGTCACATGCATGGCGGGGCCTGGTCGAACCGGAAGATCTGGGACGTGTGCAGCCGGTTTGCGAGATTCGGCGTGCCGATCCACTTCACCGAGACGACGATTCTCTCGGGCAAGCAGGGGTGGCGCGGCCGGCGGGGCAACTGGCCCAGCACGGCCGACGGCGAGACGTACCAGGCCGAGCACGTCGCAAGGGTCTACACTATGCTCTTCTCGCATCCGGCTGTCGAGGCGATCACGTGGTGGGACTTTTCCGACGCTCGGGCCTGGCAGGGCGCCCCGGCGGGGTTCCTGCGGGCGGACATGACGCCCAAGCCCGCCTATGTTGCGCTGAAGAAACTCATCAAAGGCGCGTGGTGGACTCGTGCAACGCTGAAGACCGACAAGGCGGGCGCCGCCCGTGTGCGAGGCTACCTGGGCGAGTACGAGGTCACCGCGACGGTGGGCGGCAAACGAATCGTCAAGCGGTTCGGTCTCTTAAAGGGCCGGCCCAACCGCTGGGAGCTGCGCGCGGAATAGACCGGGACGGTTGGCTCTTCTGGTTGGCACGGCGCGTGGTCGGCGGTGGAACTCGCTCGACCCGCCGGGAGAATACGCCACAGTTCAACTGGCTTGATTTCGCCGGACGGGGTTGTCACCCCCCGAAGTTCCCATAGAATTGATCCGGCTGCTCGCGATGGTCGCGGGCCGGGGACTGACTGTCGAACCGTGGAGTGTGAGAGAGATCATGGATAACCAGAACACGAACCTGTCGCGTAGAACGTTTCTTGGCGGGGCTGCCGCGGCGGCCGCCGCGGCGTCGATGATGCCCGGGGGCGCCGTTGCGGCGGCGGCTGACAAGCCCAACTCGAAAGTCTGCGGCGTTCAGATCGGCGTGATCACGTACAGTTATCGCAGCATGCGAGGCCCGGCGACCGACATGCTCAAGCACGTTACGCAGAGCGGCATAAGCTCGATCGAGCTTATGGGCAACGTCGCCGAGGAACTTGCCGGCGCCCCCAAGGGCTCGCGGCGTCGCGGCGGGGCGAGCGTGGCCAAGTGGCGTCTGGGCGTGTCGATGGACAAGTTCACCGCCGTCCGGAAGCAGTACAACGACGCGGGCGTGAACATCCACCTCGTCAAGTTCGGCTCGATCGGCAACAAGAACATGCCCAAGGCGGAGATGGAGTACTACTTCAACGTCGCCAAGGCGCTCGGCGCGACGGGGATCACGCGCGAGTTGTCGGGCGACGCGGCTGGACATGCGGCCGAACTGGCGGAGAAGTACAAGATCATGATCGGCATGCACAACCACACGCAGATGACGCCGACGACGTATGACGCCGACTGGTTTGCCAAGAACAAGTACGTGGGGATCAACCTGGACATCGGTCATTACGCGGCCCGCAATAACGAGACGGCCCTGGGGATGCTGAAGAAGTACGCGGGGCGAATCGTCAGCCTGCACGTGAAGGACCGCAAGTTCAAGACCAACGGCGCCAAGAACATGCCGTTCGGCCAGGGCGACAGCGGAATCGCCGAGATCCTCCAGTACATGAAGAAGACCAAGGCCACCTTCCCCGCCGATATCGAGCTGGAATACCCGGTCCCCCAGGGCTCGAACGCCGTCAAGGAAGTCAAGCGATGCCTCGAGTTCTGCAAGAAGGCGCTGGCGTAGGGCTGTGCGGCAGGACGAGTTCGGTTGGGGAGGGATCGAGACGCCGCGGCCTTCTCAGCCGAACGCCTATCAGGGGAATAGGGTAGCGTCCTCTACTATCCCCGTAACACGTCACTGATGTGCAGGCGTGAGGCCACCACCGGGCCTGTCCCGGTGGAGCACTGATTCGTCACTAGCCGGGGCGTCCTTTCCACCCTCCCCGCCCCCCCCGGGGGGGGGGGGGGGGGGGGGGGGGGGGGGGGGGGGGGGGGGGG
>CAZVEV010000326.1:5949-6211 GCA_964625865.1 uncultured Planctomycetaceae bacterium | reverse complement strand
GTAGCATCACCGTTCCGCGTGCAAACGAGTTGCACGCCCTACGACCCTCCGTCAAACCACGGCACCGGGCCGGAAGTTAGGGCTCGGAACTGCTCAGCCAGACCCCTTGGCACGCACGAGGCCGCGGCCTGAGCGACGATCGGACCGGTCGAAGGGGTAAGAGTCGTTCTTCGTCGGCCCCGGGGGGGCCGGGGGGGTGGGCGCCCGCGGCCGGGGCCCCCCGGCGCCCCCCGGGGGCCCGGCCGCCGGTGCCGCCCAACTC
>CAZVEV010000326.1:0-5939 GCA_964625865.1 uncultured Planctomycetaceae bacterium | reverse complement strand
TCCTGAACCACATGGTCGCTGATTTGCTGGACATAAACACCTTCCAGACACGCGCGACTCGCAGCTACAGCTTTACAAATCCACGCCACGGCTGGGTGTTCGTTTCATCCACCGCAGCCGCCCGGGGCCGGGACACCGCTGCGACGCCGGGCGTCAGGCCGCCGTTTCCCGACAATCTCTCCTGCGCGTCTGGGGTGGTGCCAACCCGTCGCACGCCCTGCCCGTCTTAGGTTCGACATCGTCCTCGCGTGGATGTACAGTGGTGGTGACATGAAGACACAGTATCTCCAACGTCGATACCTGGTCAGCTTCGAAGGACGCCGCCTGCCGCACATCTTCACCGATGTGCTGGTCATCGGGTCCGGGGCGGCCGGTCTGCGCGCTGCGATCGAGGCCGCCCGCTATGGGCAGGTCATCCTCGCCGCCAAGGGAACGCTCGGCGACAGCAACACCTATCACGCCCAGGGCGGCCTGGCGGCGGTGATGAGCGATGAGGACTCCCCTGAGGCCCATGAGGCCGACACGCTGGCCACGGCGGCCGACATGGGCGACCGCGACGTGATTCACCGCGTGGTGACCGCCGCGCCGGAATCGATCCGCGAGATGATGGACTGGGGCGTGGGATTCGACACCGCCGACGGGCAACTGAGCCTCGGGCGAGAGGGCGGCCACAGCGCCAACCGAATCGTGCACGCTGACGGCGATGCGACCGGCGCGGTGCTGGCCGAGGGACTGGCCGGGCGGGCCCGCGAGACCGAGGACCTGAAGGTCTTCGACAACTGCTTCGTGATCGACCTGGTGACCGACCCGCCGGCGGGGGGGGGCGGCGCGCGGTGCGTGGGGGCGCTGACGTACAATCCGCGATACGGCGCGCAGATGATCGAGGCCCGCCAAACGATCCTCGCCGCCGGCGGGGCGGGCATGCTCTGGCGAGAGACCAGCAATCCGCCCGGGGCCACCGGAGACGCTATCGCTCTCGGCTTCCGCGCAGGGGCTACGCTGGCGGACCTGGAGATGATGCAGTTCCACCCGACGACGCTCTACATCGCCGGGTCCACGCGGTCGCTGGTTTCCGAGGCCGTTCGCGGAGAGGGGGCTCACCTCGTCGACAAGGACGGACAGCGGTTCATGGACGCCTATCACCCGATGGCTGAACTGGCCCCGCGAGACGTCGTCAGCCGGGCGATCCTGTCGGAAATGGGGCGAACCGATTCGACCCACGTGTACCTCGACGTGCGACACATCGGGGCCCAGGCGTTCGCCGCCCGTTTCCCGCACATCGACTCCCAGTGCCGCTCCTTCGGCATCGACCCGGGCGTTGACCTGATCCCTGTCCACCCGGCCGCCCACTACATGATCGGCGGGCTGAAGGTGGACTTCGACGGACGCACCGACGTACCGGGCCTGCTGGCCTGCGGGGAGGCCGCCTGCACGGGCCTGCACGGGGCCAACCGCCTCGCATCGAACAGTCTGACCGAGGCGCTGATCTTCGGCCGGGTCTGCGGCCGGACGGCCGGCGAGGCCCTGGCGGAAGAGAACGGGCGCCTGGGCGCGCGCGAGATGATCGACTGGGTCAACCCGGTCTCCGACCGCACGGAACTGGACATGACCGACATCCGCAATTCGCTGCGGTCGGTGATGTGGCGAAACGTGGGGATAGACCGTCGCGGCCCGCGCCTGGACGAAACGCGGGAGATCATCCTGTTCTGGACCCGCTACGTGCTGGACAAGGAGTTCTTCAACGACCCAGCCGCCTGGGAAATCCAGAACATGCTCGTCGCGTCATGCCTGATCGCCGAACTCGCCGCCCGCCGCACCGAAAGCCGCGGCGTCCACTTCAGATCAGACCACCCCCAAACCGACCCCGCCTGGGCCCGCCACCAATGCGTCCGCCGAACGGACGAAGGGTTCGAGATTTCGTAGGCGAAAGGGGGACAGGCACCGCCAACGGATGCGGAGCCAGTCCCCGTTTCGCCCGCCCCGATTCCGCTCGAACTGGGCCGCCCCGACGATTGGCTCGACACGGTTAATCAGCCCCAAGCGGACGAGGAAGTAGCCGCGTTGCACCTGTGCCTCTCGCGAGGCCGCCCCTACGGCAGCGACGCCTGGGTCAGCCACATCGCACGAACGCTGGGACTCGAATCGACCCTCCGCCCCCGCGGCCGCCCCAGAAAACGAGCGAAAAAGTAGCCTGTCCCCTTTTCCCATGCACCTACGCATTATCCGGATGAGCCCAAAAGGGTAACCGCCCCGATTAACCACGCCGACCGCGCGCGAAAAGGCCGAGCAGGCCGAGGGCGGAAAGCAGCAATGTGGACGGCTCCGGGACCAGGGCGACGTTGACGCCGAACGAGTAGCTTCTGCCCAGATTCTTGTGGGAGAATGTCACGAGTTCCACGCCGACGGCGGGCGAAAGAGCGCTGCCCTGATGATCGGTGACGCCGCCACCACTGAAGCCGACCGCATTGTCCGTCATCACAAAACCTGCATAAACGTCCGTTGTCGCTGCCAAAGTGAACTGTTCACTTCCCAACACATAGGTATCCGTGTTGGTTCCTGTCGCAGAGGGCGTGACCGCCGAACCAACCCAAAGGGGCGTGTGTCGATGGTTCGCTCCAGGCGTCGTCCGCTCGGCCAGGAACGGCTGCACGGTGCCGTTTGTATTGACCGCATGAAACTCAAAGTCCTCGACATCGTACGTGCCCGCGGTAAGCGTCAAAAAATCCTGTTCGACATTCGTTCTCCCGCCCCCACCATCCGCACTACCGCCGGCTGTTGCCGCTCCCGGTCCGATCAACCCGCCGGTGCTCAGGACGGTGGGCGTGACGTTGATCTCGAAGGCGTACGTGCGCCCCAGATTGGGATTGCTAATCCCGGTGACAGACTGGCCCGCACCGGTGGGCGCGGTGTAGGCGGTGTCATGGTCGGTACTGCTGCTGTTGCCCGCATCGGAATTATTGGCATCCAAGCCGATAATGGCGGCGCCGTTATTCTTCGTGAAGACACCGCCATACACAGTCGTCGCCGCCGCCAGCGTGAATTGCTGCGTGCCGGCCGTATAGCTCACGGTTTGAACGCCGTTGGCAATCGGATCGAAGTCGGGACTGACCCAAAGGGTCGTATAGGTGGACGGCGCCCCGCTGAGCAGCATTGCTGCGATCGTGCCAGGGGCGGCGTGCGTATTCACTCGAAGGCCGAAATCATTCACGTTGTATGTGCCGGGGCCAAGGTTGATGAATGCCGACCGGTCGACGTTGAGCCGATTTTGGCCCGGCGTGTCGACGTCCCCGGCGTCGCCAATGCTCATGCCCGGGCCGATCAAGGCTGCGCCGGCCGTCGAAGCGAGGCCGAAAACAGCTACCACTACGCCAACGATGACAACTCGATGAACTGCCATGATCTACTCCTGTTGTAACATGTTTTTGTAGGTGAGACGTTGTTTCTTGTGTTTCGTGAAACGGTCGTTAAGTAAAACAAGCTGCGAAGCGTCCGCACCTACGTACAGACTCTTCGCAGCTTGTTCGTTGTTCGTGTTGACACATCATTCATCAGCGTTGACTGATAGGACATCTGATTCCGCGTGACGGTGCGTCGGCAGGCCGGGGGTGAGGGGTTTGCCGAGAGGCCGAGCGTTCGACGCTCGCGTGATCCTCTGTGTCGGTGACCTTCACCACGTGACCCTCCGCGTTGACTCGTCGCGGGAATCTGTTGTCGCCCGGGGAACATCCCCGAGCTGATTGTAATACTCTACTGTCCGAGCCCGGCCGTGTCAAGGCCGACCTCGCAAGAATCTTCATCCGAAACGCCTATCGTCTCCCCTTCGACAAGCTCAGGATCTCCGACGCCGCCGCAGCCCCAGCAGGCCGACCGCGGCCAGGGCGAGGGTGGCCGGCTCGGGGACGAGGATGTTGTTGAGTTCGTTGCCGGGGCCGCCGAGGAGGTAGGCCTTGAACGAGAAGTTGGCATTGGCGGCGTCGGGGTAGGACGCGATGGAGCCGTAACCGGCGTAGTATGTATGGGGCCGGGCGCCGATTTCGTTGGTGTTCACGGCGGTGCCGAGAGCGGCGGGGTTGCCGCCGGCCCAGTCGTTTTGGTTTTTGGCGCCCGATCCGATGGAACTGCCGTTGACGTAGACCGTGGAGGTGTCCGCGGTGAGGTCGACGACGGTGACGACTTGGACGCCGGCTTGCGGGGCGGTGAGCCCGTGGGCAGCGTCAACGACTTCTAGCGTGTTGCTGTGTCGTGACGCGAACAAGAGGTTGTCGCCTTTGATCGTGAGGGACGAGCCGGAGGTGTCACCGGCCTCCCAGAGCAAGAGCGCGCCGGCCTCGTTGTCGGCGTCGGTGGTGAAATCGAAGAAGACTTCGAAGATGACCGAGTTATTGGTTGTGTCGCCGTCGGTCAGGCCGGAGCCGTCGCCCCATGTGGTGGCGTCTCCCATACTGCCTGTTGTGGAAGAGCTGAAGAAAGGCCCGGCGTTGGCCGATGCCGCGGCGAGGGCAAGGCATAGCGTCGCGGCGGCGAGGGTTTTGATTGTGTGCATGGGATCCTCACTGATAGGAAATCTGATTCCGCGTGACGGTGCGTCGGTGGCCCCTGCGTCGCTCTGGGAGCTATGCAGGGCAGGCCGGGGGTGAGGGGTTTGGGGAGAGGCCGAGCGTTCGGCGCTCGCGTGATCCTCTGTGCCGTGGCTCTCAGCACCTGACCCATCCGTTTGCCTCGTCGCGGGAATCTGTTGTCGCCCGGAGACCATCCCCGGGCCGCCTGGAAAAACTAATTGTAAATTTTGTAAACTGTAACCGTTTGGGCGAAGCCTTCCAATTGCAATTGACCTCACCACCTCTAGGCTCTGCCGATCCGCCTGCGGCGGACCGACAACGACCGAAATATTACCACACTCGGCCGGTTTCTGCAAGGGAAAAGTTGCATGTTTTTCGGGGGGGGAAGTGCTTATTTAACAATCGGTTACAACGGAAAGTACTTCCCGGAAAGCGTCCCGTGATCGGCGAATTCGGGCGGGGAATCTCACTTGCTTATTGGATGCAATCGAAGAGTTGCGATCGTTGCCCGTGTGCGTTCGAAGGGGAGCCCCCCGGTGTGTTCACCGGGGGCTAAATGGGCGCTTTGCGAATGAGACCCCCTCGCCTTCGGGCGCGGGGGAGTAGACTGACGCTCCACGTGGCGGATCACTGGGCATGCGAACGGAAGAACGCCGCGATCTCGCCTTTGCCGGATTGCCCGGTGGCGACCGAGAGGGTCAGGTCGACAAGGCCCTCCTCGTCGTTGTCGATCTGAATGCCGTTGATCGCCAGGAACACGATGGCCGACGCCGCGCCGATACGCTTGTTGCCGTCGAGGAACGGGTGGTTCTGGACGAGGTGATACAGGTACGCCGCGGCCATGTCGAAGATGTCAGCGTGGAGATACTCGCCGTCGTAGGAGGCCTGCGGCATGGCGATGGCGGATTGCAGGAGCCCGATGTCTCGCGTGCCGTCCATACCGCCGTAATGCTCGAGCAGGCTGCGATGCAGGCGCATAACGTGATTGAGGTCGAGGAATCGCGGCGTGGTCATGGCCTATTCCGCGAGTTTCTTCATGGCCCGGCCGAAGCGTTTGTGGACCATCGCAACGGCATCGTCGAACTTCTGCTCGTCTTCGGGATCGCGAACAGGCGTCAGCACGAGGGATCGCCCGTCGGAGATGATCTCGAAGGGCGTCTCGGGCGTGGCCTGCAGCAGATCCAGGATGGGCTTGTCGATCACCATTGCAAAGCTGTTGCCGTGTTTTGTCAGCGTCTTGATCATGCGTATGTTCTCCGAATTCTATATACACAGTATATCCATCGTCAATACGCGGATCAACGTTAATCTTGCCGAAGCGAAAGGGGGACAGTCCTTCATGAGCCTTTGGCTCACCCGTAGAGTATGAAAATGGGGCGT
>CAZVEV010000325.1:0-6241 GCA_964625865.1 uncultured Planctomycetaceae bacterium | reverse complement strand
GGGGGGGGGGGGTCTCCTCGGGGGGGGGCCCCCCCCCCCCCCCCCCCCCCCACGGCACCCCGATTCGTCATTTCGCGTGCAGACCCGTTGCACACCTTTTCTCGTGCGCGCTTTTGGTGAACCTCCTAAATCGCCCCGCTCCCCGGGCGGTTGCGCCGGGCCGGGCGGGCCCGACGCAACCGCCTGCGGGATGACCTGGGTCATGGCACCAGGAAGGTGTCGCGCGGCCCGGACGGGCCCGCCTCGGCGCCGGTGGGAATCGTCCCGCCCGGGTCCGTCTCGCCCCCGGCCGCGGTGTAGATGTTGTCCCCGGCGGCGCCGCAGTCGGCACGCTCGGCCCATCGCGTCGCGCCGCCGGCGACCGTCACGTTCTGGCCGGCCTGGGCGTGGTTGGGACTGTTGCCTTCTTCGGCCTCCACGTCGGAGGTCCCCGCCAGGTCCACCGGGGCCACGCTGTTGCGAAGGCCCGTGTCCGGGTCGAAGTAGGGACTGGCGTCACCTAAAAGGAACACTGACTCGTTGGTCTCCTTGAGGTAGCGCTCCGGGCCGTACGGATTCATCAGCGAATAGGAGATGCTCGCCGCATCGGCGAAGTCCCAGTAGGCCCGGTAGTCCCCTTCGTCGGCCGGCTCTTCGTCGGTCGAGGGGCAGACGAACATCTCGCCCTTGCAGGCGCCCTTGCGAACCAACTGGTACAGCGTCGCGGTGGGGTTCCGCCCCTGGTTGCCCCCGTCGCCCGGGTCGACGTTGCGCCCCGTGCCCACCGCCACGTTCCAGCCGGCGCCGCTTAGCGGCACGTAGGGATACGAGGACTTGCCGCCCCCCTCGGCCGCGATGGACAGGCCCACCCCAATGTTGCGCAGGTTCGTCGCGCACGTCGATCGGCGCGCGAGTTCTCGCGCCATCACGAGCGATGGCGTCAGGATGCTCGCCAGCGTCGCGATGATCGCAATGACGACGAGCAGTTCGATGAGGGTGAACCCTCCCGCCGGGCCTCTGTCGCGGGCCCGGGTGTGGACAATCTCACGGCATCGCGAGCCTCCCTGCAGTGCGCCCGACGCCCTGACAGCGCGCAGCGTCCCTGGTGTTTGACCGGTCATGGTAAACTCCTTCCCGCATCGCGGGACTTTGGGGAACGCCGACACTCGGCAGAGGGTATGATCAATAAGTGCAGGATGTCACTTCGCGCCGCACGTTCCCACGGCCCGGACAGCCGCAAGGTCGGCCACACGCCGTCCCCCGACTGCCCGCTCGATTTCTCATCTCGTCGCTATAGGCACCACCTCCCACATTACATTATTAGCGCCGAGCGACCGGTCCGACCACAAAAAGAGCGCTCCCCAATTGTCGAAGCCGGGTGCCACCCTCAAGCGAAGCTTGTGGGTGCCTCACGTGACCAGACAAGCGCTCCCATCGAGGAGAACTGTTGTTGTCGCACCCACAAGCTCCGCTCCACTTCGTTCCGCTCCGCTTGAGGGTGGCACCCGGCGCATGTGGTTACCGCGACCGCTGTGTGCACGCGCGTAGACCGAGGGGGTACACTTCCTACGTTTATGTCGCTTCACGCAGTGGGTGGTTACATTTGTGAGGGTTTGCCCTTCGAGCCAGCCTTGGGGGTCAAAAGCACTAATCCTGTTTCCACAGGCAGTTGTGGACGTCTTTCCCGTGTGGCACGCCGATTGCGATATGCGTCGGGCGAGTCGAACGGTATTCCCGTAGAAGAAAGGTCTGCAGAAATGAAGAACGTGGTACTGCCCAAGAGGCGCATGAGTCTGATTCTCCTGTCTGTGGTGATCCTGTGCGCCTGTGCGCCCGCAGTTGCGGACGGCGATGCGCCGGACCTGGTCAAGACCGCCACCGGCCTGGACACCGTCTGGGTGCTGGTCGCGGCGTTTCTCGTGTTCTTCATGCAGGCGGGGTTCGGCATGGTGGAGGCCGGCTTCATCCGCGCCAAGAACACCTGCAACATCCTGACCAAGAACTTTGTGGACTACTGCTCGGCGAGCATCATGTTCTTCATCGTCGGGTACGCGCTGATGTTCGGGGAGGGCAACGGCTTTATCGGCTTGTCCGGCTTCGCCCTGGAGGGCGCCCCCAATCCCTCGGGCGTGCCGATTTGGGCGTTCTGGCTGTTCCAGGCCGCGTTTTGTGGTGCGGCGGCGACTATCGTTGCCGGCGGGATGGCCGGGCGGATGAAGTTTCCGGCCTACCTGCTGTATACTGCCGTCATCAGCGGGTTGGTGTACCCGATTGTGGGTCACTGGATCTGGTCGGGCCAGGGCTGGCTGGCCGAGATGGGCTTCAGCGACTTTGCCGGCTCGACCGTTGTCCACGCCACCGGTGGCTGGGCGGCGTTCATCGGCACGATCATGCTCGGGCCGCGAATTGGGAAGTACGTCCGAAACGGCAAAGGCGAGACCACCGTCAAGGCCATCGTCGGGCACAACATCCCGCTGGCCAGCCTGGGCGTGTTCATCCTGTGGTTCGGCTGGTTCGGGTTCAATCCGGGCAGCACGCTGGGCGTGGTGTCCGACGGCGGGACGTCGGCGGCGCTGGTGGCGATGAACACGAACCTTGCCGCCGCCGCCGGAGCGCTGGCGGCGATGATCACGATCTGGAGCCTTGTGGGCAAGCCGGATTTAGGCATGACGATGAACGGCTGCCTGGCCGGCCTGGTGGCGATCACGGCGCCCTGTGCGGCCGTCGCGTCGTGGGCGGCGCTGGTGATCGGTGCGGTCGGCGGCGTGCTGGTCGTGCTCGGAACGCTCTTCCTGGATCGGATTCGCGTGGACGACCCCGTCGGCGCCGTGCCGGTGCACGGACTGAACGGCGTTTGGGGTACGCTGGCGGTGGGGCTGTTCGCGACCGACAACGGCCTGCTGACTACCGGCAGCGCCACACAGTTGGGCATCCAGGCCCTGGGCGTGCTTGCCGTCGTGGGCTTTGTCCTGCTGACGATGGGCGGCGTGTTCTACGCGATCAAGAGCACCGTCGGCCTGCGGGTCAGCCGTGAAGAAGAACTGCGAGGACTCGACATCGGCGAGCACGGAATGGACGCCTACGCGGGCTTCCAGATCTTCACCACCGCGTGACGATCACACGAGACCTGAAACACGAAGAATATCCCAAGAGGAATCGAGACCATGAAACTGATCGTTGCCTACATTCAGCCGGAGAAACTGAACGACGTCAAACAGGCCCTCTACGCCGCCAGGGTGTACAAGATCTCGGTCTCCAACGCCCTGGGCTGCGGGCAGCAGAAGGGATACCACGAGACGTACCGCGGCGTGGACGTGGAGGTGAACCTTCTGAAGAAGGTCCGCCTGGAGATCGCCGTCAACGCGGAGTTCGTCCAGGCGACGGTCGACGCGATTGTCAAGGGCGCCCGGACGGGCGCCATCGGCGACGGGAAGATCTTCGTCATCCCGCTGGAGCGCTGCGTGCGCATCCGCACAGGCGACGAGGGCAACGACGCGATCGGATGACTCAATTGCGGATTGCAGATTGCGGAGTCCTCTCTCGGTCGAGGAATCCGCAATCTGCAATCAACCTGTCCGGCCGGCGAGGAGAAGCGACTTGTCGAGGGTCTTGAAGAACGTATCGTACGTCTCGGGATCCTCAACGGGCCGGAGTTTGTACTGCAGGCTGACGCGCACCAGAGACCGCGTGGTCTCCTTCGGCCGCACGGTGACCGTTATCCGGACCAGGTCGTTGCGATACTCAAACGGGCCCCAGGTCTGGAAGTTGGTGTTGAAGATCAGCAGCTCGTCGGTCTCGTAGCGATAGTACGTCGGCTGGTCCGACCAGAAACTGTTGCCATCAAACCACTTCTTTCCCGAGACGACCCCCAGTTCCTCGTCGAGCACGTCGATATCAAAGGCGAGGTCCTGCATGGTGGCCACCACGGCCCGCAGGATCGTCGTCCGGTCGGTGGTGTCCAGCGTACGAGTCTGGACGGCCCGCAGTCTGACCTGGCTGTCCTCGGACATGAGGATCTGGCTGCGCGAGTCCCACTGGATCTGGGACCCCCATTCCATGCAGCCGCCCAGCGCCAGGGCGGCCAGAAGGAACAGAAGCAAAGAAGGTGTCCGCAGAGCACATGGATTGGGAGAAACGACAAGAAACGACCTTAGCCGCAGATTTCGCAGGTTGCGCAGATGAGAAGAGACAGAAGGAAACGACGTTCTTCTTCTGGTGTGTCTTTTCACAATCAGAGAGAATCTGCGTAATCTGCGGCCTGGTCGTTGTCGTCTGATTCGATCCATCCGTGTAATCCGTGGACCTCAGTCCTGCTCGGTTTCGGCCCGGCCTATGAACAGGGATCGTTCGACCACAATGAAGAAGTTCTGGTACACTTTTGGGTCCGTGATGGGGCGGGTATTGAACACGCCGTTGACGCGCACTTCGGTCTGGGTCTGTCCTTTGGGCCGCACGACCACGGTCAGCTCGACAAGCCCGCGGTTATTCGGGCCGAACTTGCCCGCGGTGACCAGTCCCATCGGGCCGTTGGCTCGTTCGATGATGAACCCCAGGTCCTGCAGCGCGGCGACCACGCCTCGCATCGCCTGGTTCTGATCGGCCACGTCGAAGGTCCGCGTCTGGAAGCTCCGCATCTTCATCTGCGGCTCGTCGAGCGAGAGCAGCGCTTTGGGGGGCTGTCGCGGGGTCTGGTCGCACGCCGAAGCCGCCAGGGCCAGAGCACATGTCAGAATCGCATATCGCACAGTCACGTTGGTGTGTCCTCAGATCTCATGGGCTTCAAGGAATACGCTCTTGGAGAGCTTCGCGAAGAACCGCTGGTAGATTGTCGCATCAACGATCATCTCCAGGCTCAGTTGTCCCGGCGGAATCGACGTATTGCCGCTGGCGCCGTCCCCCTTCCAGACCGACCTGTGGAAAAGGACCCGCACCGAAAACCGCGACGGGTCGACCGCCGACCGGCGCGTGACCAGCGTCGCGTTGATCTGCTGATGCATATCCACGGGAATCATCACCGGTTGCCTGCCCATGGAACTCGCCAGGAGAATGAGAACGCGCCGAATCTCCTGCCCGTACTCCCGGGCCCCGCGTTCCTTGGCCGCACGCAGGATGCCCAGTTCCGTGGACGTCTCTTCCAGTTGGAAACCTAAATCCTGCAGGGCGGCAGCGGAGGCCGAGAGCAGTTCGGCCTCATCGGTCGTCTCAAACGTGCGGGTTTGCATGGCCCGGTGGCGGGCGGTCTCGGGCGTCTGCTGGAAGTAGCTTGCCAGCGTCGCCGGCTCGCCGGCACAGCCGGACAGCAATGCGCCCGCGACGAGAAGCAGGCCCCACACTCCCGGCCCCCCGCGCCGGCGTCCGGGCGAGACCTCAGAATTGCGTATAGTTGTACGCAAAGTCCCGCACCTTCTTCTGCTCGTCATACTTGATGATGATCGTCAGGGTCTTTTGGGTACTGGTGCTTGCCGCCTGGGCCGAACCGGCCCCGAAGACAAAGAGAATGCCCCCCGCGACGGACTTGCGGGTATCGACGCGGTTGGACGAGACCTTGTCGTAGATCCAGACTTCGCGACGCTTCTCGTCGGTCGTCACGATATTGGGCGAGCCCAGGATCGCCGCCACGTCCGAGGCGGGCATGCCCGGCTTGATCTCGCCCTGAACCGTGCCCACCGTCAGGTCGGTCGCCTTCCCATCCGGCCCGGCCTCGGTCGGATGGCTGAAGAAGCACCCCGGAAGGCACAACAAGGCGAACCCGAGGGCGACGCTCGACAGGCACGTGCGTTTCATAGCTACTCTCCCAGTTAGCGGACACCTGGCCCGGGACATCCCGGCCAGCCCGGGCCCACGACCGTCATGGGCCTGTACCTTCATTGTATTGACCGTGCCCGACGCAGGCCACCTGTTTCCGCGGGGGGGTCCCATTGGTGTGCGACCTTTTTTCCTGCCGGGGGGCATCGAGACGAAAGACCGGGAAAGAAAGGAGATGTTTGACGGGATAACGGAGATGAAATGGATAGAGGATAAAGAGAGAAAAGAGACGGAAAGAGGACGGGTAGTCGTCCTCTTTCCGTTGTGTTTGTTCTTGTTTCTGTGTTGTTCTTTTTCATCCCGCGCCTTCGTCCCGGCGCGCCGGGGTTCATCCTGTTCATCCTGTCAACAGCCTCCTGTCTTTCCTGAGGTCTTGTCTCCGTACCCCCGCCAGAAAAAAAAGGCTCATCCGGATAATGCGTAGGTGCATGGGCCTGAGGCCACCACCGGGCTTGTC
>CAZVEV010000324.1:920-6280 GCA_964625865.1 uncultured Planctomycetaceae bacterium | reverse complement strand
GGGATCGGTTTTTTTCCTATTCGCGACATTCCTGAATCACTCTCATCAACAAACGATGCAAAGCACCTCGCCGCCGACATTCTCTTCGCGACACCGCCGGTCGCTCAGCACGCCCTTTGACGTCGAGACAATGCTGATGCCCAGCCCGTTCAACGGACGCGGGACATCGGCAACCGGTCTATAGACTCGCAGGCCGGGCCTGCTGACGCGCTGAATCTCCGTCACCACGTCCTCGCCCATCGGGCCGTACTTCAGGTACACGCGAAGCACGCCCTGCTTGTCGTCCTCAATGCGCTTGACGTCTTCGATGTAGCCTTCGTCCTTCATGACCCGGGCGATGCCCTCGCAGACGTTCGATGCGCGGATGTTGACCGTCTCGTGTCGGGCACGGAGGCCATTGCGGATGCGTGTCAACATGTCTGCTATCGGATCGGATAAACTCATGACGCTTCCTTCCTACCAACTGGCCTTCTTCATGCCGGGCACCTTGCCCTCACCGGCCAGATTCCGCAGGCAGATGCGGCAAATCCGGAACTTGCGGTACACTGCTCGGGGACGCCCGCACAGTTGACACCGCCTGATCGTCCGGGTCGAAAACTTCGGTGGCCTCTCGGCCTTCGCTCGTTGCGCTTTGGTTGCCATGCTCTATACCCTGTGGGTTTCCTTAGTCCTTGCGGAACGGCATGCCGAACAGCGTCAGCAGTGCCCGGGCCTCTTCATCCGTCTCGGCCGATGTCTGAATCGCCAGGTTCATGCCCTGGGTGAACGTGACCGTTGCCGGGTCGACTTCCGGGAAGACCGACTGCTCAACCAGGCCCATGTTGTAGTTGCCTCGCCCGTCAAAACTCGACGGGCTCAGGCCGCGGAAGTCCCTGACCCGCGGAATCGCCAACGTGATCAGGCGGTCAAGGAACTCGAACATCCGCTCGCCGCGGAGCGTCACCTTCAGGCCCACGCGCATGCCTTCGCGAAGCTTGAAGTTGCTGACGGACTTCCTGGCTCGCATGACCACGGGCAACTGTCCCGCGATCAGACCCAACTGCTTGCGGGCTGTATCGAGCTGGGCCTCGTTCGATTCGGCCTGTCCCATGCCCATCGATATCACGACCTTCTCGATCTTCGGAACGGCCATCACGTTCGAATACGAGAACTGCTCGGTCAGGGCAGGTACGATGTCCTGTTTGTATTTCTCTTCAAGGCGCGCGACCATCGCTGTTCACCTACTTCGCTTTCGTTACCGTACCGAGAGACTCGCCGCTCTTCTTCGCCACCCGCTGCTTGGAGCCGTCTTCGGCAACCGTGAAGCCCACGCGTGTGGGCAGATTCGTCTTCGGGTCCACGGGGAGCACGTTGGAGATGCTGATCGGCATCTCCTTCTGGATGCGCCCGCCCTGCGGGTGCTGCCGGCTCGGCCTCAGGTGCTTGTACACCCGGTTGATGCCCTGAACCAGGACCTTGCCCACGCTGTAATCCACGCGAAGGACCTCGCCGGTCTTGCCCTTGTCGTTGCCCGCTATCACGGCCACGACGTCGCCTTTCTTCACATGCCTTGCCATGTCGCTAAACCACCTCGGATGCGAGCGAGACGATCTTCATGAAGTTCTGCTCGCGAAGCTCGCGGGCGACCGCTCCAAAAATACGCGTCCCGCGCGGGTTGCCGTTCTCGTCAATGATCACCGCCGCGTTGCGGTCAAACCGAACGTAGCTTCCGTCCGACCGCCGCACCGGCGAGGCCGTCCGGACCACAACGCATCGCACGATGTCGCCGCCCTTGACCTCCCCGCCGGGAATCGCCTTCTTGACCGAACAGATGATGATGTCGCCTATCGACGCGGTCCGCCGGGTATACCCCCCACGCCGCGTCGAGCCGCCAAGCACCCGAATGCAGCCGACGATCCGGGCTCCGGTGTTGTCGGCGACTTCCAATCGTGTCTCTTGCTGTATCACTGCCGTAACCTCTGGGCCACAACGCCTCGCTAGGCGCCTTGGGCCGAACGCACCACGCGGACCAGCCGCCAGCTCTTGGTCTTGCTTATCGGACGGCAGGGGGCGATTTCCACGATGTCGCCGACAGCCGCCTCATTCTTCGGATCGTGCGCCGCGTACTTCGACCACCGCCGAATGTACTTGCCGTACCGCTCGTGCTTGACCAGTGTCTCGACCCGTACGCTGACGGTCTTGGCGCCGCTGACCGAGGCGACTACGCCCGTCTTGGCCCGCAGCTTCCTGGTCGTGCTTTCTTGCTCTGCGCTTGTCATACTTTGCTCGCTTGGGCTCAGGCCGTCTGGCTCGCCGCGTCGATCTCTCGTTTACGAATCACGGTCAGGAGTCGCGCAATGTCACGCTTGGTCCTGCCCACCATCGTCGTGTCTTCCAACTTCTCGGTGACGGCCTGGCTTCGCAGGTCGAACAGGTGGCGGCGGAGTCGTTCCAACTCAACCGTCAGTTCGTCGTCACTCAGTTGCCGTATCTCTTTGATCTTCATTGCCCAAAGCCCTTAAATCGTCGGCCGGCGATACGCCATGCGGCATCGAACGGGCATCTTGTTGGCCATGCGGCGCAGGGCCGCCTTCGCTGTCTGCTCGTCAACGCCCCCGATCTCGTACAGCACCGTGCCCGGCTTGACGCAGGCGACCCAGTGGGCCGTCTCGCCCTTGCCCTTGCCCATCCGCGTTTCCAGCGGCTTGGCACTGATGGGCTTGTCCGGAAAGATCCGGATGTAGACGCGACCTTCACGATGCAGGAAGTGCGTCGCGGCGACACGTCCGGCCTCGATCTGCCGCGCGGTGATCCAGCCGGCCGTGGTGGCCTGAAGACCGAACTCGCCGAACGAGACCGTGTGGCCACGCGTCGCGTTGCCGCGGTTCTTCCCACGCATCTGCTTGCGATGCTTAATTCTCTTTGGCATTAACGGCATTTTGACACCTGTTTACTCATCAGCCTTCGGCTGGGGGTTCTCCGCCGGGGCCGACTCGGCCGCCGGGGGCTGCTCGACCGGAGCGGGGGCTGAAACGTCCGGGGCCGGCGCCGCGGGGGCCTCTGCGGGGGCGGCGGGGGCCGCCTCGGGGGCCGAAGCATCCGGCGTCGCGGGGGCCGGCGCAGGGGCCGTTCGCGGACCGGCAGACGAACGCCTTCTGCCACCACCACCGCCGGGACCACCTCGACCGGGCCCGCCATGGCCGCCATCGTGACGCTCACGACGACGACGCGCTCGGGTCATGGACGCCGAGGCCGGCGCCGCATCGTCTTCCTTGACCTGCTCGCCGAACATGCCGCGGTAGACCCACACCTTCACACCAATCACGCCGTAGGTCGTGAAGCTTGGAGCGAACCCGTAATCCACGTCCGCTTCCAGCGTGTGAAGCGGAATGGAGCCCATCAACTGCATCTCACTGCGTGCGATCTCCGCCCCGCCAAGTCGACCGGAGATGATGATCTTGACGCCCTTTGCCCCGGCCTGCATGGCCGATTCGGCCCGCATCTTGAGCGTCCGGCGGAAGCTCGCGCGGCGCTTGAGTTGCTCGGCCAGTCCCTCGGCCAGCAACTGGGCATCAAGGTCCGGATTGCGGATCTCGGTGATGGAGATACTCACCCGACGGTCGGTCAGGTCTTCTAGGGCCTCTTTGAGTTTCTCGACTTCGGCGCCCTTGGGGCCGATAACCAGGCCGGGCCTGGCTGTCTTCAAGATGACCTTGACTTCTTCGCGCGTTCGCTCAATCTCGATGCCACTGATCGCCGCGTACGGTGGCTGGCGGTTCAGTCGCTGATCGATGAACTTCCGCATCTTGGCGTCTTCGACCAGAAACTCGCCGTAGTTGCTCTTGGGAGCGAACCAGCGGCTTTTCCAGCCGATCGTCACGCCGGTGCGAAATCCTATGGGAGATACCTTCTGACCCATGCTCGACGTCTCGTTTCTTCTTGCCTAGTCAACTTCAACGGCCACCGCGATGTGGCTCGTTCGCTTCATAATCGGGTGGGCCCGTCCGCGGTCCTTCGGGCGGAACCGCTTCATCGTCGGCCCTTCATCAATACGGACTTCGCTCACGAACAGGCGGCCGGTGTCCGCCTCAGCCTCGTCGGCGCTGGCGATGGCGGAGGTCAGGACCTTGGCCAACATGCCTGCGGCACGGTTGGGCGTGAACTTCAGGGCGTCCAATGCATCCTGTGCGTCCAGCCCGCGGATCATGTCCGCGATCAGCCGGGCCTTGCGAGCACTGATGCGTGCGTATCTGTGTTTTGCCTGCCATGCCATCGCATGAACTCCATCGCCGGGGCTGGCCCCGGTCTGTCTTATCTCTTGCGGCCCGTGTGCCCGCGGAACATGCGGGTCGGGCTGAACTCACCGAGTTTGTGGCCGACCATGTCTTCAGTGACGAAGACGCTGTGGAAGACCTTTCCGTTATGCACCAGAAAAGTACAGCCCACGAATTCGGGGACGATGGTGCACGTCCTGGCCCACGTCTTGATCGGATCGCGCCGGCCGCTTTCATTGGCCTTCTCGACCTTGCGGTACAGCTTCTCGTCGACGTATGGGCCCTTTTTCGCACTTCGTGTCATGGTTGTCCTTTGTCGCCGGCCACCGGTGCGTTCCCGGTTGCCGATTTCATCCTCTTACAAGGTCAGTTGTCCGTGACGCACGTTGCGGCGGCGCCGGATGATCAGCTTGTTCGACGCTTTCCGCTTGCGACGCGTCTTGCCGCCCTTGGCCAGCTTGCCCGTGGGTGACACCGGGTGGCGCCCGCCTGCACGGCGACCTTCGCCACCGCCCATCGGGTGGGCCACGGGGTTCATCGCCGAGCCGCGCACGTGCGGGCGACGTCCCAGGTGGCGTTTGCGCCCGGCCTTGCCCAGACGCAGGTTCTGGTGTTCAACATTGCCCACCTGCCCGAGGGTGGCGCGGCACTTGGCGTTGACCATTCGCATTTCACCGGAGGGCAGCACGAGGTGGGCGTGCTTGCCTTCACGGGCCATCAGTCGTGCCGACGCACCGGCCGTCCGAACCATCTTGCCGCCCTGCCCCGGTCGCATCTCGACGTTGTGAACCGTCATGCCCAGCGGAATGTTCGACAGCGGCATGCAGTTGCCGACCTTCGGCTCGACCTTCTCGCCCGAGTGAATCTGCGTTCCGACCTTCAGTCCCACCGGGGCCAGGATGTAACGCTTCTCGCCGTCTTCGTACTGCACCAGGGCGATGTTGCACGTGCGGTTCGGATCGTACTCGACAGTGAGCACCTCGGCCGCCATGTCGTCCTTGCTGCGCTTGAAGTCG
The DNA here is from genome assembly GCA_964625865.1 of uncultured Planctomycetaceae bacterium. Classification (GTDB taxonomy): domain Bacteria; phylum Planctomycetota; class Phycisphaerae; order SM23-33; family SM23-33; genus CAZVEV01. Next base: position 1,011 of record CAZVEV010000324.1, on the reverse strand, counting down.
ATCACACGGTACATCCGCTTGTGTCCGCCGCCGCGGTGCCTGCACGTGATCTTGCCGCTGTGGTTTCGCCCGCCGGTCTTCTTCAAGGGGC